>JBJLED010000025.1:0-5062 GCA_045566055.1 Candidatus Pelagibacter sp. | reverse complement strand
CCGTTACCGTAATAACTCTGGAAAGCAGGCTTTGGCCTCACCGAAGGATTAAATCTCTCAGGTACATAGACAGATGGGGTTTGAAAAGAGTTATTATGGAAGTACAAAAAACAGCTTTATACAATTACCATAAAGATCTTGGCGCTAAATTCGTTTCATTTGCAGGTTATGAAATGCCAATTCAATATAAAGATGGAATTGTAAAAGAACATATTTCAACAAGATCATACGCAGGTTTTTTTGATGTATCTCATATGGGGCAGTTTTTTTTAGAGGGAGACGAAACATTAACTGATGCTTTAGAAAAAATTATTCCAGCAGATCTTAAATCTTTAAAATTAAATCGTTCTAAATATTCTTTCTTACTAAACAACGAAGGAGGAATTATAGACGATTTAATTATTACAAAAACTTCTAAAGGTTTCTGCATCATTTTAAATGCAGCATGTAAAGATAATGATGTAAAACAAATTGAAAAATTTTTAAACAAAGATCACAAGTATTTTTTAAATAACGATTTATCTTTAATAGCGTTACAGGGACCAAAAGCAGTTGAGATTTTAGAAAAACTTATACCTGGCGTTTCAAATTTAAAGTTTATGATTGGTGATAATTTTAAATTTGATAATGAAAACCTATATATAACTAGATCAGGATACACTGGTGAAGATGGTTTTGAAATATCTATTCCTAATAACAAAGTTGAAAAACTTATTTCATTTTTTAAAGAAAACAAAGTTATTGCTGTAGGATTAGGTGCTAGAGATACGTTAAGACTTGAAGCCGGATTATGTTTATATGGACACGATTTAAATGAAAAAATTAATCCCATTGAAGCTAATTTAAAATGGGCAATAGCTAAGAGAAGAAGAGAAGAAGGTGGCTTTAATGGTTGGGAAAAAATTAAAAAATTAATTGAAAATGGTAGTGAAAAAAAAAGAGTTGGTATTTTGCCTGAAGGAAGAGTCATTGCTAGAGAAAATACAAAAATTTTTACTGAAAGCGGAGAAGAGATTGGATTAATAACTAGTGGAACTTTTGGTCCTAGCGTAAACGCACCAGTTGCAATGGGTTATATAAATACAAAATATGCAGAAATTGGAACAAAAATTCAATTAGAGGTGAGAGGAAAGAAACATGGGGGTAAAGTTTCTGAACTTCCGTTTTTTAAGAAGAGTTATGTTAAATAACAAAGGAGTTAACGATGAGTGAGAAAAAATTTTCAAAAAAACACGAGTGGGTTTCACTTGACGGTGATACTGCAACTGTGGGTATTACAAAACATGCTACTGAAATGTTAGGAGACATTGTTTTTGTAGAAGTTCCTGAAGCAGGTAAATCAGTTGAGAAGGATGGCCAAGCCGCTGTTGTTGAGTCCACTAAAGCAGCTAGTGATGTTTATTCTCCAATCTCAGGAGAAATTTTAGAAGGAAATAAATCAATTGTTGATGACCCAGGGAATGTAAACTCTGATCCAGAAGGCACAAGTTGGTTTTTTAAATTAAAAGTAAAAGATAAATCTGAATTTGACAAATTAATGAACAAAGCAGATTACGATAAATTTTGTTCGGAGAACCCAAGCTAATGATAGACAATAATTCTAAAGAATTTATTTACAGACATATCGGACCTTCTGAGGAGGAGCAACAAAAAATGCTTAAAGCAGTTGGTTATAAAACACTAGAAAATTTAATGGATAATACAGTTCCTGAAAAAATCCTATTAAAAGATGAGTTAAAAATTGATGAACCACTCTCAGAAAATGATGCTTTAAAAAAATTAAAATCTATATCGAAACAAAATACTATTTTTAGAAACTTTATAGGAATGGGTTATTATAATTCTATCACACCTAACGTAATTTTGAGGAATATTTTAGAGAATCCAGGATGGTACACATCTTACACCCCTTACCAGCCCGAAGTTGCTCAAGGCAGATTAGAAATGCTTTTAAATTTTCAACAATTAATTATTGATTTAACAGGTATGGATATCGCTAATGCTTCTTTACTTGATGAATCAACAGCTACTGCAGAGGCAGTTGGTCTTAGCCAAAGATTAGATAAAAATAATTCTAAAAAAATATTTGTTTCAAATTCATGTAATCCACAAACTATTGATCTTATAAAAACTAGAACTGAACCATTTGGTTTAGAACTAATAATTGGAAATGAAAAAAAAGATTTAAATAAAATCAAAGAAGACATTGTTTGTGGAGTTTTAGCTTACCCTGGTACACTAGGAGATATTCAAGATCCTAGCGAAAGTATAAGCCAAATTCATAAAAAAAATGGTAAAGCAATTTTAGTTTGTGATTTATTAGCGTTAACAAGATTAAAAACTCCCGCAGAATTAGGAGCAGATATTGCAGTAGGTAGCGCGCAAAGATTTGGAATTCCCATGGGTTATGGTGGTCCTCACGCAGCTTTCTTTGCGACTAAAGAAGAATTTAAAAGATCGATGCCTGGAAGAATTATCGGCGTGTCAGTTGATCGACATGGTAAGAAAGCTTATCGATTATCTTTACAAACAAGAGAACAACATATTAGAAGAGATAAAGCCACAAGTAATATTTGTACAGCTCAAGCGTTGCTTGCAATAATATCCGCGGCATTTGCAATCTATCATGGTCCAGTTGGAATTTTAAAAATAGCTAATAGAACATCATCTTTAGCAAAATTATTTGGAGATGAGATTAAAAATGGAGGATTTAAAATATTAAGCGATTATTACTTCGATACTGTAACAATTAAAACAAATGAAAAAACCGAAACTATTCTGAAAAAGGCTTATGAAGAAAAAATAAATTTAAGAAAAGTTGATAAAGATACATTATCTGTTGCATTTGATGAGGCTAAAAAACTTAATGACGTAAACACTTTATTAAAAATATTTGGGATATCGAAAAATTTAGGTCAAAACACTAAAGTAGATCTAAACAATTTACCAAAAAATCTTTTAAGAACTTCAAAATATTTAGCCCACCCAGTATTTAATAAATATCATTCAGAAACAGAAATGTTAAGATACCTTAAAAAACTTGAGGATTGTGATATTGCTCTTAATAGATCCATGATCGCTTTAGGATCTTGTACAATGAAATTAAATGCAACAGCTGAGTTAATACCAATTACTTGGAAGGAATTTTCTTTACCGCATCCATTTGTACCTACTGAACAAATGAAAGGTTACAAAATATTATTTAATGATTTAATAAACGACCTAAAAGAGATAACTGGTTATGATGCTGTATCCTTACAACCAAATTCAGGGGCGCAAGGAGAATATGCTGGTTTAATGACAATAAGAAAATTTCATAAAAGCAATAATCAAGCAAATAGAAACGTGTGTTTAATTCCTAATTCTGCTCACGGAACAAATCCTGCAAGCGCTCAAATGTGCGGTATGAAAGTTGTTGTTGTTAATTGTGACGAAGATGGAAATGTTGATATTAAAGATTTAAAAGACAAAGCTGAAAAACATTCAAAAGATCTAGCTGCATTGATGGTGACGTATCCATCAACACACGGTGTTTTTGAGGAAAAGATAATTGAAATTTGTGACATCGTGCATAAGTTTGGAGGTCAGGTTTATATGGATGGAGCAAACTTAAACGCTCTAGTAGGGATAGCTAAACCAGGTAAATTTGGACCTGACGTGTGTCACATTAATTTACACAAGACTTTTTGCATTCCTCATGGAGGTGGGGGGCCAGGCATGGGGCCGATTGCATGCTCCAAGCATTTAGCAGATTTTTTACCAACTCATGAAATAATTAAAGAGTCAGGACCAAATAATGGCATGGGCGCTGTTTCAGCAGCTCCATGGGGTAGTTCAAGTATTTTACCTATTTCATGGATGTATATAAAAATGATGGGCGCAGAGGGTTTAAAAAAAGCATCTCAAGTTTCAATACTAAATGCAAATTATATTTCAAAAAAATTATCTAAGGATTATAAAGTTTTATATACAGGGAAAAATGGAAATGTTGCGCATGAATGTATTATTGATATTAGACCTATTAAGGCAAGCTCAGGAATATCGGAGGAAGACATAGCTAAAAGATTAATTGATTTTGGTTATCACGCCCCAACAATGTCTTGGCCCGTGGCAGGAACGATTATGATCGAACCCACTGAAAGTGAAAATCTAGAAGAAATAGACAAATTTTGTAACGTGTTAATAAAAATTAAAAAAGAAATTAATGCAGTAGAAACATCTAAATTTGATAAATTAGATAATCCACTAAAGAATGCTCCTCATACATATATTGAATGTGCCTCAAGCGAATGGACACACAAATACACTAGAGAGGAAGCTGCATTTCCTAATGAGTTTGTTAAGAACAATAAATATTGGGCCCCAGTAGCAAGAGTAGACAATGTATACGGGGATCGTAATCTTGTATGTTCATGCCCATCTATGGATGAATATAAAGATGAAGCTGCATAAGTGTAAATAATGAAAATAGCAGTAATCGGTTCAGGGATTTCTGGTCTCTCTGCAGCGTACTATCTCTCCAAAAAACATAAAGTTGATTTATTTGAACAAGATGATCATTTTGGAGGCCATTCTTTTACTTATGACATTAAAGAGGATAATAAAGTTACACCAGTTGATTTAGGATTTATTGTTTTTAATGAATTAACTTATCCAAACTTAATAAAATTTTTTCAGGAATTAGATGTTCCGTTTGAAAAAAGCAACATGTCCTTCGCTGTTTCTATTAAGAATACAAATGTAGAATATGGCGGAAGAAATTTAAATTCAATATTTGCAAACAAAAAAAACTTGTTCAACATTAAATTTTTAAAAATGATTAATGAAATAATCAGTTTTTACAAAAAAGCCCCATTACTTCTTAGCCAAAATATTACGAAAGAAACATTAGGTGGATATTTAAATAAATTGAAATTATCAAATTACTTTATTGAGTATCACATTATTCCAATGGTAGCAGCTATATGGTCTATGCCTTTTGAAAAAGCAAAAGATATGCCTTTAAAACTTTTTTTAAACTTTTTTATAAATCATGGATTATTTAAATTAAAAGATAGACCTC
>JBJLED010000024.1:0-5405 GCA_045566055.1 Candidatus Pelagibacter sp. | reverse complement strand
AACCACCGCCCAAATCGACATATTTTAAATTCAGTTTTAATTCTTTTATTAATTTACTCATTACATTTAGAGTTTTTCTAAAAGGTGCATCGTTTAAAATTTGACTACCAATATGCACACTCAATGCATCTAATTTTACGTTTTTAAAAGATTTTACTGTTTTTAGAAAAATTTTAAAATTTTTTATCGATAAGCCGAACTTATTTTCAGCTTTACCAGTTGATATATTTTTATGCGTTTTGGCATCAACATTTGGATTTAATCTAAATCCTATTGAGACTTTCTTTCTTAATTTTTTTGATAAATTATTTACTAATTTGGCTTCACTTTCAGACTCACAATTGATTAACAATATTTTTTTATTAATAGCAATTTTCAGCTCCTCTTCAGTTTTACCCACTCCAGAAAAAACAATTTTATTAGGTCTTATGCCTGCTTTTAAAGCTTTTAATAATTCACCTCCAGAAACAACATCAGCCCCAGCACCTAGTTTACCAAGTATACGAAGTATATTTAAGTTACTATTAGATTTTGCAGCAAAACAAATTAAAGGATTAGTTTTTTTAAAAGTATTGGCAAATTTTAAAAAATTGAAAGCAATTTGATTTTCTGAATAAATATAAAAGGGTGTTTTATTTTTTTTTAAAATATTTTTGATTGATAGTTTCTCAACAAATAAATTTTTACCTACATATCTTAAATTTTGCATAAGATTATGAAATTATATTGATCTGATCTATTTTACCTTGATATTGAGGTTCAGATTTTTTCCCGCAACTAGTTAAAATAAAAATCATCAAGAAAAAAGCAGCTATAAGTTTCATTAAATTTCCTTTTTATATTTTTTTATCATTGATTTAACATTAATTACAGATGTTCCTCCATAAGATTTTTTTGCATTCATAGAATTTATAACATCAAATACTTTTAAAACACCTTTATCTAAATTTTTATAAAATTTTTTGATTTCTTCCAAATTTAATTCAGATAAAGTCTTTTTATTTTTTTCTGCGTAATTAACGAGTTTTGCTGAAATAGCATAAGACTCTCTAAACGATAAATTTTTATTTTTAACAAGATAGTCTGCAAAATCAGTTGCTGTCGTGAAACCTTGGTTAGCCATAAAGAGCATATTCACTTTATTGGGATGTACAGAACTGATTAATTCAGCACTCATAGTTAGAGTATCTTTCAAAGTATCAAAGCCACCAAAAACCAACTCTTTATCATCCTGCATATCTTTAAAATAGGACATGGGTAGACCTTTCATTATTGTTAGCATTGCATTTAGCTTTCCATAATTTATTCCAACTTTTCCTCTAATTAGTTCTGCAGGATCAGGATTCTTTTTTTGTGGCATAATTGAAGATCCTGTAAGCATACTGTCTTTAAATGAAATTAAATTAAAAGCATCAGAATTATAAATAATAAAATCTTCGGCTAATCTAGATAAATGCATTGCACAAACAGCAGAAGCATATAAAAAATCAATTGCGAAATCTCTATCGGCCACAGAGTCGATAGAATTATCTGTAGGTTTTTTAAAACCAAGTTTTTTCGCAGTGTAGGTTCTATCTACTTTATAAGATGTTCCCGAAAGTGCCGCAGATCCAAGTGGACACTCATCTAAAAGTTCAAGATTATTTTCAAATCTTTTTTTATCTCTTTTTAACATCTCATAGTACGACAATAAATAATGTGCGAATGAAATAGGTTGCGCATTTTTCAAATGCGTCATTCCAGGCATAACCGTATCGGTATTTTTTTCAGCTTTTTTTATTAAATTTTTCATCACAAGCGAAATGTCTTTTATGATTTCATTTGACGCTTGTTTAATCCATAATTTAAAATCGGTTACTACCTGATCATTTCTTGATCTTGCAGTGTGCATAAATCCAGCCGAGGGACCAATAATCTCGAATAATGCTTTTTCTATATTTAAATGAATATCTTCATATTTTTCTTTAAATTCAAAACTACCTTTATCTATTTGAGCCTTAATTTTTTTTAGTCCATTTATAATTTTATTACCATCTTCATTTTTAATGATCTTTTGTTTCATCAACATCTGTGTGTGTACTATAGATGCAGTGATATCTTGCTCATAAAGTCTTTTATCAATATGAATTGAAGACCCAATCTTTTGAAAAGATTGAGACGTTTTGCTTTTAAATCTATTAGACCAAATTGTTTTATTTTTCATTTTACTGTGTTATTTCTAATTTAAATTAATATGAAAATTAGTAAATCTTTTAAAATCTATATTCACATAATCCTTCTAAATCTGATTAACCACAATCTTTACGGGGCAGAAGATTTTTCAAAAAATATAGTAATTCACGAAAAACCGACTCAAATTAAAGAATTAAAATTCAAAGATTCAGATCTTAACGATGTTGATTTAACTAACAAAAAAGGCAACATCATGATCTTGAATTTCTGGGCAACCTGGTGCGCTCCCTGCAAAAGAGAAATGCCTTCACTTGAAAAATTAACAAATCGATTCCCACAAGTTAAAGTTTACGCCATTAACATGGAACAACCTAATAAACTCAAAGTAAGAGACTTTTTCAGAAGCGTTGGTGTTGCTAGTCTAGATACTTACTATGATCCAAAGTTGAAATTAGTAAAGCAATTCAAAATGCGAGGACTTCCTACAAGTATTTTGATCGATAAAAATGGTGATGAATTCGGCAGAGTCATTGGTGAAGTTGATTTTGTCAGTGATGATTTTATCAGTTTAATGAAAAAATATATTTAGTTTTTAAAAAAATAAGCCATTAAAACCAAAACAATAATTGCAATAAACTGAAGTAAGACCCGTAATTGCATTAATTTATTAGAATATTTTTTACTGGTACTTCCGCCCTTAAATAAAGTATATATACCCATTATTAAAACTACGGCGACAGCACCCAATAAAGTGAAACCAATAAAATTAAAAAAAAATTCAGACATTTAACATTCTACTATCATGACCTATTCATTAAATACAATTATTTTAGAACCACTTTCTAAAAATAAACCCAAAAACGCCGTTATACTTTGCCACGGTTATGGAGGAGATGGCAACGATATCTCAATCCTCGCAAATTATTGGCGAGCTCATCTACCTGATACAATATTCATTTGTCCTGATGCACCTGAAAAATGTGCAGCAAGCCCTTCAGGTTTTCAATGGTTTGATCTCATGGATCAAACATCAGAACAAGTTTTAGCTAAATCATTGGTCGCAGAAAACAAATTAAATAAACTTATTGATGAAGTTAAAAAAAATAATAATTTGAAAGCTAGTGAAATCATCATTGGAGGATTTAGCCAAGGCTGTATGATTACTTTACAAACTGGTTTAAAAAGAAAAGACACAGTGAATTCTGTAATTGGCTATTCAGGTAGAATTATTGATACCGGACATCTTTCAAAAAATATTAACTCTAGACCAAAGATTATTTTAATGCATGGGGATATAGATCAAGTTGTTACTATCGACTCATTATTAGAGGCAAAGGAATTTTTTAATAAAAATAATTACGAAATTGAAACACAAATTTTCAAAAACTGTGAACATCGCATACCTACCGAAGGGTCAAGTTTGGGCCTGCAATTTATAAAAAAACAATTTAATTCTTAATTATTTATAGTGATACATAATTATAACTTGATATAATTTTTTGTATCAGTTAGCTTTAATGTATGATTATTTCTTCTGTCGATAAAGTACCTCTTGAGAAATGTCCAGCGCTTGTCTTAAACGCTGACTTTAGACCCTTAAGTTATTACCCGCTGTCAATCTGGTGTTGGCAAGATGCAGTAAAATCAGTTTTTTTAGATAGGGTGAGTATAGTTTCAAATTACAAAAGAAAAATAAGAAGTCCATCGTTTGAAATGAACTTACCGAGTGTGATCGCACTTAAAAATTTTATTCAACCTTCAAAAAATCCAAACTTTACAAGATTCAATGTTTTTTTAAGAGACAAGTTTGCCTGTCAGTATTGTGGAGATAAAAAAGATTTAACATTCGATCATCTATTACCAAAATCAAGAGGTGGATTAACAGATTGGAACAATGTTGTGACAGCTTGTTCAAGTTGTAATGTTAAAAAAGGTGGAAAGCTTTATAAAGATTGTGATCTAAAATTAGCAAACAAACCGTACGCACCAACTGTAGAAGATTTACACCGTAACGGAAGAAACTTCCCTCCGAATTTTTTACATGAGAGTTGGATGGACTATCTATATTGGGACATCGAACTAGAACCTTAATTAAATTTTTTCTGAAATTGTAATAGCTATTCTCGATGAAGTTTTGATCACTTTATCTAAAACTCCAAATAAACCTTTTTTGGTAGCTCCGTTATCGTAAGCAATATCTTTATGATGTAATTCGTCATCCCTAAATTTTTTTATTTTTTCTTTTAATTCTTTTTCGTCATTACCTAATTTGTAGGTTTGATCTTTGTAGTGTCCATCAATTACTTCTTCCACCGATGCCGTACAAAGCATCGCCGCTTTCTCTCCAAGCATTGCTGTTCCAAATCCAAGCGTTACACCCATTATATCCCAGAGAGGTAATAGTTTTGTGGGTTTAATATTTCTTTTTTTTATTTCTTGATCAAAAAATTCATAATGCTCTTTTTCATGCTCTTTCATTTCTTCTATTTTCTTCTTTAAAAATTCATCTTGTTTGAACGTTTTAAGAGCTAGAAGTTGTCCCTCATATATTTTAATAGCACCTCGCTCACCCGCATGATCTACTCTTATAATTTCTTCTAATGTTTTTTTGTTAGTTTTTTCCATAATTTTTAATAATTTTAATCATAATACCACTAAGTATTGTTGAGATAATTGTATTTATTGTAGCAAGTGAAAGCCCTAAAAACCTAAAAGTAACATCTTTACAGCTAACTATCTCTGCTTTTTTTAGCTGATTAAGAAGCTCTTCTTTGTTTAAAGGGTTGTTATTAGTTAATTCACAGATTAAAGACTCGCTAAAAAAATCTTGTTCAATTCCAAAATGATAAAAAGAAACTACAGCACCAAAAATAAAGAATATTAAAATGAGGCTAGAAATTATTTTTTGGTATTTATTTAAAATAAAGATTAAAGAAATAAGTATTATTGAGGCAATATAAGGAATTCTTTCAATTATACATAAATTACAAGGTTTATGACCAAGAACATATTGTATGAAATAGGCTATTGAGAGCGAGAGAATGCTAAAAACTAAAATGCCATTTAATAATAACTTGTTTGAATTCATTTAACGAAAGTTATGTATAAGACGGCCGCTAAAATTACAATAAATATTCCAGTTGCAGTAAACCATAACGCACCTTTCTTTTCGATAAAGTCACCAAATTTTTTACCAAAAAGATTAGTTAAGTAAGAAACCAAGAAAAATCTTA
>JBJLED010000023.1:0-5931 GCA_045566055.1 Candidatus Pelagibacter sp. | reverse complement strand
TACAACCTAATAAAATCATATCTCTTCTTAATTCTTCTCTCATTCTTTTTAAAACTTGTTCAACTCCAGCTTGACCGCCGGCTCCTAGTCCAAATAAAAAACCTTTACCAAAACTACATGCAGTTGCTCCTAAAGATAAAGCCTTTATTACATGTGTTCCTCTTCTAACTCCTCCATCCAAAATTATTTCAAGCTTGTCACCAACAGCTTCTCTTATTGCTGGCAGCTGATCAAAAGGAGATCTTGAACCATCTAGCTGTCTTCCACCATGATTGGAAAGTAAAATTGCTGAAGCTCCAATATCAACTGCACGTTTAGCATCTTCTACTGACATTAAACCTTTTATTGCAAACGGACCTTTCCATCTCTTAATGCAATATTCCGCATCTTTCCAACTCATAGCGGGATCGTATTGTTCATTTATATATTCCATTACACCTTTGGCTATACTCGTTCCTTTTTTTGTAAAATCTTTAACATTCGCCATCTGAAATCTTTCATGAGTTAAATAATTAAATGTCCAACCAGGTCGTTTCATAAAACTTATAATACTTTTTAAAGTTAGTTTTGGTGGCGTTGTAAATCCCCAGTGATGATCTCTTTCTCTATTCCCAGCAGTAACAGTATCAACTGTAAGACACATTGATTTAAAACCAGAACTTTTACATCTATCAATAAGGTTATCTGTTAATCCTTTTAATTTGTGAATATATATTTGAAACATTTTTGGTCCACCCGATATGTTTGCAATTTCTTCTATTGACGAGGTTGCCATAGTTGACATGCTATAAAAAGTTCCGAATTTTTCAGCTGCTCTGGCGCTAGCTTTATCACCGTCGTGATGAAAAAGTCTTTGCATAGCAACTGGAGATAAAAATAATGGCATATCTATTTTTTGCCCAAAAACTGTTGTGGAAAGATCTGGTTCTCCAACTCCAGCTAAAATATTTGGAATAAGATCACATTTCAAAAATGACTCAGTATTTCTCTTAAGTGTAACTTCATCATCCGAACCACCATCAATATAATGAAATATAGGAGCTGGTAAATTTTTTTTTGCTAATCTTCTAAAATCTTCAAAGTTATAACAATCGTTAAGACTCATTTTAATTAAAAGTTCTTAGAAAAAGTTATATGTTGATTATCAGTTCCAGGATTTTTTTCACCCCAATCATTATTTGAAATATGACTGTAACTGTAACTTAATTTTGAATTTTCAAAAATATCAAGACCTATCTTAACTTCACTTTTAAATTCTAACGCGCTTCCTAAATCTTTTCCATCGCCTTTTTCATAATAGCCAGGAGAAAAACTCGGCAAAATTTTTAAAGGACCAATTCCATATTGCCCTTCAATACCTGTGTAAAGGTAAACTGAACTATTTCCTGTCATAAAAGCGCCTGTAACTGGTTTGAATTTACCAAGAAAAGTATCTCTAAACAAATTTGGATTTTTGTGTTCTATTCCGAATAAAGTGGTTTGATCATCCCCTTCATCATCTATTATATCAAAAGTGCCTGTATAAAATGAGATATCAGAATCTCCTTGATCTGCATTCACATTTGCAAACGTTAAAAAGATAATAATTAAACTAATAAGTAGTTTGAATTTCATGCTAAAAAAATACAACTAAATGTTTAATATGTACAGTTTCCTTTAGGGCTTTATTGTCTTTTTTTTAAAAAAGAGAAAATGAAAAACCCTCCAAAAATTAGTGCTATATAAGGCAAAATCCATAACAAAGAATTTTGAGTATTAAATTGAGGTTTAAACACAATCCAGTCTCCATATTTATCAGACATAAATTCATAAATTTCATCTTCTGTTTTGCCCTCATCAATTAAATCTTTCACGACTAATTTTATTGTTTGGGCAAAATCAGAATTCGAGTCTGAAATTGATTGTCCTTGGCAGACTAGACAGCGTAAATTTTTATGAATTAAATTTGGATCAATAGTCTTTTCTGCCGCAAAAATAAATTTGGAAAAAAATATAAAAAAAAACAAAAATAAACTTAATTTCATAATTAATCTATAATTTTGATAATATTATTATAATCGTCAACTGATAGTGGTCCTACAAATTTTTGTATAATCATTAATTTCTTATTTACTAATATACTTTCTGGAATTCCATAAATACCAAACTTCACTGAATGTTTACCATTTTTGTCTTTCGCTAATAAATCATAAGGATTACCTAACTCGCTTAAAAAAGTTTTAGCTTGGGGCTCTTTATCCTTAAAATTGATACCTAGTAACATTAAATTTTTTTTTTGGGACAATTTCATTAGTATAGGATGTTCGATTTTGCAAGGAGCACACCAAGATGCCCAAAAGTTTATTAGTGTATAATTATTTTTTTTTATGTCATCTCTTGTATAAAAATTTGAATTATCAAAAGAAATAATTTTAAATTCAGGCGTCTCCTTATTTATTAAACTTGAGGTATTATAATTTGTATCTCTTGTTAGACTTATATAAAATATACCTATTACAAATAAGAAAATGAATAAAATTATTATCTTAATTATTTTTTGCATTACTAAATAGTCTTATAGAGCCACCAACAACAATCATAATTACCGAGATCCAAATCCAAACCATTAATGGTTTCTTTTGAAATTTAATATTATAATAATCTGATCTATCAATATTACTCATGGTTAAATAATAATCTTTTATTAAACTGGTTTTAATAGCTGCTTCATAAGTTAGAGTTTTGGGTTTATCGTAAATTCTTATTTCTGGATTTAAAATATTAGTTTGATTTGAATTTATATTTTTTATTTCTAATTTTCCAATTACTGCTTGATAATTTTTATAATTTTTTAAGTCTAAATTCTGTAACTGAATAGAATAATTCTCAAAGTTTTTTGTTTCTCCCAATTTAATATTATAATCTTTTTCCACTGAGAAAATATCATTCAATCCAATGAATAATACTAAAAAACCAAAAGACGTGTGTGAAATAATTCTGGCAAAATCTAATTTATTTTTTTTAAGAGCTTTTGCTATATCCATCAAAGAAGAAATAATCAAAAATAGAGCGCTGATAATAATAAAATTAGATAAAAGTGAATAACTTTTAAAGAAAAATATTATTGCTAAATTTAAACCAATTGCACCGGTTAATATTAGAATATAAGTTCTAATATTTTCAAATTTGTTTTTTATCCATTTTGCTTTAGGTCCTACAGCCATAAATAAGAGAAATACAACAACCACTGGGAATATAATTGTATTGTAAAAAGGTGGGCCTACCGAAATTTTATTATCTGTTAAAGCATCAGTAAAAATTGGGTAAATAGTTCCTAGCAAAACGGTAATTAAGTAAAACATCATAAACCAGTTATTAATTAAAATGAATGTTTCTTTGCTGTTTTGATTTAAATCATAATTTTCTTTTTTATACTTTTGAAAAAGAAGAAAAATAGATCCAAATATCATTAAACTTAAAAATATTAATATATAAATCCCTCTAGTTGGATCGCTCGCAAATGTATGAACAGAATTTAAAATACCAGATCTTACTAAAAAGGTTCCTGTAACACTTAAAGTAAAAGTAATTAAACAGAGAATTATTACCCAAAAATAAAATAAATTTCTTTTTTCGAAAACAATTAATGAATGAAATAAGGCTGTCATAGCAAACCAAGGCAACAAAGAAGCATTCTCTACTGGGTCCCAAAACCAATAGCCTCCCCAGCCCAATTCATAGTAAGCCCATATAGATCCAACAAGAATTCCAAGTGTTTGAAAGCACCAAGATATTAAAACCCAATTTTTTATAGAGAGAGAAAATGATTTCTCTGAATAGTTCGTAATTAATGATGCTATTGCTGCTGAAAAATAAATAGAAGCACCAACAAAACCTACGTAAAGTAATGGAGGATGAATAGCTAAAGCAGGATCTTGTAATATTGGATTTAAACCTAAACCTTCTGATGGAATTGGTGAAATTTTGCTGAAAGGATTTGAATTAAAAAGAATAAAAAAAAGGAAACCGAGTATTAAAATATTTTGAATTATTAAAGTTAGAAGTCTAAATTTTTTTGGATGATTTTTATTATAAACTAGAAATAAAAAAGAAAATATTGAAAGAATGATTGCCCAAAGCAACAAGCTTCCTTCATGATTTCCCCATGTTCCTGCAATCTTATAAAATAATGGCTTCAAAGAATGCGAGTTTTGATAAACGGTGATTAAAGAAAAATCTGAGACAATAAAAGCAGCTATCAAAACAAAAAAGCAAATAATTATTGAGGTACTCTGGATTAAACTTAGTTGAAAAATATTTTTATCTACTCCTCCAGATATTTTTAGATTCCTGTTAGCAGTATAAATAATACTTAAACTTAAGATTACATTTAAAAATAATAAAATATTTCCTAGATTACTTAGCATTTTTTTTCATCATGTCTTTTAATTCTGGAGGCATATAATTTTCATCATGTTTTGCTAAAATTCTATCAGCTATAAAAAAAGTTTTATCTTGTAACTTTCCTTCAGCAACAACACCTTTTTCCTCTGAAAATAAGTTAGGAACTGTGCCGCTAAAACTAATATTTAGCTCGTTATTAAAATCAGTGATTATAAACTCTATTTCCTCCTCTTTAATTATTAATGAATTTTTTTTAACCATGCCACCTACTCTAATTTTTTTATCAAAATTAATATTTTGATTATTTTTTATATCTGTAGGAGATTTAAAATATAAAATATTTTTGTTTAATGATTGAAGTACAAAGAAAATTCCTGCTACTGATACTAGTAACGTTATGGCTAAGAGTGATGCTCTTTTTTTTACTTTTTTTGGGAGCATTAAATGCTTTAAATAGTTTTGCTAGATGAGGATAAAACTTGTGAAGCTATTTTTGAATTCTCGATAACCATTTTCTTTCTCTCAGATGAAAGTTCGTTAATCTCTTTCGCAAAATCTCTTTCATACTTTTTAAGCGTTTTGAATGTTTTGTAGTAAAGCAATCCGCAAGCAATAAAGGTAATTGCGAAAGATCCCCATACGAATAAACCGTAACCATTCATTGATAAAAAATTTTGTATCATAATCTCTTTAAGTTTTTTTTCTTTATTCTAATGATTTCTGTCTTGTATTTCATTAGAAAAATTAGCGCACAATACAATATTAAGACAAAAAACATTAACAATAATGGCATTAACATTGAAGAATGGATTGAGCTCTCACCAGTTAACTTAATACTAGCAGGTTGATGAAGTGTATTCCACCAATCAACGGAGTACTTAATTATAGGAATATTAATTAAACCTATTATCGCAATAATACTAGAAATTTTATTTGCTTTGTTTTCATCTGAAATAAATTTGTGAGTTGAGATAAATCCAATATAAAAAAGAGCAAGGATCAACATTGATGTTATTCGAGCATCCCAAGCCCACCATGTTCCCCATGTTGGTTGACCCCAAATAGAGCCAGTAACTAATGCTAAGCATGTAAACATAAGACCTATTGGAGCGATACTTTTAGTTATTAATTTAATATTTTTAATTTTAAAAATAAAATGGGCGATGGACAATATTGCAATTGAAGAAAAAGAAGCTAAACCAATCCATGCTGAAGGAACATGTACATACATTATTCTTACACTTTCTCCCTGCAAATAATCAGGCGGTGAAAAAATTAAAGCAAAAGAAAGGGCCGCTAAAAGTAAAATAAAAAAGATTGAATTTATAAATCCAATTAATTTCTCAATCCAATAAAATACATTGCTTAGGTTTAAAATTTTAAACATTAAACTTTAATTACTATAATATTTTTTTTATGTGAAGTTGTATTATGGGCCCAACTGAGAATTAGGAGGGAGTATAACTAAAGAAGTTTATCCTCAATTGGGCTAAAACATGAAAAATGTACAAGTTCTCTGTGTCTGAGGTTTGAATAAAAAATGTTAAA
>JBJLED010000022.1:0-7407 GCA_045566055.1 Candidatus Pelagibacter sp. | reverse complement strand
TGATCGAATGACTCCTCCATACACCAAAAGCAACCACCTGCAAAATAAGCTTTTTTTTCCTCAGCATGTAAAACTGGATTTATGATTATTAATGTGACGAATAGTAAAAAAATTCTCATTTAAAATATGTTATATTAATGAATATGGAAAACGATGGATTTATTGTCATAGAGGGAATTCATAAAAACCCTAACAATATTGATACTATTGATGAAAAAACTAAAAAAATTCATGGCCCATTTAAAAAAAAGCAGGCTGAAATTTTTGCAAAATCTTTAATACAAAAAAACGTTGATAATTTTTACCACAGAGCTTGGGTTATTAAAGAAGGACTAGAAATCAATGATGTATGTGAAGAATGTAAAAATGAGGAAGAAAGCGTTAAACAAAATTTGATTATGCATGGCTACAAGATTTGTAAAAGTTGTAATTTAGCAAAAACAATATTCCCTATTTAAATCCCTTTGAATAGAACTATCACTAAGAATAAGAAAAAAGCTTGAAACAACCAGGAAACTACAACAACTCCAAAAGCTTTCCAAAGACTGTCGTAATCTAAAGCTGCTTTTACTGCTACAACCATGCAAGCAAGCATCCAAAAAGCAGAACCAATAAATGTAACTGTCATTAACTCTGGTGTAATCCCAAAAACTCTTATTAGTCCAGGTGCACTTGAAAAGCCTATCGTTCTTAAAAGTTCTCCGTGATTACTTTTTGTTTTAACTCCTCCAAAAAGTTTTACTCCAACAAAATAAATTACATACGCCCACACATACCAGCTTAATAATGAAAGAGCTGGTGCCACTAGAAAATTAGAGGCTCCTAAATGAATTGAACCAACACCTGCAGCCAAACTAGATAAGACTACTACAGCACCTGCTTGAAAAGTTGCATTTTTATCTTTTTCAACTTCTTCAAACAATTCAATATCGATTTTAATTGCTCTGAATACTCTATTTAAAAATATATTTATCATTCTACTTTTTGGTAAACGGCTTTAATAAATTTAAAATCTTATTATGCAAAATCTTATTAGATGTTGCTAGAATATTTCCACCATTCTCCGCTGGTTCATTCTTCCAATTTGTGACTATTGCCCCAGAATTTTTTATTATTGGTATCAAAGGAAGTATGTCATAAGGTTTTAAATTTGCTTCGATTACAGCGTCAACTTTTCCCTCAGCTAATAAACAATAATTCAGCGCGTCAAATCCAGCTAGTCTAAAAGACCAACCAAATTTTTTAATCACTTTGCGTTGTTTTTCATAACTCAATGTTCCATGAAAATTTCCGATTATCTTTATTGTTTTTAAATTATTATTATTAGATGATTTTAAAATAGATTTTTTTTGGTTCTTATAACAATACGATTTTTTTTTATCGTTAATATAATATTTATTTAGCTCTGGAAAGTTAGCTAAGCCTATTAGAGATCTTTCTTCAAACGATAAACTTATTAAATTTGACCATGTAGGTGCGCCAATAACAAAAGCTCTTGTGCCATCTATTGGATCAATAGACCATTTATAATCATTTGATGAATATTTATCTTCAAATTCCTCTCCGATAATTGAGTCTTTTGGAAACTTTTTATTTATCAGTGATCGTATATATTTTTCAAATGCTTTATCAAAATTAGTTACAGGATCAAAATCTTTTTTTGATTTTGATTTATTGCTTACTACTAAACCAGACTTAGACTTTGTTTTATAAAATGAGTTCAACTTAGGTGGTAAATTTTTAAGAAAGTTGAATGGTTTGTTATAATCCATTATGTGTATATAACTTAATTTAAAAAAAAATATATATGAAAATACCAAAAAAATTAGATCCTTTGCTCGCAGGACTGTTTGCTTCAATTATTATTGGAATTCTTTCTTTCCTTAGCTTCGAAACATCCACAGGTTTTTGGTTAATGTTTTCTTTTGGGTCGTCTACTTTAATTGTATTGGTTTTTCATGATAGTGAATTTGCTCAACCTTCAAATGTTTTTTTTGGTCACTTATTAGCAATCGTTATAGGAATTCTTTTTAATGAATTTTTAGGGATGTCTTACCTAACGCTTGGATTATCTGTGGGTGCTACGGTAACACTAATGATGTATTTAAAAATTATACACCCTCCTGCAGCCGCAAACCCTTTAATAGCGTTGTTTGCTGACGTATCATTGAGTTATATTGTTTTTCCTGTAATAGTTGGTTCAATAGTCATCATTATTTTATCAGTAATAATAAATCGGTATCTCCTGAAAAGAAATTACCCAATTAGATGGATTTAGTTTAATAGAAAAATTGAACTATTGAGAATTAATGCATAGCTAGACCAAACTAAATAGGGAGTCATTAAAAAAAAGCTTACTTTGTCTCTTACAAAATACTCTTTCATTAAAATTATAATGAAGGTTAATATAATTACTAAATTTAAAAGGGCCAATCCAATTAAATGAAATCCAAAAAATACGATGCTCCATGTGCTATTAAAAAATAGATGAATAAAATAAATTTTTAATAAATTTTTATCATAAGATTTTATCCAAATTTTCCAAATAGCGAGTGACATTAAAAAATATAATGTTGACCACACCGGGGCAAATACCCAACTTGGAGGATTAAAGTTTGGTAAAATAATTTGTGAATACCAGGGTTCTTTAAAAGTTGATGTAGTGTAACCACCAATCATTGGCACAATGAATGTTATAGCCAATATTAATAATAAAGAAAAAATTCTATTTTTGGTCATTAAGATCTTAAAATATCTTTTAGTTTAGATATTTGAATTCTAATTTTTTTACTGAAATATTTTTTTACTAATGAAAGAAAATAAATTTTCTTCTTAATTTGATAAGACTCCTTTTGTTCCATATCAATGTTATCTTCCCAGTAGGTTTGAATGATAAAACTGTCATCAAAAATATCTGCAAAATCAAAAACAGATCCTACGCTTAGAAATTGCTCAATAGCATCAATTTTTGATGAAAATACTAATTTTTTATTATCATCATCAAATTCAAACCACCATTTATGACCAAATATTTCTTCGTCACATCCAAAAACCATGTTGTCATTTAATCGTGTTGGAAGTTCGATATACCCAGATTTTCCAACTCTTTCTATTTCCTTTTTAAAAAAAATTGGGTCATTTACGTGCTCTATAACGTGAGCACAGATTATATAATCAAATTCCTTGTCATTAAATGGCAATTTTTTATCAGGTTCAATTTTAGTAAATTTTAAATTTTTGATTTCAAATTCATCTTTATAATCATGAATATCAGCAAAATGATTGGCTTCTGGCCAATAATTTGCGTTAGAACAACCTAAATCTAAAATTTTAAGATCTGCGTTTTGACTCAGCCATTCTTTTTGATTTTTTTTTATTGTTCTTCTGATCGACATAAAATTATTATTTATTATTACCTGTATTATAAGATATAACTAATTTATGTCTGAAAGTCAGAAAAAAATCTGGGTTACTGGAGCCAGTAGCGGAATTGGCAAAGCAGTTGCTGAAAAATTTGCAAAAGAAGGTTGGAAAGTAGCGGTGTCTGCAAGAAGAGAAGAAATACTCAATGAAATGTCAAAAAATGAAAATATTTTTTCTTTTCCTTTAGATGTAACTAACTTTGATAATTGTAGAAGTACATTTGATAAAATATTGAGACAATTTGGAAATATAGATATTTGTTTTTTATGTAGCGGAACTTACGATCCAAAAAAGGAGCAGGAAATTAACATAGATCAAAATAAATTTGTAATGAATGTAAATTACTTTGGAACGCTAAACTGCATAAAATCAGTTGAAGAATATTTTAAAAAAGAAAAAAAAGGGCATATTTCAATTGTGTCTTCAATAGCTGGTTACAGAGGTTTACCAAATTCAAGCGGTTATGGGCCATCGAAAGCTGCTTTAACTAATTTTGCCGAAAGTATTTACTTTGATTTCAAAAAATACAATGTAAAAGTTTCTGTGGTCTCACCAGGTTTTATTAAAACACCTTTAACCGATAAGAATGAATTTCCAATGCCCTTTTTAAGATCTCCTGAATTTGCTGCAGACAAAGTCTTCAGTGGTTTGGTTAAAACTAATTCTTTTGAAATAGATTTTCCAAAACAATTAACTTTCACTCTTAAATTTTTAAGAATTCTACCTTACAAAATTTATTTATTTTTAGTTGATAAATTAGTTAAACGTTAATCTTTAACAAACATTACTGTTAATTCAGCAACTTTTATACCAAATTTTGTCATTGTAGCTCTATTAATAGCAACACGTTCATCTTGCATAAATATCCAGTCATCAAAAGTAATTTTGATATTTTTTCCTTTTACAGGAACTAATAAAACATATTCAAATTTAAAAGCTGGGCCGTAAGAATATCCTTTGGCCTTGCCAACCACATCCGACGCAGTGCCTTCATAATTGTGTTCATCAATTTTATTAATCGTCCATTGTCGATTTTGTTTTTCTCCATCAGTCCAATTAAAAACTTCATCTAAAATTAATTTAGAACCATCCCATTTACCATTTAGATCAGCTTTAAATTGTCTTGTTACTTTTCCTGATCTGTTTTGAAGAACACCCCAGGCTTTTACATTTCCCGATAAATAATCTTCGATAATTAATCTTGGTTTTTGATCTTTAAAATCTGTTGGTTTCATTGTATTTGCACACCCTGTTAATATTAATAATATAAAAATTACAAATTTTTTTCCCATTATAATTACTTATTCGACATCGAAAATTGAATCAAGTCGATGTTTTTAGACTTAAATCCCGCCTCACAATAAGAGAGGTAGAATTCCCACATTCTCTTAAAAGTTTCGTCGAAACCTAATGGAGCAATATTGCTCCAAACGTTTAGGAAGTTTTTTCTCCATGTTGCTAAAGTTTTAGCATAGTCATCTGAGTAAGAATTAACCTTTAAAAGATTTAGATTGTTTTGTTTAATTAATGATTTCATAAAACCTGGCGAAGGCAAAAATCCACCTGGAAATATATACTTTTGAATAAAATCTTCGCTACTTCTATATCTTTCAAATAAGTCATCCCTTATAGTTATTCCTTGTATTGCAGCTGAACCATTTACGTTAAGAGATCGTTTAATTGTCTCGAAATATTTATCTAAATATTTTTCACCTACAGC
Organism: Candidatus Pelagibacter sp.; assembly: GCA_045566055.1. Classification (GTDB taxonomy): domain Bacteria; phylum Pseudomonadota; class Alphaproteobacteria; order Pelagibacterales; family Pelagibacteraceae; genus Pelagilacustribacter. Next base: position 2,264 of record JBJLED010000022.1, on the reverse strand, counting down.
TTCAATCATTTCAATTGAAGCTATTCTGTCATATTTCTCATTCAGATCTCTATAATCTAAAAACATTACATTGACTTTATTGTTTAAGCCTGCATCGTTTATTCTATTTTTTGTAAACTCGAATTGTTTTTTAGATATAGTTATACAGTCTATAGAAACATTATAGTTTTTAGCTAAGTATTCAGAAAAACCTCCCCAGCCACAACCTATTTCTAAAACTTTATTTCCATCTTTAACTTCCAATAAATCTATTAGTTTTTGATATTTGTTTTTTTGAGCTTTTTCCAAGTTATCATTAGGCTTTTCATAAACTGCGCTGGAATATGTGAGAGATTTATCTAACCATTTAGAAAAAAAACTGTTTCCTAAATCATAATGTTTAGAAATATATTTTAGACTTTTTGATTTAGTGTTAGAAGCAAAAATTTTTTTTATGAAATTTTTAATTTTTTGAATTCTTAGACTCCCTGAAAATGAATGGACTAATCTTATATTTCTTGCTGTTAACTCAATAAGATTGGTGAGATTAGTAGAGTAAAAGTCTTTACTCATGTGTGCTTCACCTAATGCAGAACTTCCACCAACAATTATGCTGAAGTAAAATTTTTCATTGTTTATTTTTATATCAGCTGCGAGATCGTCTTCTAGATTTCCAAAATGAAAAACCTGTCCATCATAATTAATCAGTTTTAAACTTCCGTATTCTATTTTTTTAAGTTTATTTAAGACAATTTTTTCTGAAATTTTAAATAGGCTCATTTAATTTTCTTCGTAACTTAAATTATTAATAATTTTTTTATCTCTCCCCCTATATATTGCCCCTTTTTTCCATAATAAAAATGCTTCAAAATGTATCGAGCTGATAATCTTAAACGTCATTAGAGGATATTTAAAAAAATTTATCAACAACTGCTTGAATGAAAATTCCTTTTTGTCACCTACTTGAGTTGCGGTAAGAACTGTCTCTGAATTATCTGTTTGCTTGATAAACACTGAAAGTCTCTCATTAGGATTTAAAAGTTTAAAATTATAATATGTGTTCATATCCATAAAAGGAGATACATAAAACTTTTTTTTACATTTATGCTCAATTTTATCATTCTTAGTAACTTTAAAAATATATGTATGTTGTTCATTAAATGTATTTTTTACTTCATAAAATATCGCTCTTAAATTTTCTTCCTCGTAACAATAAAATATACTCAGAGGGTTAAAAACATATCCAAAAATTCTTGGATAACAAAGCAACTTTATCTTTGTTATTTGATTGCTAATATTAAATTTTTTTAAATTTTCAATAACCCACTCTTTCAAAAAACTTCCGTCTCTTACTCCATGATCTTTATTGTAAAAACTAAAAACATTAAATTTATTAAAAGAAAAAATACTTATTTTTGTATCTAGCAACTCAAGTTCATCTAAATCAATTAATAAAGAAAAAGTTTTATATTTTAATTCGTGTTTGACAGGTTTAAATCTATGATGGGTTACGAGACCATTGTATATACAAGAATTCATTAATTTTAAAATTTTTCTAATAACTTTAATGAGGATTTTAAACCATCTTCATGAAAACCGTAACCAAAATAACTTCCACAAAACCATGTCCTTTTTTTACCTTGGAGAGAGTGTAAATCTTTTTGTAAAGATACATTTTCGCTATTAAAATATGGGTGAGTGAAGTTTACTTTTTTTATAACATTTTCCTCATTAATTTTTTCTACAGGATTTAAAGTTAAGAAATAATTTTTATCAGTCTTAAGATTTTGTAATTTATTAAGCCAATATGTTACGCATGTTTTATTTTCTTTTGTAATAGAATTCCAACTAGACCATGCAGATTTTCTTTGAGGCATTAAATTTTTGTCAAAATGTAAATAAGCATTATTAGAAACGTAAGAAAATTTTGTTAAAATCTCTTTTTCTTCTTTAGTTGGTTCATCTATGATATTAAGGCTTTGGTCTGCGTGAGAAGCTAAAACTACATGATCATAATCTATGTACTCATTGCCAATTGAAACCCTCACATTATTTTCACTTCTTACAATTTTGTTAACTTGATAATTTCTAAATACTTCACCACTTATTTTGTTGAGGATTTTATTTACGTAAGTTCTACTACGATTTGTAACTGTGTACCATTGAGGTCTATCTTTTAATTTAAATAATCCATGATTTATAAAAAAGTTTAAAAAAAGTTTTAAAGGCATATCTTTTGCTTTTTCAAAAGGCATAGACCATATAGCTGCTACCATTGGAATAAT
>JBJLED010000021.1:0-44360 GCA_045566055.1 Candidatus Pelagibacter sp. | reverse complement strand
CTTTTAAAATAAAAAATGATGATGAAAAATTTAGAGTTGTAGGTTGGCCAAGAGTTGACGATCTAATTAATGATAAATTTAATAGGGAAAAAATATTAAAAAAACTTAATTTAGACCCCCAAAAGAAAACTGTCATGTATGCTCCTACGTGGGGATGGGGAGAAGGAAATAATTATCTTTTTTGTAGGTGGTTTGATAAAGAAACAGAAATATTTGAAAAACTTTGCAAGTTTGTAACAGAGGCAAATTTAAATTTTATAGTCAGGTTGCATAGTTTATCTTTCAAAACAAATAGCAAGAAACTAATAGAAATTGCTGAAAGGTACGGCGTTTATTGGCAAACAAAAGAAACGTCAAACTTCCAAGATGATCCTAATGAGTTTCTTTACGTGACAGATATTTTAATTAGTGACGTCTCTGGAATAATAACAGAATTTCTTGTTTTAGACAGACCGATAATTTATATAGATCCAGAAAATACAAAAATTTGGCTTGATAGTGATATGCCAAAAAACTTTAGAGCTGGACAAATTATTACAAATTTTGAAGAATTATTAGAAGCAATAAAAAATTCAGTTAAAAATCCAAAGGAATTTTCAAAGATGAGGTTACAAATTTCAAAAATTATTTATTCAAATCTTAATGGTAAAGCATCAATAGAAGCATCGCAAGAAGTAGTAAATTTTATTGAAAAAAAAATAATAAAAAAATGAATATATTAATCACAGGAGCGAATGGAGCAGTAGCTCACGAACTGGCAATTGATCTTGCAAAAAAAAGGAATACTAAAATTATTTGTATTGGAAGAAATATTAAGAAATTAATAAGTAAAGATAATATAGAATATTTAGAACATAATTTATTAAAACCGATTAAATACTCAAAAACTGTTGATGTTTGTATACACGCCGCTTCTAATCATTATTTTTCAAATCCAAAGGTTAAATCGAAACAATTATTCGATGAAAATTTACTTATTAGTCAAAATATTGCTAATTTTTGTAACAAAAAAAATGTAAAAAAATTAATTTTTTTTTCGTCGATTGATGTTTATGGAACACCAAATAAAAAAAGACAAGTATTTAATGAAAATAATAAATTAAGATTAGAAAATTGGTATTCTAGATCAAAAATTAAATCAGAGAAAATTTTTAAATCAAAATATAATAAATTTAAATCAATATGCCTCAGAGTTCCTGGAATTTTAACCTACCAAAAATTTAGGAATTTTCCGGTAACATTAAAACATTTACATGAGGCCAGATTAAATAAAGATATAAATATTTTTAATCCAAAAGAAAAATTTAATAATCTAATCGATGTTACTGAGTTAAAAACCGTAATTTTAAAGATAATTTCGTTAAATTTAAATAGCAATATTACATTTAACTTAGCTGCTTCTAAACCTATCGAATATCAAAAGGTAATTAAAAAAATCATCAAGCTTTTTAAATCTAATTCAAAAATTATTAGTATCAAAAAACAAAAAAAATCTTTTTTGATTTCTAATGATTATGTAAGTAAAATTTTGAACCTTAAAATATCATCAACTGAAGAAATTATTTCTAGAGTATGTAAAAAAATAAAAGCAAATAATACCTTAGCGATATTTGGATCGAAACCACATAGAATAAAAAAAATGCCCCCTAGAAAAGTATTTGAAAACTCAGAATTAAATATGGTCAAAAAAGTTTTTAAACACAGTTGGAAAACAGGAGTTGATTTTGGATTTCAAGGAAAATTTGAAGATAAGTTTACGAAAGAATTTAGTAATTACCATGGTGGTGGTTATGCAGATGCTGTTTCATCCGGAGGTGCAGCTCTTTATATTGCGCTAAAATCATTAGATTTAGAACCAGGCTCCCACGTAATAGTATCACCTACTTGTAATCCTGGTGGAATAATGCCTCTAGCAATACAAAATATAAAAATGATTATTCCTGACTCAAAAAAAAATAGTTTTAATATTTCCCCAGAAGAATTTAAAAAATGTATTACTCCAAAAACAAAAGCAGCGGTTCTAACTCACCTTGGAGGGCATCCAATCGATATGGATCCAATAATGAAAATTGCAAAAAGAAATAAAATTAAAATAGTAGAAGATTGTTCCCAAGCTCATGGTGCTACATACAAAGGAAAAAAGGTTGGAACTTTTGGGGATATAGCTGCTTTTTCTAACGGTTATTCAAAGCAATTGGCGGCTGGAGGCACAGCAGGTATAATTTATACAAAGCATAAGTCATTATATTGGAAATCAAGATCAATTGCTGACAGAGGAAAACCATTTGAACAGCCAAATTTTAACTTTAGAATGACAACAAATTTTTTATTTCCTTCTCACAACTTAAATGCTGATGAAATAAGTTGTGCAATAGGAACCTCAGTTTTGAAAAAACTTCCTTCTATACTTAATAGGCGACATAGAATAGTTGAGAAATTAAATAAAAAAATACGCAAAGAATGTAGCATTGTTTATGACACTAATTTAGAACCTAAAAATTGTAGATCATCATATTTTTTTCATACTCTAGGAGTGGATTTAAATAAGATAACTACCACAAAGATTGAGTTTGCTAGAGCAATTGCTTCAGAGGGTATTTTGATAAATTACGACTATAGAGACATAACAAGTGAATGGAAATGGACATCCAATTATACTGTAAATTTTAGAAATTCGTATAATGCAATAAATTTTAGAGACAGAACATTTAATTTATTATTCAATGAGAGATACAATGATAATGATATTGATGATATTGTAAAAGCAATTCTTAAAGTAGAGAGATATTATTCAAAATAAAAAAATGTTAGATCACAGTTCTTTACCGAAAATAAAAAATTATAAGGGAATTTCCCTATCTGGAATAACTCCAAAACTTAGTCTTAAACTTTACACAAATATGATGAGAATTCGATTGTGTGAAGAAGAGTTAGAAAGAGAGTATCATCCAGCAGATCAAATGAGATGTCCAGTGCATTTTTGTACTGGTGAGGAAGCAGTGCCTGCTTCTTTGATTGAGTTATTAGAAAGTAGAGATTATTTATACTCACATCACCGATCACACGGATATTATCTTGCAAAGAAAGCCCCAATGAAAAGATTATTTGCAGAATTATACGGTAAAAATACGGGAGCAAACGCAGGTATCGCAGGTTCACAAGATATTTCATTTCCACAAAAAAACTTTTTTAGCGGCGCGATTCTTTCAGGAGCTACTTCTATTGCAGTTGGTTCAGCGATAGCCTTAAAGATGAAAAATAAAAATAAAAATATAGTCATTGCTGGTTTTGGAGACGCAGCTACAGATGAAGGTGTTTTTTGGGAAAGTTTAAATTATGCAGGTTTAAAAAAACTTCCAATAATTTTTATATGTGAGAATAATAATTATTCGACTTTTTCTCCTCAAAAAAACAGACAAAGTGGACTTAGTATTTCTGAAAAGGCAAAAAGTTTTGGAGTTAATAGTAAGGCAGTTTTTGGAAATGATGTGGCCAAGGTGTATAAAATTTTGAAAGATCAAATCATCAATACGAGAGAAGGCAAAGGACCTTTTTTATTAGAGACTTTTACTTACAGATATAGTGGACATGTAGGTCCTTTAAGTGATGAATTTAAAGGTTATAGGCCACAAAAGGAATTAAATTTTTGGAAAAATAATTGCCCAATAAAACTTTTAGAAACATATTTAAAAAAAAATAATTTGATAAATAATAAAAAAGTCAAAAAAATTAAAAAGGTATTACTTCAAGAAATCAAAGATAGCTTTAAATTTGCAAAAAAAAGCAAATTCCCTAAATTAAAAAATTGGAGATCTTTAAACTACTCTGATCAAAATCCATTAGCAAAAAAATTATTAAAAAAATTTGATCGTAAAGAGTACAATGTTAAACAAAAAATTATTTTACCAAAAGGCTATTAATGTATAAAAATATTACTTACGCCGAAGCAATCAATCAAGCAACTCGCCAAGCAATGGAATTAAAAAATAATGTTATGATTATGGGTCAATTAATTAATTATAAACCTGGAATATTTGGAACTACAGTTGGATTATCTAAAAAGTTTGGAAGTGAAAGAGTGAGAGATTTTCCAGTCGCAGAAAGTTTGATGACTTCGGCTGGAATTGGGGCAGCAGTTGCTGGTCAAAGAGTAATATTAGTCCACATAAGAATTGATTTTATGATGTACGCAATGGATGCAATTGTAAATTGGTTATCTTTATGGAGATTTAAATCTAATAATAAGTCTAACGTTCCGCTAGTAATAAGAGCTATTGTAGGTAGGGGTTGGGGTCAAGGACCTCAACATTCAAAGAGTTTTCATTCATGGTTTGCAAATTTACCTGGAATTAGGGTTGCAATGCCAGCAACAGCTTTTGATGCAAAAGGATTATTATTAGAGAGTATTTTTGGAGAAGATCCTACTATTATTTTTGAGCATAGATCACTGTTTAATCTAAAAGATAAAGTTCCAATTAAACCATATCGTATAAATTTTGGCGATGCAGTGGTAAGAAAAAAGGGTAAAGATTTAACCCTTGTTGCAATTGGATGTTTAGTTGTTGACGCGCTAAAAGCCGCTGATATTTTATCTAAAAAATATAAGATTGATGTAGAAGTTATTGACCCAAGAACTCTTAGCCCATTTGATTATAAAACTGTTAATAGATCTGTACTTAAGACAAAAAGATTGATTGTTGCTGACCCAGGTTGGCAATCTTTCGGAGCTGGAGCAGAAATAGTAGCAAAAATTTGCGAGCTTCAATCAAAAAATATGATTGCTAATCCTTTAAGAGTTTCTTTGCCAGATAGTCATGCGCCGATGAGCAAAACATTAGAAAATGAATATCATTTAAATACAGACAAATTAGTTCACATTATCAAAAAATTTTTGAAAAAATGAATATTTTAATTACAGGCGGATGTGGCTTTACAGGAACAGTGCTTACAGAAAAATTGTTAAAAAAAAAACATCAAGTCACAATAATAGACACGCAGTGGTTTGGAAATTTTTTGAAAAGAGATAAAAACCTCAAAATTTTGAAAAAAGACATAAGAAATATCAATCATGAGAACTTTGACAATATAGACACGATTATTCATTTAGCTAATATCGCTAATGACCCAGGAGTTGAATTAAACCCTAGATTATCTTGGGACGTAAATGTTTTAGCTACGCAAAAATTGATCGAAGAGGCTGTTAAAAGTAAAGTTAAACATTTTATATTTGCAAGTTCTGGAAGCGTTTATGGAATAAAAAAGGAGAAAAACGTGACAGAGAATTTAAGCTTATTACCTATTTCAACTTACAATAAAACAAAGATGATTGCTGAAAGAGTCCTTAAAAGCTATGAGAGAGATATCAGATTACATTTGATTAGACCTGCAACTGTTTGCGGTTTTTCACCTAGAATGAGATTAGATGTAAGTGTAAACATGTTTGTTTTTCAAGCCTTAAAGTACAAAACTCTTAATGTTTTTGGAGGTCAACAGATTAGACCCAATATTCACATAAAAGACTTAATAAATGTTTATGATCATTTTATTGAAAATCCTGACTTACCTAATGGAGCATATAATGCTGGCTTTGAAAATTTGAAAATCATAGAAATAGCGAAGAAAGTTTCTAAAATAATTCCATCAAAAATAAAGATTTCTAAAAATAACGATCCTCGATCTTATCGTCAAAATTCTGATAAGCTATTATCTTCTGGATTTAAAAGAAAATATTCTGTAGATGATGCAATTTTAGAGATAAAAGATAAATTTTTAGATAAAAAATTCAAAGATAGTGAAAAATGTTATACTGTTAAATGGATGAAAAAGTTAGGATTGTAAAACATGAAAAATTCTCTAACAGCAAATGAATATTATAAGCGCCAAGTAGAATACACAAAGTTAGCGTTTGAAAAACAAGATTTAATGCCAAGAAGATATGTTTTAGTTCTAACTAATATGTGTAATTTATCTTGTACGTTTTGTTTTCAAGAAAGAAAAAAAAGAGCCGATAGAATGACCACAGAGCATTGGATGAATTTATTGGACCAGATCCCTAAAAATTCTAGAATAACTCTTACAGGTGGAGATCCATTCATGTTCAAAGATTTTGATAAAATTTTTATGAAAGCAAACCAAATTGCCGAAACTAATATGATAACTAATGGATTATTAATAAATGACCAAAAAATTGAAAGTTTATTAGAACAAAAAAATTTTAAAGTTTTGGCTATATCTATTGACACAATTGGTAACACTAATCGTGATGTCAAACCCAAAGATTGGGATAAATTATTAGTTCAGCTAAATAAATTTATAAAATTAAGGGATAAAAAGAACTTAGAAACTGCTTTAGATATAAAAACAGTTATTCTCGATGAAAATATAGACGATCTTTTTGAAATCCATAGATTTGCTACAAAAACACTTAAAGCTGACACTCATAGTTTTATGCTACTTAAAGGTGCAGAAATACAACACTCAGATTTAATGTTTAATTTTGAGCAAATTGATAAAGAAACTGAAGCATATCAATATAAAAAGTTTGATAAATTAGTAGATCAATTGAATAAAATTAAAGAATATGATTATAAGTACGGCTATAAATCATTTTTGCATCCAAATATTTTAGATTTTAAAAAAAAAGAAAAATTTCAAAAAGAAGAATTACTATATTTAAATAATAAAAAACACGAATCTCAAAATTATGCACCTTGCTATGCACCATGGGGTTGTGTTTACATTAATGTTGATGGAAACCTTTTTCCTTGTATGGCGGTGTCCATGGGCAACGTAAAAACAACTAAATTAAAAGAGATAATCTTTTCTGAAACATTTAAAAAATTTAAAAACATAATTAGATCAAAAGGCACTATAAATGGATGTAATAGATGTGGCTATTTAAAACCTAAATATATTTGATTTAAAAATTGGAAAAAGATAAAAAAAATATCAATAATTTATACGATGGAAAGGGGTATTTTATATTAAAACTTTCCAAGACGGACCTCAATAAGATAAGAAAAATAGTTGATAGCTATTTAATAAAGATAATAAAAAAAAAGCATCCAAAACTAAAAAAAAAAATTAAAAATTTGAAAATTTATGATTACCATAAAATTTCAAAATATATTGATCATAAAACACTATGGAATTATCTATCTAGGTGTTTAAGTAAGCCTAATGTCAAAAAAGTTGAAAAATTGAAACTATTTAAGGATTTAAATCAAATATTTGGAAAAGTAAAAGTAATGGATGATCAAAATCTTGGCTATGGCGTAATGAATTGCAGAATTGTAAGACCAAATAAAAAAACTGATGTAACTCCTCTTCATGCAGACAAGTGGTTTTGGATAAATAAAAAAACTAAAAAAATGCAAAGAAATTCTATTATGAAAAATAAAGATAGAATTAGATGCTGGATTGCAATTTGGGGTCATAAACTTTATGGATTAAAAGTTGCTGATTATTCTCATCTTTATTATAAAGATATAGGCCTAAAGCAAAATAAAAAATCCGAATTACTGAAAAAAGCAAATCCCATTAATAGCACACCAGGTAACGCAGTTATATTTAACGAAAGTTTAGTGCACACGGGATGTTTGAATCAATTTAATAAAACAAGAATTAGTTTGGAATTTTCAATGTTTGTTAACTCTAGAAAATAAATTATGAATGAAATCAAGAATTTTATAACTCCACTGCATAAATCAGCAAAAAGAGATTATTTTGACAGGATGTTAAATGAAAAAGCTAAGTGTATTGAAATTGCTAAAAAATATGACATTCATTATTGGGACGGCAATAGACGCACTGGTTATGGGGGGTACAAATATATCCCAGGCCATTGGAAAAAAATGGCAGAACAATTAATTCAAACTTACAATCTAGGCCCAGGATCAAAAGTTTTAGACGTAGGGTGCGGTAAGGCTTTTTTATTACATGAAATGAAACTACTAGAGCCTGAATTGATAATTTATGGTTTTGATATTTCAAAATATGCCTTAGAAAATAATTTAGACTCAACAAAACCTCACGTATATTATCAAAAGGCTCAAGATAAGTATCGATACAAAGATAAAGAAATCGATTTGGTAATATCCCTTCATGTATTGCATAGTCTAAGGCTATTTGACTTTGAAAAAGCCATTAAAGAGATTAATAGAGTGTCAAAACAAGCCTATGTTGTAGTCGAAAGCTATAGAAATGAGAATGAATTAGTAAATTTACAATGTTGGGCTACGGTATGTGAGTGTTTTTTTGATGTTGACGAGTGGATATATCTTTTTAAAAAATTTAATTATACAGGTGACTACGAATTCGTATTCTTTGAATAAAAAATAAAATGTTTCTAACTAAAAAAGAAAAAAAAATTAGCCAAGAGTATCTTAATAAGGGGTTTGTTATTCAAGATATTAATAATATTAATGCTTTAAATTGGATAAGTAATTTCTTTTTAAAAAATATCAAAGGAAAAAATAATTTCAAAAAAAATGAAGATTTTTTAAACAACATTCATAAAAAAATTAAAGTTACTAACCTTAATGATTTTAGATTAAATTTAATTAAAAAGATGAATCAATCACAAACCTTTAGAGAAAATTTTTATCAGATTTCAAAAAACTTAGTCGATATGGTAGTAGGGAACGAAGTTGTAATGCAAAAAAATATCAGCCTAAGTATTCAGATGCCTAAAGATGATAGCTCACTTTTACCAGTACATGCGGATACGTGGACTGGAGTTTCACCCTACGAGTCTGTAATTTGGTTACCGTTAGTAAACTGTTTTAATTCAAAATCAATGTTTATTTTACCAGCAAATAAATTAAAAAAAATTAAAAATATATTTAAAGAGAAAAAAATTTTAAATAGTGATGATATATTTAAAAAAATTAAAAAAGATATAATTTGGTTAAATGTAAAGTTTGGACAGGTAGTTATATTTGATCATTCATTGCCACACGGTAATATTATAAATAAAGAAAAAGAAACAAGATGGTCTATGAACTGTAGATTTAAAAGTATTTTTACCCCTTATAGAGATAAAAAACTAGGTGAATATTACGAGCCAATTACACTTAAGCCTGCTTCAAAAAGAGGCATGGAATATAAATTTCCCAAATGAAAATTAAAAAAGTAAGAGGTTATATTTTTTCTAGATCTTTTTTGGAGGAAAGAGTGCCTCAGCATGTACAAAATATTGTAATAAGAGATTATTGTAAAAATAACAATTTACATTATTTGCTAAGCTCTACTGAGTATATAATTAAGAATAGTCATTTAATGCTCGAACAGGTTTTAAACAATCTTAATAAGGTGGATGGAATTGTAGCCTATAGTGTTTTTCAACTTCCTACTGATCGAGAAAAAAGAAAAAAAGTATATAACAAGGTAATTAAGTATAATAAGGAACTTCATTTTGCTGTCGAGAAATTGAAAATTGTGAGTCAAAGCGAAGCCGATTTGATAGAAGAAATATGGAATATTAAACAAACACTTCCTTTTACGCCTGAAATTAAAGAAATTAAAAAAAAATTTAAATAAACTTAATTTTCAAATTTTTAAAAATCATGTTAGAAAAAATAAATATTTTGCTTAACAGCAAACAAAAAAAAAGACTTACATTTTTATTTTTTTTAATATTTACTTCATCTATTTTAGAGATGATTGGAGTAGGCTCTATTCCTGTTTTTCTTGGTCTTATATTAGATCCCGCAAGAATAATAGATTTTTTATCAAATTATAAGTTTTTTACTAAAATTATTAATTTAGATTATAAACAGCAAATAATTTATTCAGGTTTAGCTTTATTAATTTTTTTTACTTTAAAAAATTTGTTCTTATTTTTCGTTAATTATTATCAAGCAAAAATGACAAAAGATTTAAATGTTGAAAATGCTAAAAAACTTTTTGATCACTATATTTACTCGCCATATTCAAATTTATTAAAAAAAAACCCCGCAACAATTACTAGAAATATTTCTGGAGACATAATAAATGCAAATTTATATGTAATATCATTAATTAATTTAATTAGAGAAATTTCATTAATTGTTGTTATCTTGTTACTCTTAATTTTTATAGATTTTTTTTCAACTTCTTTAATATTTTTGATGATGGTATTATTTACTTGTCTTTTTTATTTTTTTGTCAGAAAAAAAATAATTCAATTATCATCTTTAAACCAAAAATTAAGAGGCACACAAATAAGATTGATCAATCATATTTTTGGATCTATCAAGGAAACAAAAATTTACTCGAAGGAGGAAGTTTTTAATAATCTTTTTGCTTCTTCTACCCAAGGTGTTGAAAAGATAAATTTTTTTAATCAAACTATAAATAAAATACCAAGATTGTTAATAGAAGTTTTTTTTATTTTAGGAATATTGTTAATTATATTCTTTAATATTTTGGGTCAAAATCAGATTGAAACTATTATACCAACATTAACCTTTTTAGGTGTGGCCGTGATAAGATTAATGCCAGCGTTTGGATCAATCATAATTCTAATTAATGGTATTAAAAAAACAGAAATATCATTTAATTTAATTACTAGTGAATTAAATGAACATTTATCGAATAAAGATTTTAATTATAAACAAAATAAAAATGCTTCTAAATTCTTAAATTTGAAAGACAGTATTAGGTTTAAAAATGTTTCTTTCAAATATGATGAAGAAGATGATTTTATTTTTAAAAATATAAACTTTGAAATAAAGAAAAATCAATCAACTGCTATTGTTGGAAGAACTGGGTCTGGAAAAACTACTTTAATAAATTTAATCCTGGGATTATTGAAACCATCATCAGGAGAAATATTTTTAGATAGCAACGTTTTAAAAAATTCTGAAAAAAGTTGGCATGATATGATTAGCATTGTTCCTCAAGATGTATATCTTTTAGATGATACAATTAAGAACAATATTATTTTTGGTAATGATGAAAAAAAATTAGATAATAATTTTTATAGAAAAGTATTAGAAAGATCAAAATTAAACGAATTCATTTCAAAACTACCAGATCAAGATAACACTGTAGTTGGGAATCAAGGTTTAAGAATTTCAGGTGGACAAAGACAAAGAGTTGGTATAGCAAGAGCGCTTTTTAGAAATAAAAAAATTCTTATTCTTGATGAGGCTACGAGTTCACTTGATATAGAAACTGAAAAAAAATTACTTCAAGACCTTTTCAATATTGACGAAAAATTAACTTTAATAGTAATAACACACAGACTTAAAACTGTTGAAAAATTTGATAAAATTTATTTAGTTAAAAATAAAAGTGTTACAAGCTCAAATAATTTTAATAATATCGAAGATATTTTAGTGTAAAAAGATTAAAAAAAATTTATGAAAAATATTTTTATTACACCAGGCACAAAAATTTTGGATGCCATGAAACTTTTAGCAACAACTAGCTCGAGATGCTTAATTGTAACAAATGATAAAAGATATTTTTATGGTACGTTGAACGACGGAGATTTGAGAAGAGGAATCTTGAAAGGTTTAACTGGTAAAGCAACAATAAAATCTCTTTACCAAAGAAAACCTATATATATTTTTGAAAAAGATTTTTCTCAAAATTTAGTGAAAAATTTAATGAGGAAGAATATATTACCAGTTCTCCCAATTTTAAATGATAAAAAAATAGTTATCAATTATCTTACTTGGGCTCAAGTATTTAGAGAAAAAAAGCAAGATAGTTTCTTAAAAAATTTAAACTTTGTTATCATGGCAGGTGGTAAAGGCTCAAGGCTTGAACCTTATACAAAAGTTTTACCGAAACCACTTTTACCTATTAACGATAAACCAGTCATTCAACATATTATCGAAAGATTTTTAAATTTTGGTGCAAAAAATTTTTATATATCAGTAAATTATAAAAGCTTATTATTAAAATCATTTTTCAATGAGCTTAAAAATAGTTATAAAATAAAATTTTTAGAGGAACATCAGCCGCTTGGGACTGTAGGAGGCTTAAGTTTACATAAAAAAAAACTCAGAAAGAATGATCTATTTTTATGTAATTGCGATATTTTGATCGATATAGATTTTGGTGAAATGTATAACTTTCACTTAGATAATAATAATGACATTACAGTTGTAGCCTCTACAAAAAATTATGAAATTCCATATGGAATTTGTCATATTAACAAAAAAGGAAGACTTAAAAAAATTGAGGAAAAACCTAGGAGCAAATTATTTGTTAATACTGGTCTTTATATTTTAAAACCAAAAATATTAGATTTAATTCCAAAAAATAGGCTTTTTCATATGACTGAGCTCATAGAAATGGCCATAATGAGAAAATATAAGGTCGCAGTTTACCCAATTAGAGATAAAGACTGGATTGACACAGGCCAACTATCTAATTATAGAATGATGAACAATATTTAAATATGTCTCAAAAAATTTTATTTGCAGTTTACGATAATGGTTCATACGACCATATTTTTCCAATGGGATTTGGAGCTCTAGCCGCGGTACTTAAAAGAGATGGCCATGAAATTAAAGTATGGAGTCAAGACATGCACCATTGGCCAGATGATTATTTAAGAACTTATTTGGATGAAAATAAATTTGATGTTGTAGTTCTAAGTGTAATCGCAGGTTACTATCAATATAAAAAAGTTTTAGAGCTATCAAAAGCTATAAATAATTCAAAACAAAGACCATTTTTCGTGATGGGGGGCTACGGCCCAACTCCTGAGCCAGAGTTTTTTATAAAAAAAACAGGGGCAGACGTAGTTTGCATGGGTGAAGGAGAAATAACAATTTGTAAATTAATGGAGTCTCTTGAGGAACAAAAGAAAAAAACTGGAAGCTATAAACCTGGACTATGGTTAGAGGATGTACCTGGTGTAGCCTGGTTAGAAGGAAAAGAAAAAAAACTTAAAAAGACATTGAGAGCCCCTTTAATTCATGACCTCGATACCTTACCTCAAATTCCTTATGAATTATTTCCAATGGAATATTATAGACTTATGAGATTTCCAAAAGTTAAACCCACCGACTTTGTATTTCCTTTGATGTCAGCACGTGGATGTTCTTTTAAGTGTACATTCTGTTATCGAATGGACCCCGGTTATAGAGTGAGGTCTCCAGAAAATTTATTAGATGAAGTTGAATTACTTAACAAAAAGTGGGGTATAACTTATATTGCCTTCCAAGATGATTTATTAATGTCTTCGGTAGAACATACGGAAAATGTTTGTAGAGAATTTCTTAAAAGAGACTTACCTGTTCGTTGGGCATGTAATGGTAGACTAAACTACTGTAGTGAAGAATTGCTTCAATTAATGAGAGACGCCGGTTGTGATTTCATAAATTATGGTATCGAAAGCATGGATCAAAAGGTTTTAAATAATATGAAAAAAGGATTAAGGCCGGATATTATAGAACAAGGTATCAAAGATACATTAAAAGTTGGTATTAGCCCTGGACTAAATTTCATTTTCGGAAACAAAGGCGATAATAGAGAAACGATTAAAAAAGCAGTGGACTTTCTAATAAAATATGATGACTTCGCTCAGAAAAGAACAATCAGACCTGTTACGCCTTATCCTGGCTCCCCTTTATATTATGATGCGATAGAAATGGGTAGTTTAGATAAAAACAATCCAGCAGAGGATTTTTATGAAAGAAAACATTTAAATTCAGATTTAATTTGCACTAATTTCACCGAGCTTACTGATGATGAATTTTATGAATGTTTGAAGTGGGCAAATACGGAATTAATGAAAAACTATTTTAATAAACAGAGAGATGGTACTCTTAAACAGATATCAAATCTCTATGATGAAAAGGATGCGTCATTTAGAGGATTTAGACATAACGGAGGTGGTGGAAAAAACGACGATGCCTCAGCTTTTTTAAAAGATATTAAACAAAAACAAAAACAGAATGTAATTCAAGGTAACGAAATTATGGATGGCATGGTAAACTGGGAAGCAACAAGTTCTGACGGTGATAGATTTTCCAAAACTACTGATAATCAGAACGGAGTAAAGAGAAAAGGCTTAGCGTGCTTTGAAGAGTATTTAAGAAGAAAAGAAGAAAGAAAGCAAAAGAAAAATTTTGAAAAGATAAAAAAAGCAAAAGAAAAAACATTACGAATAAACTCTTCTCAATTAAATTAAGTCCGATAAAATCTTATATAATAATTTTTTTCGATAAATTTTTAGCTCAAAACAGTACTTATGTGGAAAAAAATTCTCAATTAAAAATATTGAGTGTGAATTAAGAACTCAAAATTAACAAAAAAATCATATTAAAGAATGGATTTAAGAAATATAAGCTCAAAATTTGAGAAAAATAAAAAATTTTCCAAAAGGTTAAAATTTTTAAGAGACTCTCAATTTTGGAGTAAAAAAAAAATTAAAGAATATCAATTAAAAGAATTAAAAAAATTATACGATCATGTTAGATTAAAAGTTCCATTTTACATCAAATATTTCTCAAAAAGAAAAATAAAAATCAGGAGACTGGATGATATAAAATATTTTCCAATAATAAGTAAAAAATATATACAACAAAATCTAGATGAATTTATTGTAAAAAATATTGATAAAAAAAAACTTATTCATAGAACTACTGGGGGAAGTACAGCGTCACCATTGACAGTTTGGTCTGACATAGATTTTCAAATAAAAGATAAAGCGAACACCATTCATTATATGGAAAATTTAAAAATGAATGTTTTTAAAGATAGATCAATCCGCTTGTATGGAGATAAAATACCTAAAAATCTTATAAACAAGAATATTTTTTGGGTAAAAAGGAAAAATAAAGTCATCATGTCGTCCTTTCACATAAATAAAAAAACACTTTATTTTTATTTAAAAAAGATACAAGAATTTAAGCCAAGATATATTCATACCAGACCATCAGCAATTTATCCTTTAGCAAAACTTTTAAATGAAGGTGAAATTAAACTTAATTTAAATTTAAATTTTATTATTGTAGATGGAGAATATTTAACTAAAGGGCAGAGAAATTTAATAGAAAAATCTTTTTCAACAAGAGTAATAAATATTTATGGTCATACTGAGGGAGCCTTAGTTGGTCATGGGTGTTTGGACTCAAATCATTTACATATTATGCCTCAAAACGGAATCATTGAACTTTTAGATGAAAATAACAGAGCATTAAAAAAAAAAAAATTAAAAGGTCAAATTATTGCAACAGGTTTTAATAATTATATCTTTCCATTAATTAGATATAGAACTGGTGACGTAGGGGTAAAATCTAATATAAAATGTAAATGTGGGAGGAATTATAATTTATTGAAAGAAGTAGAAGGAAGAATACAGGATTATGTAATTGATAAAGAGTCTAACAAAGTTCCTATAGCTCCAGCTATTTTTAATTATAATGATATTAGCTGGAAAGGTGTTGAAGAGTTTAAAATTCAACAAAAGAAAAAAGGAAAAATTACTGTTTACTTAAATTTAGAAGAAGAACTAAATAAAAAAAAAAATTATATTTTATTTTATTTCAAAAAAAAGATTGGCTCCTTGTTGGGAAAAAACTTTAAAGTTGTAGTAAAAACATCACCAAAATTAAAAAAAACGTCGATTGGTAAATATAGATATTTAGATCAAAAAATAAAAATTAATGCTTAAAATAGCTATATTGACAACTTCTAGGGCAGATTATGGTTTTCTATCTCCTCTAATAAAAAAAATGAAAAAAACTAATAAGCTTAATCCTTTTTTAATTGTTTGTGGAAGTCATCTGTCAAAAAAACATGGCTTAACAATAAATGAGATAAAAAAAGATAACATCAAAATACATTATAAGATAAATTCATATAATGAAAAATTTAGTACAGAAGAATCAATTAAAAAAGTAGTTCAAGGATTCTCAGCAGCTATTAAAAAATTGTGCCCAGATTTGATATTTTTACCTGCTGATAGATATGAAATTTTGGCAGCTGCAAACGTTGCTTTAGTGAACAATATTCCAATAGCACATTACGCTGGAGGTCAAATTACAGAGGGAGCTTGGGATAATTCAATAAGACATGCTGTAAGTAAAATTTCTCATTTACATTTTGTTGCAACGAAAAACTGCAAGAAAAGACTTATACAAATGGGTGAAGAAGCATCAAGGATATTTATCTGTGGTTCTTTAGGAATAGATAATATTAAAAATACAAAATTTTTAAAAAAAGGTGAACTAGAAAAAAAACTAAATTTCAAACTAAGTTCAAAATTTGCACTAGTCACTTACCATGCTGAAACTTTAAAAAACTATTCATCAAAAAAAATTTTTACTAGTATTTTAAAAGCACTTGATAATTTTAAGGATATTAAAATTATCTTCACCTCTCCGAATATCGACAGGGATAGCAAAGAAATTACAAATTTAATATTAAGATACTTGAAAAGAAATAAACATAGAGTAATTTATAAAGCTTCGCTAGGAAGGGATCTTTATTTATCTTGCCTTAAATATGCATCATTTGTAATTGGAAATTCCTCTAGCGGCATTATAGAAACACCAAGTTTTAAAACACCAACAATCAACATAGATGATAGACAAAAAGGCAGAGTTTTTTCAAAAAATATAATTAATTGTAAGTCATCAAAAAAAAAAATTATTGGTTCAATAAAAAAGTCTTTAAGCTTGAAATTTAATAGATCAATTAAAAATATTTCGAATCCTTATGGTAAAGGTAAATCTGCAGAAAAAATTATTAAAATATTAGGGAAAACAAATTTGAAAAATTTAATAAAAAAAAAGTTTTATGAAATCAAGTTTTAAAAAATTTAATAAAGTATTCATAATAGCTGAGGCAGGAGTAAATCATAACGGAAGTTTAAAAAAAGCGATGAAATTAGTTGATATTGCCGCCAAAGCAAATGTAGATGCAATTAAATTCCAAACTTTTTTACCTGGAGAAATTTCAGGAGAATATTCAATTAACATTGGATACTTAAAAAAAAATAAAATTAAAAGACATCTTCTATCAAAGAAACTTGCCTTATCTTTTGATGATTTTATAAAATTAAAAAAATATTGTGATAAAAAAAAAATACTTTTTTTATCGACACCTGATGGTGAAAAGAGTTTATCTTTTCTTGTTAATAAAATTAAGGTTCCAATAATTAAGATTGGATCCTCTGAAGTTACTAATCATGAATTTTTAAAACTAATTGCTAGATCAAAATTACCAATAATTTTTTCTACTGGAATGAGTACTTTGCAAGAAGTTCAAAAAGCATATAAAATTTTAAAAAAAAACTCATCTCAAGAAATTGTAGTTATGCACTGCACTACTGAATATCCTGCTCCAATAAACGAAATGAATATTAATTGCATTTCAACATTAAAAAAAAAATTGAAATGTACTGTTGGTTTATCAGATCACTCCCAGACAAATATTTCTTCAATTGCAGCTATTTCTCTTGGTGCAAAAGTAATTGAAAAACATTTCACAATAAATAAAAGTCACTCTGGCCCAGATCACAAAGCATCACTTTCACCAAAGGAGCTTAATTTTTTTGTAAAAGATTTAAGAAATGTAGAAAAGTGTTTAGGCTCATATATAAAACAACCTACAAAATCTGAAATCAGGAATATTCCAGGTGTAAGAAGAGGGTTAGTTGCTTCAAAAAAATTGAAAAAGGGAACCAAACTTAAAAGTGAGATGATAGCAGCTAAAAGACCTTACAAAGGTTTATCACCATTCGATAAAAGCAAAATAATAGGAAAAAAATTAAAGAAAAACCTCAATTACGATCAACCAATTTTACTAAAAGACTTAAAATAAAGTGAAAATTAATATTTTTAGATCTGAGAATAAAATTGAATGGCACTCATTCATTAAGAAGACGGGAGGACTACTTTTAAATAATGTTTATCAATTACCGGATTATCTCGATCTATACAAAAATAAAAATTCTATTCCTGAAGCTTTCGCTCTAGAATATGAAAAAAATTTTTTTTATATTTCATACTTAAAAAGAAAAATAAATAAAAATATATTAGATTCCTTTTATGATTTTGAAACAGCATATGGGTATAGCGGTCCAATTACAAATTCAAAAGATAAGGAATTCTTAGATTTGGCTTGGAAAAAATTCCTTGATTATTGTAAAAACAACAAAATCATAGCCGGATTTATTAGATTTAATCCACTGCTTGAAAACCACTTAATCTCAAGTCAACAATATGTAAAAGTAAAATATGAAAAGGACATAGTAATAAAGTCTATAAAAGAAAATGAAATAATAAATCTCAACGATTATTCTCCAGATGTAAGAAATAAAATAAATAAGGCAAAAAAAAATGGAATTTTTGTTCAAGTGTCTAGCAATATTGAGTCAATAAATGAATTTAAAAAAATATACATAAATCTTATGAAAGAAAAAAGAACTGAGGATTACTATTTTTTTTCAGATAATTATTTTTTAAAAATTTGTAAAAATTTAAAAAATAACTTTTTTGTTATTTTAGCCAAGAGAGAGGAACAAGTTATAGGAGGGGCTCTAGTATTAACAATGGGTGATCATGCTGTTTTACATTTATCAGCATCAATAAAAAAATTTTCTAATTTGGGTATAGCCAGTTTTTTAAGGCATGAGGTAATAAAGGCCTGTTTTAAGACAGAAATTAAGAAAATTAATTTCGGTGGTGGATTTACTGCAAAACATAACGATAGTTTGTTGAAATTTAAAAAAGGTTTTTCAAAAGAAATTAAAAAATATTTTATTGGAAAGTTTGTATGTGATGAAAAAATGTACAAAGAAGCATGCAGTAGCTGGGATAATAATTACAAAAAAAACAATTTAAAATATTCAAAATATTTTCTTAAATATAATTATATCAAAAATATATGTTAAAAAAAGTTTTAATAATAGGATTTGGGTCTATAGGAAGAAGACATGCAAAAATTCTTAAAAAAAATCCAAATATCAAAAAAATATTTGTTTTGACCAATCAAAATTGTACTTCATATGTAAAAATTAAGAGTTTAAGAGAGATAAACAAAATTAATCCAGACTACATAATAATTTCTTCAGAAACCTCAAAACACTTTAAACAATTAAGTTATTTAGAGAAAAATTTTAAAAATAAGATTATATTGGTAGAAAAACCTCTTTTTGAAAAAAATAGAAAACTGATATTAAAAAAAAATAAAGTTTTGGTTGGATACAATATGAGATTTAATCCAATAATTAAAAGAATTAAAAAAATTATTTTGAACAGAAAAATTTGGTCAGTAAATGTTTTTTGCGGCTCATATTTACCCAACTGGAGAAAGAATATTGATTATTCCAAATCTTCAAGTGCTGATAAAAAAAAGGGGGGCGGCGTTCTATTAGATTTAAGCCATGAATTAGATTATTTAAATTGGATTTTTGGTAACTTTAAAATTAAATACGCGATAAATAAAAAAATTTCTGACTTAAATATCAATACAGATGATTTTTTGTGCCTTACAGGAAAATTTAAAAAAAAGATATATCTACAATTAAATCTAAACTATTTTACGAGAGAAGCTAAAAGACAAATATTAATCGATGGAAAAGATTTAAGCATTAGTGCTGATTTGATAAATAAAAATATAAAATTTTATGACAAAAAAAAATTTTTTAAAATTAAATATAATTTTGATAGAGATCATACCTACAAGGAACAACATAAGAATATTATTAATAAAAAATTTACCAACTGCTGTTCATTAAGAGAAGCACAAGATATTATGTCAATAATTAACAAAATTAGAAAATTTTAATAATGAAAATCTTATGTACTATATGCGCAAGAAGTGGATCTAAGGGTGTTAAAAATAAAAATTTAAAAAAAATAAATAATAAGCCACTTATTTACTATACAATTAAAAAGGCCTTAGACTCAAATCTATTTGAAGATATCGTGGTATCAACTGACTCTTTAAAGATTCAAAAAATCTCAAAAAAATATGGAGCAGCTTCTTGGTTTTTACGACCAAAAAAACTTGCAACTGATAAAAGTAAAAAAATTCCTGTAATACAGCATGCTTTAAGGCAATCTGAAAAATATTTTAAAAAAGACTATGATATTATTATTGATCTTGATGCTACATCTCCACTAAGAGATGTTAAAGATATAATAAATTCATTTAGATATTTTAAAAAAAAAAGAGCTGAAATTTTAATGTCTGGCTGCCCATCTAGAAGAAACCCATATTTCAATATGGTTGAAATAGCCAATAAAAAACTTAAAAGAGTAAAGCCACTAAAAAAAAATATTTTTAGAAGACAAGACGCACCAAAAACTTATGATTGCAATGCTTCGATATATATTTGGAAAAAAAAATCATTACTCAATTTTAAAACTTTTTATAAGTCAAAAACTGTATTGTATGTTATGCCAGAGGAAAGATCTTGGGATATAGATAATAATTTTGATTTTAAAATAGTAAAATTCTTATTAAAGAAAAAATAAAATGAATTATTTGAAAAAAACGAAACTTGAAAAAAAAAGAGCTATTATTATTGGAGGTCAAGGACTTATTGGTAAAGAAATAAGTAAAGCAATATATGAAGCTGGAGCATCTCTTTATATTTTAGATAAACAACAAAAACCAAAAAATTTTTATAAATTTAATTCAAAAAGAGTAAAATATATCACTTTTGATGTTGCAGACACTTATATGCAGGATGATTTCAAATCAATTTTAAAAAAATTTAAACCTAATATTTTTATTAACTGCTCTTATCCAACAACTTCATTGTGGGGAAAAAGTAACTTTGAGAATATTACTCTTAAAAGCATGAGAGAAAATGTCGATATACATTTAAATTCATATGCATGGTTGGCAAAGTTAACAGCAGAGAATATGAAAAAAAATAAGATTAAAGGATCTATAATTCAATTTGGATCAATTTATGGATTAGTTGCACAAGATAATAATATTTATAAAGGAATTAAAAATATGAGCTCTAACTTTACATATTCTATGATTAAAGGCGGGATAGTTAATCTTACAAGGCAGATGGCCTCTTATTATGGAAAAGATAACATCAGAATTAATTCAATATGTCCTGGAGCTGTGATTGGTCATTATAAAAAAAATGGAAAAAAACAAAATAAAGTTTTTTTAAAAAATTATAAAAATAAAGTACCTTTAAAAAGACTTGCAAAAGCTGAAGAAATAGCGAGCGTTTCATTGTTCTTGTCATCTGAGTCCGCATCATACATTACAGGTTCTAATTTGATCGTTGATGGCGGATGGACTGCTGTATAATTATAAGAATGTCAAATTTTCTAGAGAAAAGAGATCAGTCAGGTTCATTAATTAGATTTAGAGTTCCTCCTATTTCTAGAGAAATCTGTGAAAAAATGTTTAATGTAATCTCATATTATAATTCTTATAAGCAAACAGAAAAATATTTACCAAAAGAATATTTAGAGTTATTTTTTAAAAAAAAATTTTTTGATGATATAAGCACAGTTAGTTCTCAAATTGCCATTAATGAGTGGGATAAAAAAAATCTTAAAAAACAATCTCAAGAACAAACCATTTTTGTAGACAAGCCTGAGATAATAGAAATTTTGAAAAAATCAAAAAAATTCCAGGGTATTGTTTTTAAAAAAAAATATAACATAAATAACTTTAATAATAGTTTGAAAAATTACATTTGGCCTAAATATATTTTATATCTTAAGACAAAAAACTTTTTATTTAAAAAAAAAGAAGTAGGAAAAAAGAATACAGCTATAGGCGTAAATTATATTGAGGGACATTTGCCTTATAAAAGAAATGACCTTTTCTGGTTAAAAAATCCTAGTCTTAACAAAGATGTTATTTATTATTTTGAGAGCAAGAAAAAAATGAATAGGTTTTCTGAAGAATCAAAATTAACTAAGGATCTTAAAAAATTAAATATTAAAAGTATTAAATTGTGGAAGTGGTATGGAGTTACAAATATTGAATTTATTGAAGAAGCAAAAAACGAATTAAAGATTTTAAAACCCAAAGATAATATTGAAAAATGGTTGATAAAACAGCTTATATTGTTATTGGAAAAAGTTAATTTCTGGTTTTGTTTTTTTAAAGAAAATAATATTAAAATTCATTTTAACTCAGAAGAATATGGTTTATCGAATGTAATTAGACAGATTTCTATTTCAAAGTTAAATGGCTGCTCAATTGGAAAATGTAGGTCTGTTCCTAGAAAACTAGACGGAGATTGGTTTGGATATTATCCTAATGACACTTTTTTTGTTTGGGGTAATGACAGTGGGCAAGGTGTTTTAAAGTCAAAAAGTTTTTATAAAAATATTTTAATTTCTGGTTATCCATATCAAAATGATGCGTCTTACATTTTAAAAGAAAATAGCCTAATAGAAAATAAATTTAAAAAAAATAATATTAATTTTGTTATTTTATTTGTTGATGGTGTTTTTGCAGAAAATTTAAATTATAGTGTGCAAAATATACCTAAAAAAAAAATGATCGAAATATATAAAATTTTATTGAATTTTGTAAAATCAGATAAAGAAATAGGCTTAATAATAAAATCAAAAAAACCTGAATTAATCAAAAATTTGGTTCAAAGCGATAATTCTTTAAAATCGTTATTAAATTCAGAACGTTGTCATATAAATCAAGAGTTTGGCGTCGAACCAAAAATCTTTTCAAGTATTGCCAATGTTTCAATCGGAGTTTCTGTTGATATGCCAACCGCATTAATTCAAATAGCAATGACCGGAGCAAGGGCTTTGGTATACGATTTTAGTAATTTTTCTAATTTAGAAAAAAAATTATATGAGTGGGGAAAAAATCAAGTAATTTTTCAAGATTTAAATTTATTATTAGAGAGTGTTAAAAATTTAAAAAAACAAACAAATGACTTAAAAATTGGAAACTGGTCTAATCATTTGAATGATTATGATAGTTTTCAAGACGATAATGGTGGCAAAAGAATAGGAAAATATGTAGAAGATTTAAAAACCATTTTTGATAAAGGCTCTTCCTCAAAAGATGCCTTAGATTATGCAAATAAGTGTTATTCTAAAAATTGGGGAGAAGATAAAATTTTAAAACAATCAATTTAATTATGAAAAAAATATTTATATCTGGAGCTACTGGTTTTATTGGTTCTCATCTAGCAGAACTGTGTGTGCAAAAAGGATATTCAGTAATAGCATTTGATAGATATAACTCAAATAATGACCACGGTTGGTTAGAAAATTCAAAATTTAAAAAAGATATGACAATTGTTTTAGGTGATATTAGAGATTACGACTCGGTTTTTAAGTCAATGAAAGGATGCGATACTGTTTTTCACCTAGCAGCATTGATTGGAATACCATATTCTTACAACTCACCTTTGGCATATCTAAAAACCAATGTAGAGGGAACTTATAATGTTCTTGAGAGTGGAAAAAATCAGAGTATTGATCAACTTGTGATTACATCAACCAGTGAAGTATATGGCTCCGCTCAATTTACACCTATAAACGAAAAGCATCCGTTAGTTGGACAGTCACCATACTCAGCATCTAAAATTGCAGCTGATCAACTCGCATTAAGCTATTATAAGTCATTCAAAACGCCCGTTAAAATCTTAAGACCATTTAATACATATGGTCCAAGACAATCATTAAGAGCAGTTATACCAACAATAATTTCTCAATGTTTAAAAGAAAATAATATTAATCTAGGTAATATTAATCCATCTAGGGATTTTTTATATGTTGAAGATACATGTAAAGGTTTTTTAGAAATTGCAAAATCAAAAAAACTTTTTGGTGAAGTTTCAAATATCGGAAGCGGAAAAGAAATTACAATTAAAAATCTGGCAAAATTAATTATGAAAATTAGCGATACAAAAAAAAAAGTAATTAATGAAAAAAAAAGAACTAGACCAAAAAATAGTGAAGTCAATAGGTTGATTTGTGATAATCGAAAAATAATCAAGTGCTCGAAATGGAAACCAAAAGTTAGATTAGAGGAAGGAATTAAAAGAACCTTAGATTGGCTGAAAAATTCCCCAAGCTTAAAAAAATCTGATCAATATATAATTTAGTTTTAAATTGTGTCAAATATAGTCTCATTAGTTCAAAGTATTGAAGAAACTCAATTTATAATCAAAAACAATAAAAGAAAAATTGTTTTTATACCATTGAATTTATCTGTACAACTTTATTGTATAAAAAATAAAATTGAATTTATAGATCCGCTAAATATTATAAGTAAAAATTTTCACTGGGATACAATAAAATCGTCGAAGAAATTAATCGATCAAATCCAATATCAGGATATTAAATCTGAAAGCCTTCAAAAAGAGTTAAAGGCTTTTGTTAGATTTAGATTTCATTCAATAGCATTTTTACTAGAAATAGTTGAGCAATTATTAAAATTAAAAAAATGTGAAGAATTATTATTATCTGGTTGGGATACTTATTATGATCAATTTTCTGAAAAAAATTATTTTATTTCTTATATTGTTCAAAATTTAATAAAAAATATTAAGATCACAACTATAGAAAATATTTCATATAAAAATCATTCTTCTTTGACTCAAAATCATTTTTACTTTTCCAATACTCCTAAAAATAAAGAAGAAAAATATATTTTGATGACAAACTTAGGGTATAATTTTTTTAGAATCGTTCTTTTTTTGAAAACTAAAAATCAAAAAATTTTAGTACCGTTTGTTGATGGTATTAGTTTTTTAAAACGTTTAATATACAGAATATTAGGAGTCAGATTTTTAAAACTAGAAAGATTACCCGCTAGCAAAAATGAACCAATTAATCTTCCTATTTTAGATTTTGATTATAAAGGCAAAGACTTGTCTAAAATTCTAAATTTTAGAATTATTCAGGAAAAGACTAATATTATTAACCTTCTTAACAAATCAAGAGCGATTGATAAGTTGTATAAAGAAATTGGAATCAAACTTGTAATAACAAATGTAGCGAAAGGTATATTTGGTTATTTCGTAGATGCCGCAAGTAGGCATAAAATTAATTCAATATGTATTCCTCATGGAACTTTAACAAAA
Organism: Candidatus Pelagibacter sp.; assembly: GCA_045566055.1. Taxonomy (GTDB): domain Bacteria; phylum Pseudomonadota; class Alphaproteobacteria; order Pelagibacterales; family Pelagibacteraceae; genus Pelagilacustribacter. Next base: position 19,357 of record JBJLED010000021.1, on the reverse strand, counting down.
AACTTTGATGAATTTGACTTAATTTACAAAGAAACTATCTCAGAAGGAGTTACAAGCAAGAATGCACAATACAACATCTCTCAATCAAATATTTCTAAAAATTTCTTTGAATTACATTCCAAAAATTTTAAACAAATTATTAATGGCGGAAATATGATTTTTTCAAAAGAAATTGAAAATAGAAAAAAAAACAAAAAAATTTTATTTGCGGGCACACTTAAAAATTTTGAAAGCATTCAGCTTTGCGGTGTAGAGATGTATTATGAATTTATAGATAATTTATTTTTCTTAGAAAAATTTTCTAGAAAACATAACTACGAAATTCTCATAAAATTACACCCTTCAACTTATGATCAAATTGAAATGCTTAAAAAAATTTTTACAAAACTTGAATTTTCTAAAAAAAAGATTTCATCTACTTTTAAAAATGTTTTAGCTACAATTAGTTTTTCTTCTACAGTTATAGAAGACTCACTTAATTCGAAATGTCCAGTAATTCTTCTTGATAGATGGAAAAGATACAAACATTGCGATGCAGAAGAAAATTCAACAACTAAAGACTCTGCCATATACTATGTAAATGATGAGGATAATTTAGCAAAATGTTTACAAACGATAAAATTAAGCAATAATATCAATTTTGAAAAATATGTGCCCTCAAGCAATTATAGAAAGAATATTTATGATTTTTTTGAAAATTTTTTTTGACCAATGAAAATTTTACTTAAATCAATTTTAAGGTTTTTTTCGTTTGTTTTTATTAAATTTACATCGAGCTTTAATGCAGGAAGATATTTAAACGATTTAATATTAAAAGATATATCGAAAAATAAAATTGAAATTGTTCATAGAGAAATTAAACTTACTTTTTATACTCCAAATCGATTGTGCTATTGGAGGGCAAAAACTTTTTTATCAAAAGAACCAGAAACAATAAACTGGATAGACGAATTCAGAGAAAATGAAATTTTTTGGGATATAGGATCTAATATTGGTCTCTACAGTTGTTACGCTGCAATAAAAAAAGTAAATGTGTTAAGTTTTGAACCATCAGTTTTTAACTTAGAAATTTTAGCTAAAAATATATTTAAGAATAAACTAGAAAATAAAATTACTATAATTCCTTTAGCTTTATCAAATACAACGGGCATAAAAAATTTCAATATGTCTAACACGGAACAGGGTGGAGCAATGTCGAGTTTAGCTGAAAAATTATTCAATCAAGACGGAAAAGAAATAAAAAAAATATTTAATTATAATTTACTATCAGTGGAACCTAAAACAATCTTCTCATTGATGAGTTTAAAAAGTCCTGATCATATAAAAATTGATGTAGATGGGATTGAACACTTAATAATATCAAGTCTTGATGGACTTTTACATAATACCAAAAGTATATTAGTTGAAGTAGATAAAAAATTTATTAGTAATTTAAATTCTATAGAAAAATTTCTAATAAAGAATAATTTTAAATTAAAGAAAGAAGAAAAAGAAAAAAAAAATCAATTTAACCAAATTTGGTACAGATGATATGACTAAAATAACTGTTCTTGGAGGAAGTGGTTTCTTAGGTTCACATCTTTGTGACTTATTATCTGAAAGAAATTTTAACGTTACAATCTTTGATAAAAATAAATCTAAGTATAAAAATAAAAATCAAAGATTTATTAAAGGGGATATTTTAGATAAACAGGCCCTTTCCAAAGCCATAAAAGGAGCAGATTATGTTTTCAATTTTGCTGGGGCAGCAAATATGGATTACTTAAAATTTGATCCTTTGAAAACAGTAAAATATAATATTTTAGGAACAGTTAATGCTTTGGAAATATCATCGAAGTTTAAAATTAAAAAATTTATACACGCAAGTACAATTTATGCTAATACTGAAGAGGGAGGATTCTATGGAAGAAGCAAAAAGGCTGCCGAAGATTATGTTGAGGAGTTTAAAAAGAAATATAATTTAAATTTTACAATTTTAAGATTTGGTTCTATATATGGACCTAGGGCAGGGATAGATAATGGTGTTAGACAAATTCTAGAAAACCTACTTCATCGAAACAAATTAATATATAAGGGGACACGTAATTCTATAAGAAGATACATTTATGTTAAAGACGCTGCAAAACTAACAATACAATCGCTTTCGAAAAAATATAATAATAAATATCTTGTTATCACAGGTGCAAAAAAAATTAAAGCAAGTTATTTTTTTAAAATTTTATCATTTTTATTCAAAATTCCCAAAAAAAAAATTATTTATTTAAAAAATAAAGGTCATTATGATATTAAACCTACACTTTTTAAACCCAGATCAGGAAAAATACTATTTCCAAAAAATGAGGATTTTAAAAATAATATAGTAGATTATAAAAATAAAATAAAAAAATTATGAATTATAAAAGAATAAAAAAATTAAGATCAAAATTGAAAAGACAAGTTGTAAGTTCATGGTCTCAAATTTCTGATCCTAATTTAGCAGAAATTTTATGTCATAAAAAATTTGATTGCTTGACTTTTGACCTTGAACATGGAATTTTCAATATAAAAGATCTTAGTCAACTTTTAAGGGTTTCAGAAAAAAATAATAAACCTGCACTTGTGCGTCTTCCAAGTAAAAATTTAGAACTATGTAGACAAGTTTTAGACTCTGGAGCTGATGGTATTATTATACCGAATATTCAAAGTAGTTTTGAATTAAAAAAAATTGTAGATTTGAATTTATTACCACCTAAGGGGAAAAGAGGTGTTGGATTTTCAAGATCAAACGATTTTGGCAAGAATTTTAAAACTTACATTAAATCAAAGACATCACCAATAATAATTGCAATGATTGAAAATAAAGAAGCTTTAAAAAATATGGAAAACATCTTAAAAGTTAAAAATCTAGATTGTATTTTGATCGGACCTTATGACCTTTCGGCTTCCATGGGAGTCCCTGGAAATTTTAATAATGTAAAATTTAAGAACGCAATTAAACTTATAAAATTAAAATGTAAAAAAAATAAAATTCCATGCGGGTTACATTTAATAGAACCTAATTATAATAAATTAAAAAAACTTTCTAAAGAGGGTTTTAACTTTATACCATATAGCACAGATGCTTATATTATGAATAATGCGGTAGAAAATATGTTTAAAAGAAATTAAAAAATAATGAGTATTTTGGCTGTTATTCCTGTGAGAATGGGTAGTTCTCGATTTCCTGGCAAACCTTTAAAAAAGATTAATGGCACACCTATGGTTCAAAGAGTAATCAATAATTGTGAAAAAAGCAAATTAGTAAAAAAAGTTGTTACCGCTACATGTGATAAAGAAATTTTTAAATTTGTATCATCTTTAAAAAAAGATGTCGTAATGACTAGCAAAAAACATAATAGAGCATCTGATAGAGTTTGTGAGGCAGTAAAAAAATTGGAAAAAAATAAAAATAAGAAATATAAAATAGTAGTAATGATACAAGGAGACGAACCTATGGTTACAGGCAAAATGATTGATAATGCTTTAAAGCCTATGTTAAGTGATAAATCTATTAATGTGATTAATTTAGTAAGCCCAATAAGAAGTAAGGACGAATTATTAGATATTAACACAATTAAAGTTACTTACGACAAAAAAATGAATGCAGTTTATTTTTCAAGATCAGTGATACCTTTTTTTAAAAAATTCATTAAAAACTTTTTTTTCAAACAAGTTTGTGTAATCCCATTTAGAAGAGACTTTTTATTCAAATACAGCTCACTCAAAGAAACAAAACTCGAAAAAGTAGAGTCAATTGACATGTTAAGAATTGTTGAAAATAATTTAAAAGTAAAACTTGTTAAAGTGTCGCAATATACTCATGCTGTAGATAATTTAAAAGATCTCAAACTTGTTGAAAGATTGATATAAATGTTTTTTGAAAAGAATTTACATCTAAAAAAATTAGAACGAAAAAGAGTAGCAGAAGGTAGAAATCTAAAAAAAGGGTTGAGGCTTGATCGAAATGAAAAAGTTGATGTTTGGCCGCAAAACTTTTTAAAAAATGCTTTAAGAGGAAAACCTTCTAGTTTTTTTAGTACTTATCCTGAAATATCTAGCCTATATAAAAAAATTGCAAAATTTAATAAAATTTTAGAGAATCAATTATTGATCACTTCTGGAATAGATGGAAGTATAAAAAATTTATTGTCTTTAATAACAAAACCTAAAGATACTATAGCAGTCTTAAGCCCTACTTATGCGATGTATCAAGTCTATTCAGATATTTTTCAATTAAAATTATTTAAAATTGGTTACTCTAACGATTATGAAATAAAAAAAAGTGATTTAGAAAGCTTTTTTAAAAAAAAACCCAAAATTTTATTTTTACCTAATCCTAATCAACCTATAGAAAATACTTTTGGACTTGAATTTATTAAAAAGATAGCTGCAAAGTGTAAAAAAATTAAATGCTTTCTTGTTGTTGATGAGGCTTATTATCATTTTGGTGCAAATACAGCAATTCCTTTGCTTAAAAAATTTGATAATTTAATTATATTAAGAACTTTTTCCAAAGCTTTTGGAGTACCTTCTATAAGAGCCGGATATACTATTTCAACTAAAAAAAATATGGAAATTTTATCTAAGGCAAGAATAGCGCACGAGTTAAGTTCTGTGAGCATCGTTATTGCAGAGTATCTTTTGGATAATTTTAAAATCGTTAGAAAAGGGATTCTTAAGATAAAAAAATCTAGAAAATTTATTAAAAATTACTTAAAAAAAGTTGGATTAAAAAATAGGTCTCAATACGGAAATTATATTTTAATTAAGTTTAATAATTCGGATGAAGCCCTAAGAGTTGTAAAATTTCTTAAAAAAAAATTTATCTATGTAAAAGGACCTTATCCAAAACCATGGAACAATTATATTAATATAAGTATCGGTCCAATTAATGTCATGAAACCGTTTTTGAACCAAATAGATAAAGCTAAAAAAAAGAAAATTTTTAATTGAAAAAGAAAATAATTATTACAGGTGGACTCGGGTTTATTGGTACTAAGCTTATAAATAAAATACAAGATGATTATGAGATCATAATCATAGATAACGGATCAATAAAAAATTCTAAAAATAAAATTAAAAAAATTAAATGTGATCTTACAAACTACGAAACTCTTAAAAAAATTATAGTTAAAAATGTTGATATTATTGTTCATCTCGCTGGTCAATCTTCGGGACCAAGATCATATAGCATTCCTGAAAAAGATTTAAAATTAAATCTAAACAGCACAATCAATGTAATAAAATTTGCAAAAAAGAATAATGTAAAAAAAATCATATTTGCTTCAACCTTTACTGTTTACGGAGAAAATAAAAAAGAAAAACTTTCAGAAAATGAAAATTGTAATCCGCAATCTTTTTATTCTATTTCTAAATATGCAAGCGAAAGATATTTAATTAAACTGTGTGAGAAGTATAAAATTAAATGGAATATATTACGTTTTTTTAACGTATATGGGCCCGGGCAAGATTTATCTAGGACTGATCAGGGAATAGTTTCAATTTTTTTAGATTTGATAAGAAATAAAAACAAAATTTTAGTAAATGGAAGTTTAAAAAGATTTCGTGATTTAGTTTTCATTGATGACGTTATTCAATCATTAAATTTAATTATTAAGGATAAAAATAACTACAATCAAATTTATAATGTAGGTACGGGAAAAAAAACAACTATAAAACAATTAATTATATTAATTAGTAAATTATACAGAAAGGAAAATAAAATTAAAATTTCAGTTTCAAACCCAACACCCGGAGACATTCTCGGTTGCTATGCTGATTTAAAAAAAATTAGAAAAGATTTAAAATATAATCCAAAATTCACTTTGTTGAGAGGTTTAAAACTTTTTATAAGTTGGGCGGAAAAAAATTATTACTATAAGTAATGATACCTCAAAAAAAAAATCAAATTAATTATGCAATAAAAGCTACAGAGCTGATGCTTTATTATTGCTACTCTAAAAGAAAAAAAATAAGCATAAAAAAAATATTAAATAGTGAATGTGATATCTTAAGGAAAACAAGTTTATATAATTTCAAAAAAAAAAAAATTCATAGCAAAAAAGAAAAACAGTGGAAAAAAATATTACAGAAAATTAAAATTCTTTCACAATATAACAAAACTTATTTTGTAAAAAATTCATTGAAAATCCTTAAACCCTTTTTATTAGAGAGGATCAAAAAAAAACAAAGTTTAGTAGAATATAATACGTTAGCTAACTTTGGATGTTTTGACTTTTCAATCAAAGATAGCAAAATAGATCTTCACATGCCAGTTTTTAGATTTATAAGTCCTGAAATCAAAAATTACAAAAGTTTTTCAAAAAAAAAAAAACTTAGTTTAAGAGCCAACGATTTATATGAATTATTAATTTTTACTAAAAAAAAATATCCTAAGTTTAAAGTTGTTCAAATGGGATCTTGGATGAATCAATTTAAGCCATTTAAAAAATTATTTCCTAAAAACTGGAAACCGAATGGAAAAGAAAAAAATAAAAACAGTATTGCCTGGTGGGGACAATTCCTTAAATCTGATGGTGATATAAATTATCGACTATATCAAAATTTCAAAAAAAATCTAAAATTTAAATATAAAGGAAGATTTTATCAATGCCGTAGAGATGAAATTATTAATCATATAGAAAAAATTAATGAAAAGTAATATTGATAAAATAAGAAAAGAAATTTTGTTTTTAAAAAAAAATTTTTTAAAATCATCAATAAAAAAAAAAATAAATATACACTTAAGTTCTTTAATTCCTTTCAGATATTTAATTTTTTTGAACTTAAATTTGAGAAGAAATTTAAACTCAGAAATTTTAAAAAAGAATTTTTTTTATCAACTAAAAAATTTTTTTTATATTAGAAAATTCTCTGCCATTGAATTTTTTGGTGATTTTTCTTACTTGAAAAAGAATGAAAAAAAAAAGATAATCATTTCTTGGTCTTATGATAAAAATTTTAAAGGCAACGGTACATACACAGATCCTTACTTTAAAATTTCTAGTAAAGACAAAAAGTATTTGTGGGTATTAATTCACGAAGAAGAAGTCCCAAAAAATTTTAAGAAAAACATAATACTTATCCATCCAAAAAAGGGGAATATTTTTTTAGGAACTTTAAATCTCTTAAAATATTTATTTAAACTAATGTCTAATAACAAGTTTAATATAAATAATATCACCCATCAATTTTCCTATGATAGCTATCTTGCTTTGGAAGTATATAATTTTTTCAAAAAAAAAAATTTATTAAAAAATGTAAGCTCTTTACACATCCCCTTAGAATCTCAACCATTTCAAAATACTCTTATTAACTTAGCAAAAAGAAAAAAAATTGTAACGTTTGGCTATGACCATACATGTAATCCTTTTCCATTTTATAATAACTATTCTGCTAATTCTCCAGATAAACTAAAAGTACATAGTAATTGTAGTAAAAAATTTTATGTTGAAAATTTAAATTGGCCGAAAAATAAGGTAGAAAAAATTCCTTCTTTAAGATTTAAAAAAAAAAATAGATCTTATTACAGTAACAAAATTTTTTTACCAATTATGCTTAATAGTTCTACTGAAATTATAAATAGATTAGAAACTTTATTTAAAGATCAGACTCAACTAAATACACGTCTTTTTAAAGTATGTTTACACCCAGCCACAAAAAACATTAAAAAATTTATGAAATTAAAAGTTGATATGATGAAGTTACAGAAAAAATATTTAAAAATTAAAAAACAAAAAGAAAGGAATGATATTTCTATTCATATTGGAAATACCTCTACAATTATTGAGTCTTTAGAGCATGGTCTTGAAGCCATACATATCACATCTAACGATTTTTTTGATTTTCTTTCATCAAATCTGTGGTATAGCGTAAAACATGTTCAGCTAAATGAGCATATATTTAGTTATAAGTTGAAAAACTTTGGACATTGTGTAACATTTAACATCAAAAAAAAGAGGGTAATTCTTTAAATATATGGGAATCAAAGTTTTATTTTTATATCCAAATACATACGGGATGAACATGTTGCCCCCAGCTATTGCAACTTTTTCAGCAATACTGAAAAATGAAGGACATAAGATTTCTGTATTTGACACTACTTACTACTCAACGGATCACGGCAATAATTCTGATGGCACGAAAGAAGAAACACTTAACGTAGTCCCATTCTCTAAAGAGATGATTAAGAGAGGCTTGGTACCAAAAAAAACTAGATGGCAAGATGATATTATTAAACAAATTGATGAATTTAAACCAGATCTGATAGCTTTATCTAGCACAGAGGATATGTGGGAGCTTGGAGTGAAACTCTTAGAACAAATTAAATATTATATTAAAAAAAATAAGACTCCCGTAATTGCTGGGGGTGTTTTCCCAACCTTTGCTCCAGATATATGTATAGACCATGAATTAGTCGATATGGTTTGTGTAGGAGAAGGAGAAAATGCACTTATTGATTTATGCAAAAAAATTGAAAAAAAAGAAGATTTTTCAAATGTTACAAATATTTGGATAAAGCAAGATGAAAAAATAATAAAAAATTCAATTACTAAACCGGTAGATATAAATAAAAATCCTATAATTGATACTGAAATTTTTGAAGAGCAAAGACTTTATAGACCAATGGCAGGTAAAGTTTATAAAATGTTTCCAGTGGAGACTATTAGGGGATGTCCTTTTACTTGTAGATTCTGTAACTCTCCAGATCAAGCTAGACTTTATAAAGGCTTAGGTCATAATTTTTATAGAAAAAAAAGAATGGACCTCGTCCAAAAAGAATTAAAGCATTTTAAAGAAGTTCATAAAGTCGAATATATGTATTTTTGGGCAGATACCTTTTTAGGCATGAGCAAAAAGGAATTAGATGAATTTTGTGAAATATACTCAGAAATAAACTTACCTTTTTGGATGCAAACAAGGCCGGAGACTATTACGGATTACAACATTAAGAAATTAAGTGAGGTTGGTTTACACAGAATATCATTTGGTGTTGAGCACGGTAATGAAGAATTTAGGGCTAGAATTTTAGATAGAAGATGGAAAAACAAAGATATAATTGAAAAACTTAAGATACCACACAAATATGGCGTAGCTTTCAGCGTTAACAATATTACCGGATTTCCAACTGAAACTAAAAAATTAGCATTTGATACAATAGAATTGAATAGACACATAGATGCTGATAACGCAAATATTTATACTTTTATACCTTTTCACGGAACACCATTAAGAAGAATGTGTGAAGATCTAGGTTTGATTGATCACAAAACAATTACAAAATGCAATACAATGTCGCCACAACTTAATATGCCTCAATATCCTCCTCATGAAATTGATGAAATTAGAAAGTGTTTTAGCTTATACGTAAAGTTCCCAAAAAATAGATGGAAAGAAATAGAAAAAGCTGAAAAAAATGATAAGGAAGGTAATAGAATTTATAAGCTGTTAAAACAAGAATATTTAGAAACTTATATGCCTAAACCTGATGCCGACCCACATGGTGGATCAGAAGATTTTGAAAAAGTCGAAAATCCTTACTGTGATATACCCGAAATTAGAGATGATTTGAAAAAAGGTTACGCAGATGAGATGATTTAATTTCTTGACTAAATCCTCTTAATAAATTATTACAAATTCGTACTGAAATGCATGGTGGGAAATAAGTGTGAAATTCATTTGCTGTTCCTGCAACGGTTATAGTCCGAGCGCCACCCAGTATAGTCCGCTGTTGAACAATGGCCAGGAAAAGCTTGGTTCTACAATGAAAAATTAGCATCGGCGTTATTATTAACAATTGCTTGAACAAAAAGTTGTTGTTTAACGCAAAAAAGAGAGGCTAATTATGAAAAAAGTAACAATTTTATTTTTTATACTCATTTTATTCACGTCTTTAAAAGCTGAAGAACTACCACAGTGTAAATGGAATAATTCTGTAGGGCAAGCATGTTTAACTATTTTTTCTGCACCTAACACTTCCTCTATCTCTGAGACTAGTTTAGGCAAGACTGTTATTACAAAAAAACAAATTATTGAAGGTGGATACGAAGATGTAAGAAGTGTTTTAGAGAGTATTGTTGGACTAGATGTTTATAGCGATGGTCCAAGAGGACAAAAAACTTCCGTATTTATGCGTGGAACAAATTCAAATCATACTTTAGTTCTTTTAAATGGAATTCCAATTAATGATCAAAGTTCTCCAAAAGCTATGTTTGATTTTGGGTATGATTTTTTACAAGGTTTACAACAAATAGAAATTTATAAAGGAGCGAGTGGTGCTATTTTTGGTCCTGCTGCAATAGGAGGGGCAATCAATTTTATAACTGATATAGATTATACCAATTCTTTATCTTTTGGTGGATCTGACAGCAGAAATAATTCTATTAGTGGAAATTACACTTATATAACCGAGGGTGGATGGCATCACAATATTAAAGGAGGAAGCTCTCAGTCAGAGGCATTAAGCACTCAAGACAGCCAACTAGATCTAGATGGCACAAAAAATCTTTCACTTAATTATAATTCATCTAAATTTTTTGGAGATAATTTAAAATTGGGTTTATCTGGATATGCAAGAAAAACAGATAGTGGTTATGACAGCTGGGATGATGCAAATGCCCAAGCTGATAATATTCTTTATGCTCTTCAAACTAATCTAGAAAAGAGAGAGAACGGTATTATAGACAAATTTACATCTCATGTTCATGTTCATGATAGATACTATGATACAGCGGTAAAAAATAAATATTATTCTCAATCTTATACTTTTAAAGGAGAGAGGAAGATGGAAGTCTCAAATAACTTATCTCTCGGTTTTGGTACCGATTATAATTATACAAAAGGAGATTTTAAAATACACGGAAATTGGGGATCCTCTGCGAAAGGTCATATGGACAACATTGGTCTTTATTCAAATGCAGGATATAAATTTGATGATAATACCTCTTTTTCAGCTCACTTAAGAGGAGACAGTCACAAGTATAGTCAAGAAAATCTAACTTACAGATTAAATTTAAGTAAATTAATATCTGATTTTACCTTTAGCCTATCCCAGTCTACAGGTTTAAGACATCCGGACTTGTTTGTTTTACATGGCAGTAATCCAAGTGGAAGTTTTGTATCAATGAAAACGACTAAAGCGGAGACTAGCTTAACAAGAGAACTGTCTGTAAAGTATGATTTTTTTGAAAACGCGTCTTTCTCTTCAACTTTTTATGACAGTTCAGTTTCAGACGTTCTTAACAGAAGCACTTCAACTGGTGGATATAATGAAGTTATAGACATTAAACAAAGAGGTGTCGAAAATAGTATAAATTTTAACAATGAGTCTCAAAAATTAAGTTTAACCAGTGTATTTTCTAAGAGCAGAGAAGGTAATGGAAGACCGCAGTTGAGAAGACCGGAACAACAGTATGGAATAAAATATTCCCAAAAAATAAAATCTGATTTTTTAGGGCCGTTTAATCTTCATTATGATTATAGACATATTGGTAAAGTAGAAGATTGGAAAAACGGGTCAAAAAGAGCAAAAGTAGATAGTACAGATATAATGAATATATCAATCAATAAAGAAATAAATAACGTAAATTGGTCATTAAATATAACAAATTTAACAGATGAAATTTATGAGCGACCAGACACATATAATCAGGAAGGAAGAAAAATAGGCTTGTCTTTTAGGTCTAAATATTAATAATCAATTTATGAAACAATTATTAATTTGTTTAGGTATTTTCTTAAGTTTAGCTTTAAGCAGATTTATTCCTCATCCTCCAAATTTTACAAGTCTTTTAGCTTTAAGCTTTTATGTACCTGCTATATTAGGATTAAGATATTTACCAGCACTATTAATAAGTTTTGCATTGACAGACATTGTAATAGGCTATCATACGGGGACATTTTATACTTGGGGAAGTGTTTTTTTAATAGGATTGATAGCAAACTTTTTTTCTAAAACTTTAATTAGTAGAATGTCTGGAGCTTTGTTTGGAGCTTTAATTTTCTTTTTAGTTACAAATTTAGGAGTGTGGGTTTCTGGTATGTACGGATTTACGATAGAGGGTTTAATAACTTGTTATACCTTGGCAATACCGTTTTTTGCTTACAGTATAATATCAACCTTATTTTTTTCATTTTTAATTGAAATGTTTTACAAAAGTTACCAACTTAAGCTAGCAAAGCATCAATAAACTATCAATTTATAAATTATGGATAAACAAAAGTATCTTAAAGAATACTTTAATGATTTAAGAAAAATAATTGATTTCGATAATGAAAAAATTCAAAACCTCATTAATGTTAGTGAAATTCTTTTAAATGCAAATAAAAATGGAAAAAAAATATTAATTTTTGGCAATGGAGGGAGCGCAGCAATTGCAAGTCATTTTAGCGTAGATATTACAAAAAATGCTGGTGTAAGATGTGTAAATTTTAACGAGTCAGATTTACTTACATGTTTTTCCAACGACTTTGGATATGAAAAATGGGTTGAAAAGAGTATTGAATATTATGGAGACAAAGAAGATGTTGCCATACTTATTTCAGCAGGTGGAAATTCTCAAAATATGTTAAACGGAGCTAAAAAAGCAAAAGAAAAAAGATTTAGTAAAATCATCACTTTCACTGGAAATGAAAAAAATAATAAACTTTCGAAATTAGGTGATATTAATTTTTGGATAGATAGCAAGGCATATAATTTAATTGAAAATGCCCACCAAGCTTTATTATTGTCGTTGGTAGATCTTATAATAGGAAAAAGCGAATACCCTCCGAATTAAAATATATATAATGGTTAAAAAGCCAGAGATATCAATCGTTATGAATTGTCATAATGGAGAAAAATTTTTAGTAGAGGCTATTAAAAGTGTCTTAAATCAAAGTTACAAAAAGTGGGAATTAATTTTTTGGAATAATAGCTCTAAGGATGATAGTGAAAAAATATTTAAATCTTTTAAAGATAAACGATTAAGATATTTCTATACTTCAAAAAAAGTAAGCTTATATGTCTCAAGAAATGCCGCTGTAAAAAAAGCAAGAGGAAATTTTATTGCATTTTTAGACGTAGATGATATTTGGCTTCCAAATAAACTAAAATTACAATTAAAAAAATTTAAGGACGCTAAAGTTGGATTAGTTTATGGAAAATTTATAAAATTTAATAAAGATAGTTTATTCCGAAAAAAACAATTTATCACAAAAAAAAATTTACCAGAGGGATATATTACTAAAGAGTTACTTGAAAATTATCCAGTTGGGCTTTTAACAATTATGATAAGAAAAAAATTTATTAAAAATAAACAAGATATATTTAAAGTTAAGTATAATTATCTAGGTGATTTAGATTTTGTTCTGAGATTTTCTTTGAAACATAAATTTGCGGCAGTGCAAGAATGTGTTGGAATTTATAGACAACATGATAATCAAATGCAAAAAAAAAATTTTAAATTAAAATCTTTTCAATTTAGTAAATGGTATAAAGAAATTACTTCAAAAAAAGTTTTTGGATCAATCGAAAACTATAAATTATTAACTGAGTGGGAAAGGTTTCACTCCAGCCTCACTATGGTCAAAGAAAAAAAAAATTTGAAAGTTCTTAAAAAAATTATTGAATATCCAAATAATTTTAATAAACTAAAATTATTTATTTTATTTTTTTTACCCGAATTTATATCAAGAAGACTTATAGGCGAAACTTAAATGAGAAAAAATAAACAATTTGTTGATATAATTATGCCAAATTATAACAAAGGAGAATATATAGAGGAAGCTATTCAGTCTGTTATAAAACAATCATATCAACATTGGAATTTATATATAATAGATGATTTTTCTAACGACTTTTCTAAGGAAGTTTTAAAAAAATTTAAAAAAAATAAAAAAATTAAAGTTGTTTTCCTTAAAAAGAATAGAGGTCCATCATTTTGTAGAAATATAGGTATTTCACTTTCAAAATCATCTTTCATTTCATTTTTAGACTCCGATGATTATTGGCCAAAAAATAAACTGGCATCACAATTAGATTATATGATTAAAAAAAATATTAATTTCACATATACTGATTATATATCTTTCTTCAAAGGTAATAAAAAAAAATTTTTACAATCTACAAATATTCAAGATGAATTGAATTTTAAAACTTTTGTTAGAAACTCTTCCATTAATACTTCTACGATGATTTTTAATAAAAAAATAATAAAAAATATCAAATTTAAGAATATAAGAAAACATGAAGATTATATTTATAAATGTGAAATTTTCAGGAAAAATAAAAATCTTTTTGCAAAAAAGTTTAAAAATACATATGCATTTTATAGAATTTTAAAAAATTCAAGATCAAGAGATAGATTAAAAAGCGTTTATTATATGTGGGTATATAATAAAAAATTTAATAAGCTTTCTCTTTTTGATAATCTTTTATCAATATTTTTTATTTCAATTAATTCAATTAAGAAATATGGATTTAAATTGGGCGTGTAGTTCAGTGGTAGAACGCTACGTTGACATCGTAGAGGTCATAAGTTCAATTCTTATCACGCCCACCAAAAATGAGATTTTAAGCCACAATTCATACCTTTACTTTGGAATTTTATAATACTATAAAGCATTGCCTGGTAATTATTGCGAAGGGGCCACACCCGATCCCATACCGAACTCGGAAGTTAAGTCCTTCAGCGCCGATGGTACTTTGTCTTAAGATACGGGAGAGTAGGACGTTGCCAGGCTTTTAAAATTATGAAAATAGCTAGCTCATTAAAATCATTAAAAAAAAGGGACCTTAACTCTAAGCTAGTTAAACGTAGGGGTAAACTTTACGTAATAAATAAAAAAAATCCTAAATTTAAAGCTCGTCAAGGTTAACAATGAGCGATAACGAATTCAAAAAGACTTACAATGGTTTTACCAAATTTGTGCTTTGGGGAACAATTGCAGTTATTGCAATATTAGTGATATTAGCAATTACGTTACTTTAAATCAAAAAAATTAATAATGATAGTCGGTTCAATTAAAGAAAATATAACACTAGAGAAAAGAGTTTCTTTAACCCCTGAGTCAGCTAAAAATATCATTGGACTTGGACTTAAAGTGTGTCTTGAAAAAGGTTATGCACTTCACCTTGGAATTAATGATAATGAATATAAGGATATTGGAGCTGAGATAAAAGCATCGTCTAAAGAGGTATTAAATTCAAGCGATCTGATTACAAAAGTAAATTGTCCCATGGAAGATGAAATTGAAATTTTAAAAAATAATACAATTTTAATTGGAATGCTTAATCCATCAAAAAATAAAAACCAAATTGATAAAATTATTAATAAAAAGATTAAACCTTTTTCTTTAGAATTATTGCCTAGAATTACAAGAGCTCAATCAATGGATGTTTTATCTTCCCAATCTAATTTGGCTGGATATAGAGCAGTTGTTGATTGTGTTGCAGAATTTGAAAAAGCTGTGCCTATGATGATGACAGCGGCAGGAACCGTCCCAGCAGCTAGAGTTTTGGTTATTGGAGCAGGTGTAGCAGGTTTACAAGCTATTGCTACCGCTAAAAGATTAGGTGCGATTGTTTCAGCAACAGATGTAAGAGCAGCATCTAAAGAGCAAGTAGAAAGCTTAGGTGGTAAATTTTTGACAGTTGAACAAAACGAGGATATGGAAACTGCTGGTGGATACGCAAAGGAAGCATCGGATGAGTATAAAAAAAAACAAGCAGAAATGATGAAAGAAGCTCTTAAAAAAAATGACATAGTAATATGTACAGCATTAATTCCTGGAAAACCTGCTCCAAGAATACTAACGGAGGATTTAGTTAAACTTATGAAGCCAGGGTCAATTGTTTATGATCTAGCAGCAGAACAAGGAGGAAACTCTGCATTTTCAGAAGCAGGCAAAATTAATTCAGTAGATGGGATAAAGATAATAGGAGTTAAAAGTTTAATGAATAGCTTACCACTTACTGCCTCAAGCTTATATGCTAAAAACTTATTTAGTTTTATTCGTAACTTGTATAGTAAAGAGAAGAAAGATTTTAACATTAATTTAGAGGACGAAATAATAGAAAAATCATTAATCAAAGGAGTTTAATTATGGAAATAGATCCTTTTATATTTAGATTAAGCATTTTTATTTTATCGATCTTTATTGGTTATTATGTTGTATGGAGTGTCACCCCATCGCTTCATACTCCATTAATGTCAGTCACTAACGCCATTTCATCAGTTATTATTGTAGGTGCTATCATTGCAGCTTTAGCAGGAACTTCCGAAAGTATTTTTAATACATCGAGCATCTTTGGATTTATAGCTATCATTTTAGCAGCAATAAACATTTTTGGGGGCTTCTTGGTGACTCAAAGAATGCTTCAAATGTACAAAAAAAAGAAAGATAAAAAGAAATGATCTCAGCTAATCTAGCAGCAATTTTTTATTTAGTATCTGGAATATTATTTATTCTTGCGCTTAGAGGATTATCATCACCAGATACATCTAGACAAGGAAACTACTTTGGAATTGTTGGAATGATTATTGCAATCGTAGTGACATTCCTATCAATTGGAAATTTTTCAACATCTCTAGTTTATGTAGTTATATTCTTAGTAATCGGTGGAGCAATCGGCGCTTTTATAGCTTTTAAAATTCCGATGACTGCAATGCCAGAATTAGTGGCTGGTTTTCACAGTTTAGTAGGTTTAGCAGCAGTTTTTGTAGCGATCGCAGCTTTTTTAAATCCCGCAGCTTTTAATCTAGGAAATGTCGGTGATATAAAATTAGCGAGTCTTATTGAAATGTCTATTGGAGCGGCAGTAGGTGCAATAACTTTTTCAGGTTCAATAATAGCTTTTCTAAAGTTAAGAGGAATAATGTCTGGCGCTCCTATTACATTTAGCGGTCAGCATATTTTAAATTTGATACTTGGAATAGGTATATTTGTTTTAATTTTTTATCTATGTAAAACTCAATCTACAAATATTTTTTGGACTGTAATTATAATCTCATTTCTTGTCGGAGTTTTATTAATTATCCCTATAGGAGGAGCAGATATGCCTGTAGTAATTTCAATGCTTAATTCCTATTCTGGGTGGGCTGCAGCTGGAATAGGGTTTACATTAGAAAATACTGCATTGATTATAACAGGTGCTCTTGTAGGATCATCTGGAGCAATACTTTCATATATAATGTGTAAGGCCATGAACAGGTCTTTTGTAAGTGTAATACTTGGCGGTTTTGGAGCGGATAATTCTGCCGATGATAAAAAAGAAAAGAAGGATCAAAAACCAGTTAAAAGTGGCAACGCTGAGGATGCAGCTTTTTTAATGAAAAATGCTTCATCGGTGATTATAGTTCCAGGGTACGGTATGGCCGTGGCCCAAGCTCAACATGCTCTTCGAGAGATGGTAGATAAATTAAAAAAAAATGATATTAAAGTTACATACGCAATACATCCGGTTGCAGGAAGAATGCCTGGTCACATGAATGTATTGTTAGCAGAAGCAAACGTACCCTATGATGAAGTATTTGAATTGGAAGATATAAATAATGATTTTGCTAACTCCGATGTTGCATTTGTAATTGGAGCAAATGATGTAACAAATCCTGTGGCAAAAACAGATCCAAAAAGCCCAATATTTGGAATGCCAGTGCTTGATGTTGAAAAATGTAAATCTGTTTTATTTGTTAAAAGAAGTTTATCACCAGGGTATGCCGGTATAGATAATGAACTCTTTTATAAAGATAATACTTTAATGTTGTTTGCAGATGCAAAAAAGATGACAGAAGACATAGTTAAAAATTTAGACTAATGAAAACAAAAATCTTTTGTGACATTGCTGACTATAAGACAATTAAATTTTTTAATAATAAATCTTTAGTTGATGGCTTTACAACTAATCCAAGTTTAATGCGATTAGCTGGAGCCAAAAATTATAAACAGTATTCTCTTAAAATTTTGAAGATTTGCAAAAAAAAACCTATTTCTTTTGAAGTATTTGCAGATAATTTTAAAGACATGTTGAAACAAGCTTACGAAATTAATTCTTGGGGTAAAAATGTTTATGTTAAAATTCCAGTTGTAAATTCTAAAGGAACATTTACAGGACCAGTAATCAAAGAATTAAGTGATAAAGGAATTAAACTCAACATAACTGCAGTTTACACATTCGAACAAACCGAAAAGATTTTTAAAAAATTGAATAAAAAAACAAAATCGATAATTTCAATATTTGCAGGTAGAATGGCTGATAAAGGCAAAGACCCTCTTCCAATATTTAAAAAAAGCATCTCTTTGACAAAGAAAAATAAAAATATCGAAATTCTTTGGGCTAGTACTAGAGAAGCTTACAACTTTATTCAAGCCAAACAATTAAATTGTAATATAATTACAATGCCACCAAAAGTAATAAATCAAATTACAGGATTTGGTAAGAGCTTCAAATCTATGACACTAGATACTGTTAAAGGTTTTCTAACTGATAGTAAAAAATCAAGATTCAGTCTTTAAGAAGCCTTGGCTCTAGATTGCCTCTTTCTTTCATGAGGATCTAATATTAACTTTCTAAGTCTGCAAGATTTAGGTGTTATCTCTAAAGCTTCATCTGTATTAAGCATACTTAGCTGTTCGGCTATAGCCATCTTTCTTACTGGTGTTAAAACTACATTTTCATCAGTTCCTTGAGTCCTCATATTTGTAAGTTTTTTTCCTTTTAAAACATTAATTTCCAAGTCACCACTTTTTGAAGAAAGGCCTACTATCATCCCCTCGTATACTGGATCATTATGTGTCACAAACATTTCACCTCGAGCTTGTAAATTGAAAATAGCAAAGGCAACTGCTTTACCATTTTCCATGGAAATTAAAGCACCGTTTCTTCTTCCCTCCATATCTCCGGTGTATTCTCTATAAGCGTGAAAAATTCTATTTATTACGCCAGTACCTTTTGTTAATGTTAAAAATCTACTTGTGTAACCCATTAATCCCCTAGTTGGTGCATGAAAAATTAATCTTTTTTTATTTTTTCCAGTATCTTTTAGATCAATTAATTTACCTTTTCTCCTATTCATTGAGTCTATAATTCTTGATGAAAACTCTTCATCTAAATCCATTGTTATTTCTTCGATTGGCTCCATTTTATTACCTTGATCATCATTTCTAACTAAAACTTTTGGCGGGCTTACGGTCATTTCGAAACCCTCTCTTCGCATCTGTGTTAAAAGAATCTCTAACATCAACTCACCTCTACCACTTATAACGAAAGCATCTTTATTTTCATTTTCTTCAAAGTTTATCCCAACATTGTTTTCAGCTTCCAAAATTAATCGATCCCTTATTTGAGTACTTGTTAATTTTT
>JBJLED010000020.1:0-7865 GCA_045566055.1 Candidatus Pelagibacter sp. | reverse complement strand
TTCCAGAAAATATTATTGGATGTAAAGACTCTAGTTATAATCTATTTGAAAGTTTGAAGTTGCCAAATTTTTTAATGTTTCCAGGTTCAGAGGCAAAACTTTTAAAAGGTCTAGAACTTGGCTGTTCAGGTTGTATATCAGCTGTAACTAATGTTACACATTCATTAGCTAGAAAAGTTTTTGATGACTTTGAAAATAAAATTTCACAATCTAAAAATGAAAAATTAATTAATGTAAGAGAAACATTTGATCAGTTTAATTTGATATCTGCTCTTCATAGTTATTTATCGATCAAAGACGAAAAGTTTGAAAACATTTTACCGCCGTTGGTTTTATTATCCCAAGCAAAAAAGAAGGAACTAATCGATAAATTAAATAAGTTAGAATTTGCAAAAGAAAAAAACTTGGCAGCATAAGCTATGATATTAGCAAGAATATTTACAAAAATTTATAAAGAGGGTGGAATTATTTTGGTAGATGCAAAAGGACAAAAATATATTTGCGGTAATCCAAGAAAAGAGAAACCAATTACTGTAAAACTTCTTAAAGACAATCTTAGCTGGAAGTTATTATTAGATCCTGAACTTGAATTTCCAGAAGCATATATGAGAAATGAAATTGAAATTGAAAATGCTTCAATGAAAGATTTCTTAATGGATCTTGTAAAAAATTTAGGTCGAAGTGAAATCTCAACGACAAGTTTAATTGCTAAGAAAATGTTTCAGGCATGGAGAACAGTAACGAATTTTAATTTGCCAGGAAAATCAAGAAAAAATGTTGAACATCATTATGATATTGGAGGAGCTAGAGGTGAAAAACTGTATGATATTTTCTTAGATAAAAATCATAGATTATATTCGTGCGCGTATTGGAAAAATGACACTAAAAATTTAGAGGAAGCACAACAAAACAAAATAGATCATATTGTAAAAAAATTAGACATAAAAGAAGGACAAAAAATTTTAGAAGTTGGTTGTGGTTGGGGCGGCATGGCTTTCGAAATTGCAAAACAGAAAAAATGTGAAGTCACTGGAATTTCTTTGAGTAAAAATCAAATAGAATATTGTAAACGTAAAGCCAAGGAATTAAATTTAGACAATCAGGTTAAATTTGAACTCATTGATTATAGAGAAGCAAAAGGAAAGTATGATAGGATTTTTTCTGTGGGCATGTTCGAACACGTTGGAAGAAAATTTTACCATACTTTTTTTAAATCAATAAATGAACTGCTCAAAGATGAAGGGATATTTTTATTACACACAATTGGGGTTGTAGACAAACCATCAGCACCTAATAAGTTTATAAATAAGTACATATTTCCAGGTGGAGTTTGTCCTTCATTTAGTCAAATAATAAATCCAATTGAAAAGACTGGTTTGATTGTAGCTGATACAGAAACATTAATTAGGCATTATGACAAAACGTTAGAAAGTTGGTTAGAGCGGTTTTTAGAAAAGAAAAAAGAAGTAAAAGATTTATTTGATGAAAGATTTGTAAAAATGTGGGAATTTTATATGGCTAGTTGCGCAGCAGCATTTAGATATAGAGACCTAGTTGTTTTTCAATTACAAATTGTTAAGAACTTTCAATCAGCCCATCGAACAAGAGACTATATATATTCATAAAAAGTGCTATTTAATTAATGGCCAGTATGAAAAAGAAGAAAAAAAAACCTACAAAGGTAAAGAGAAAAAAGCAAAAAAAATCCTTAATTCGGAGATTTAAAAATAAAAGAAAAAAAATAAAAAATAAGAAAATTCGAAAAAGGAAAAAATTAAAAAGGTCAGTAAAAAAAAAAATCAGAAGCAGGGCAAAAGTAAAATTAAAGAAAAATTTTAAATTAAAGAGACCAAATAAAATTCCTCAAAAAACAAGGTCTATAGTTTTAGGCTTACTAAGACTAAATGATAAAGTTAAATCTATATTTAGATTTAATATAAATTTAGATCAAACTTTACAGGCATTCTTTACAGGTATTTCTAATAAAGTTTCAGGAATCAGAAAAATTATTCTAGAAGAGCGAGAAAAACAAAAGAAAATAAAATTGAAGCTTATGGAGCAAGAAAAAAAAGATGCTCAAAAAAGATTACTTGAACAAGAAAAATTTGCTTTAGAGTCAAAAAGAAATGAGCTTAAAGAAGAACAAAAACTTGAAAAAGAAAGAAAACTAGATTTACAAAGATTTATAAAACTAGAACAAGCTGAACTTAGAAAAGAAAGAGCTGAGAAACAAAGGCAATTTTTAGAGCAAATCAAATTAGAGAAAAAAATTGATCTGTTTAGAAAAAGAGAAGAATTAGAAATCAAAAATCTTGAAAAATATGTTCTAAGTCAACAAAGAGAGTCTTACGAAGAAGTTCAACAACGTATTGATAAAATAAAAGAAAAATATAAGTTAATCAGAGAGCAAAAAATTAATGAAGCAATAAGAGAAAGAGTTGCAAGTTTAGGTATTAAAGTAGAAGAAACTGATGATAAAGCAACGTTATTAGAAAAAGAGAGAGTTTATAATGAAGAAAGAGAAAAGATTGAATACGCTCTTGAAAGTTTTTACCGATCAGCTCACAGTTTGTGTTTTCAATTAAATAAAAAATATATTCCAAAATATTTAAGCATTATCAGATGCGTTGATAAAAGATTTGAAACAGGAGAAATTTATATAAAATGGGATGACGCGATCGAAGCTGATTGGTTAATTTTAATTTATATTAAAAATAATTCACCAGATGAGGGAATAATAATTGAAGACAAAACCGATCCTGAACATCATAGGACACATGAATTTCAACCAAACGAGATATTTAAAGCTTCAGATGTAATGGTAGATGCTTTAACAAAACTATTAGATAGTGAGAGAAATAAGAGAAAGGTTAGTTAATTATTTGATTTAATTTTTTAACTTCTCCAATTTTAAAAATAATAGCATCATCTTTACTGAAACCATATTTCTCCGCACTAGCTTTAAATCTTTTTGGCGGTTCCATAATTGGCTCCAAAGATAATACTACTGTACCCCAGTGCATACCAATTATTTTTTTACTTTTTAAATCTTTAGATATTTGCAAAGCTTCTTCTGGATTGGTGTGATAAATTGATCTATCTTTAACTGGCATCATAGGATAAAAATTATATGCACCGATATTGATAAATGTTAAATCAATAGGTCCATATTTATTTCCAAGTGCCTTATAAATATTTCCATATCCTGTATCACATGCAAATAAAATTTTCTTACCTTTGTACTCAATAAGAAAGTTGCCCCATAATGTTTTATTGATATCAAATAAACCTCTCCTAGACCAATGAACAGCTGGTAATAAAGTTACTTTGACATCTTCATTAACCTGAATTTCTTGATACCAATCAAGTTCATTGACGTCTTTATAATTTTTAAAATATTTACCAAGTCTTAATGGAAGAATAACTTTTGATTTTTTATAAGGAAAGTTTCTTATTGTAGACATATCTTGATGGTCGTAATGGTTATGAGTTAGAAGAAATAAATCAATAGGTGGAATTTCATCAAGATTTATAGCCGGGGGAATGTACCTTTTAGGCCCAAAAATTAATGGACCAGTATTTTTTGAAAAAACGGGGTCAGTTATAATTGTGGTATTTCCTAATTTAATAAGGAAAGTGGCATGACCTATCCAAGCAATATAATCGTTATTTTGATTATCTTTTAAATCCTTTAAAACCTTTGACTTTGAAACTACATGGTCTTCAGGAATTTCAATTTTAACTTTTTTACGCTCTTCATTAAAAATTTTATATGACCATTTTGCGTTTGGATCTCTTTCAGGAGACCCTTCAGGATTTCTAAAAGTTCCATCAGGTAAGTGGTGATAAGGTTTTTTTTCCATTGCAACGAGATCTATATTAAAAAAAAGAATAATTAGCAGAAACGATGATAATTTTTTCATAATTTCTATTAATATTTTTTTATAGTTTTGTTGTTAAGTTTATTCCCATATTCTTTTATTTTATCCCACTCATTTTTGTTATTTTTTTCTTTTTTTTCAGCTTTATAGGAGACAATCAAAGGAAGAATAATTAAAGCTAAAACGATCATGATGCAAGCAATAATAAGGGGTAAATTCATACCCCTTATTATCATAAATTATTTTAATTTAAATAACTATTTAGCTGTCTAGACAATTTGACTTATTAATTCTTTTGTCAAAATCTTTCTGAGCTTCTTTGCTCACTACCCAAACATAAGAAGACTCTTGTAATTGGCTTGCATCAGCAATTGTACAACGTTTGCCAACTTTTACTTTCGCCATGTTTCCACCAGCGCAGTTAGTTAACAAAAGCAATAAAGATATAATAGATAATGTTTTCATAGTTTAAAGTTAATTAAAGATTCTGCACTTTGCTTGGCATAAATTAGTCAAAAAAAAGAAAATTATCTTATCTTTGTTGAAATGGATCTCTTTAAAGCTTATTGTCAATTATATGGCAGACCATGTTTATAAAACAAAAGTTTACTATGAGGACACTGATGCTGGAGGTATCGTTTATTATGCAAGGTATTTACATTTCATTGAACGAGCACGAACAGAGATGATTTATGATCATTTAAAACTTAACCATAAACAGTTGAGAGACCAATTTAATGCCATCTTTGTCGTAAGAGAATGCAATGTTAAATACATTAAATCTGCAAATTTTGAGGACAATTTAGAGGTTAAAACGAAGATTATAAAAAAATCACCGGTAAGACTAAACTTGTTACAAGAGGTTTCTAGAAATAATGAGATATTAGTTACAGCACAGGTTGAATTAGCAGTTATAGACAGTAATGGGTCTGTAAGTAAACTTACGAAAGATTTATTAGAAAAAATATAAATTTGACTAATAGCAGCCAAATCTTTGCCTAAATTTGTAGCTAAATTCAAATCAAGTTTGCAATTTTAGCATTACTTAAACCACTAAAAATAAACTAAAAAGGAGATATGAAATTAAAAGCACTTAAAAAAAGTAAAAACAAATCAACTAATAAAAATTTAAGAAGAGTTTCTTTATTCGAGCTTCAAAACTCGCCAAAAGCTTTACTTTTTAGAGCAAGAGCTTAACATCTTTCCCCCAAAACAACTAAGTGGCCTAATGAACATTAGGCCATTGTTTTTAGAGCCATAATTGTTAAATTAATCTGTGAAAATTAAGAAAAAAAATAATAATAAAGTAGCCATCATTATGGGCTCTCAAAGCGATTATTCCGTGATGAAAGACTGCGAAAATATTCTCAAATTGCTAAAAATTAAACATCAAACTTTAATAGTCAGTGCCCACCGAACTCCAAAGCGAATGTTTCAGTTTGCAGAAACTGCAGAAAAAAATGGTTTTGGTGTAATCGTAGCAGGAGCAGGTGGAGCCGCACATTTAGCAGGCATGGTTGCTTCTTTAACTACTTTACCAGTATTGGGTGTTCCTATGGAGACTAAAAAAATAAAAGGACTTGATAGCTTGCTGTCTATGGCACAAATGCCTAAAGGCGTTCCCGTAGGGTGTCTTGCAATCGATGGCGCTTTTAATGCAGGTATTCTTGCTGCTTCAATAATTGGTAACTTTGATACAAAAGTAAAATCGAATTTAGAAAAATGGAGAAGACTTCAAACTCAATCTATTAAAAAAAAACCTAAATAATAAATGTCTAATATCACTTTAGGGATTATAGGCTCAGGACAATTAGGTTCACTGCTTTGTCAGGCAGCTAAAAAGCTCAATGTAAAAACAATAGTCATATCTGATGATGAACAAGGCCCCGCACAACATTATTCTAACGATTTTATTTATTCAAAATATGATGACGAAAATAAAATTAAAGAATTTATTGATAAGGTCGATATCGTAACCTTTGAATTTGAAAACATACCAGTAGATATTCTAAAAAAAATAGAATTAAAGAAAAAGGTCTTACCTAAACCCGGGATAAATAAAATAATTCAGAATAGAAGTTTAGAAAAAACTTTTGTCAATGATTTAGGTGTTAAAACTACAGATTGGACCTTAATTAAACAGGCTGGAGATATCGAAAAGAATAAAAACTTATTACCTGGAATTTTAAAATCAAATACACTTGGTTATGATGGACACGGACAATTTATTTTAAACTCCCTTAATGATGTAAAAAAAGATTGGTACTTCACTGCTGATTATATTTTAGAAAAGAAAGTAAAATTAAAGAAAGAGATATCAGTTATTATTACAAGATATATGAATGGTGAGATTTATATTTATGAACCCATTGAAAATATTCATAAAGACCAAATATTAAATCACTCTAAAATCCCTGCAGATATAAATAAAGATACTTTTGCCAAAGCACAGAATAATGCAAAACTTATTTCAGAAAAATTAGATTATGTTGGCACGATGTGTGTTGAATT
Organism: Candidatus Pelagibacter sp.; assembly: GCA_045566055.1. Taxonomy (GTDB): domain Bacteria; phylum Pseudomonadota; class Alphaproteobacteria; order Pelagibacterales; family Pelagibacteraceae; genus Pelagilacustribacter. The sequence continues at coordinate 1,473 of JBJLED010000020.1, read as the reverse complement.
TTTCATCGACCAAGATAACAATTTGTTAGTTAATGAAATTGCGCCGAGAGTTCATAATTCAGGCCACCTAACAATAAACGCTTTTAACATCAGCCAATTTGAAAATCATATAAGAGCAGTATGTGGTTTAGGTCTAGAAAAAGTAGAAAAAATTTCTAACGCAGAAATGTTTAATGTCTTGGGAAAAGATATCGAAACTTATAGATCAAAATCATTTAATAAAGATGAATTTTTTTATGACTATGGAAAAAAAACTATTAAAGATAAAAGAAAAATGGGTCACTTCACGGTTTTAAAAAAATAATTATTTAATCGTTATTCTATGCATAACTCTTCTACAGTTCTTGATCTCACTAGCCATATGCAGAATGCTTAGATTGTCCCAAAGACAGATATCACCTTTAGTCCACTCATATGAAAATATGAACTCTTCTTTATTTACGTGCTTTACTAGATAATTTTTTAAATTTTCAGCCTCGTCTTCTTTTACATTTTTAATTTTCATTAAATGTCCTGGAGAAACATATAAGGTTTTCTTACCATCAACGGTAATAACTATTGGATGTTCGGCCTCCATGCTTTCTGAAGATTTGATACCCATTTCTTTTTCTCGCTCAAGTCTCGTTACTGCTATCGGGCCTGCTGATGAAAAAACTCCAGCAGCATCTTTAATTTTTTCTTTGATATCATCTGGTAATTTATCGTAAGCATTAAAACCAGATGAGAATATAGTATTACCTTGGCCAACTGGTATTTCTTTACCCATTAACATTGTATATCTTGGTCTATCGTTAGATAAATAACTTGTATCTTGGTGAAGCCAGCTAGAACCAAAGCTTAAATTTTTATCATCAGGCTTTCTCTCGATTACGTTTATAAATGGGAATTTTTCATCTAGACCTTTAAGTCTTGGATACACTACAGGTTGACCTATAGTTTTTGCAAAATTTTGATAAGTTTCAGGATCAAGGTTTTGTTCTTTGATAAATATCACTCCGTATTGATTTAAAATCTTTTTTACTTCTGTTGCTTGATCTTGATCTAGGGATTTTAAATTAATGTTGTTGATATAAGCTCCAACATTATTTTTTCCTGGTGAGATAGATAAATTCATTTAATTCAAAGGTTTAATTAAAGTAGGATCGTTATTTACCGGGTTATTAATATCTTTTGATATCTCATGAAACTTTAATTCAGGAGGTTTAATTGAGTTTAAAATTTCCATGGCATCTTTCTTAACATTTAAGTAGTTGTTTATTTGACTTTGATTAATAATTAAAGGTTCTCTATGATGAATTGAACTTATTTTTTCAGTAGCTTCTCTTGTAATTAGGCAAAATTGGTTATTCTGATATATAGCTGCAAAAAACATTAGCTCATCATTTTCTTTAGTAAAATAATAAGGAGTTTTAGTTTTATCCTCTCTTTTCCATTCGTAATAACCATCTGCAGGCACGATACATCTTGAAGTTT
>JBJLED010000019.1:0-7932 GCA_045566055.1 Candidatus Pelagibacter sp. | reverse complement strand
AATCAGTCATGACGTTATCTAAAAATCTCATAACGTCTTCTATAAATCGAGGATCTTCACTCCATTGATCATAAGTATCAATATTTAAAGATGATAAACAACAAACTGCTGTTCTTTGATTTCCATCATTGTCTTGACCAGTAGGTAAAGTGATTTCGCTACAAAGATTTGAAGTTTTTACTTTTAAACCAGCAAGTTTATGGTGTTGAGGTATTTGTCTATTAACAGTATCGATAAAAACAATATAAGGCTCACCTGTTTCAATTCTAGCAGTCAATAATCTAATCCAAAGGTTTCTTGCAGGAATAGTTGATTGTACTGTACCATCGTAAGGACTCCTTAACGCCCACTGTTCTCCGGTCTCAACGGCTCTCATAAATTCATCTGTAACCAATACACCGTGATGTAAATTAAGTGACCTTCTATTAACATCTCCACCAGTCGGTCTTCTCATTTCAATAAACTCTTCAATTTCAGGGTGATCAATTTGTAAGTAACATGCAGCAGAACCTCTTCTTAATGAACCTTGGCTGATAGCTAAAGTTAAAGAGTCCATAACTTTGATAAATGGAATTATTCCCGAAGTCTTTCCAACTTTTCCAATTTTTTCACCAATAGATCTCAAGTTCCCCCAATAACTTCCGATACCTCCACCTCTAGCGGCGAGCCAAACATTTTCTTCCCAGAGATTTGTTATCCCTTCTAAGCTGTCACTAGCTTCGTTTAAAAAACATGAGATAGGTAAACCTCTTTCTGTGCCACCATTTGATAAAACTGGCGTTGCAGGCATAAACCATAAATTACTTATGTAATTATAAATTCTTTGCGCATGTAAATTATCATCAGCATATACGCTGGCTACTCTTGCAAATAAATCTTGGAAGCTCTCGTTTTGACCTAGGTATCTGTCTTTAAGTGTAGCTTTTCCGAAATCAGTTAAGTATGCATCTCTAGATCTGTCGATCTTAATTGTGATGCCTCTCTCATTTTGAAATAGTTCTGTCTCACCTGACAAAGAAAATAAATCAGGTTTCTTAGGACCATTACTTCTTTGATCATTTTGGTGCTTTTGGCTTATACTGCCGACAGCTTTCTCTATTGCCAATGATACGTTTTTATTCATATTTATACTTATTTACTTCGATTTATTAACAAAACAACTATATGTTGTGTCACAATATAGTTAATATACCATATAACATCGAAATCAATAGAACATTATAAGAACATTTAAATAATTTTGCAAGTGGAAAGTTTTGTTAATAAACATTTAATAACAAAAGTCCTTATTCTTTAGTATTTATAGTTAATGAAAATCAATCCAAACGGTTTTAGAGAATACGATGCTAGATGGCTTTTTGAAAAAGACATCGATTTAGAGGGAATCACAAATTTAGGCAAAGGATTAGGCTCTCAAATAATTAAACGCACGAGTAAATCCAATCCAAGAGTGATAGTTGGACATGATTACAGATCTTACAGTGAATCTATTAAAAAAGCTCTTATCAGTGGCTTAACCTCAACAGGTTGTCATATAGAAGATGTGGGCTTATCACTGTCCCCTACTGTTTACTTCGCACAATTTAATTTAAATTCTGATGCCATAGCAATGGTTACGGCTAGTCATAATGAGAATGGTTGGACTGGAGTAAAGATGGGTATCAAAAAAGGTTTAACTCATGCGCCTGAAGAAATGAGGGAACTGAAAGATATTACGTTAAATAAGAAGTTTGTAAATGGAAAGGGTTCATTAAAAAAGATAGATAATTTTAAGAATGTCTATTCAAATGATTTAATAAAGAAAAATAAGATCGACAAAAAAATTAAAGCCGTTGTTGCTTGTGGAAATGGAACAGCAGGAGTTTTTGCACCTGAAATCTTAAGAGGTATTGGTTGCGAGGTGATAGAATTAGATTGTAATCTAGACTGGTCTTTTCCAAAATATAACCCTAACCCTGAAGATCTTGAAATGCTTCACGCAATAGCAAAAATAGTAAAAGATAATAATGCTGATGTTGGCTTTGGTTTTGATGGAGATGGTGATAGATGCGGGGTAATTGATGATAAAGGAAATGAAATATACTCTGATAAAATAGGATTATTAATTGCTAGGAACTTAGCATCTAAACATCAAGACTCAAAATTCATTGTTGATGTAAAATCAACAGGTCTTTATGAAAAAGATAAAGTGCTTTTAAAAAATAATTGTAAGACTATTTACTGGAAGACTGGACATTCGCACATAAAAAGGAAAGTTAATCTAGAAAAAGCTTTAGCAGGATTTGAAAAGAGTGGTCATTTCTTTTTTAATCATCCTTTAGGATACGGATATGATGATGGAATAAATTCAGCGATACAAGTTTGTCATTTATTAACTAATCAAAATAAGAAGATGAGTGAGATCATTAATGAGTTACCCAAAACATATCAATCTCCAACTATGGCTCCATTCTGTAGAGATGAAGAAAAGTATAAAGTGGTTGAGGAAATGGTTAAAAAAGTCGAAGATCTAAAAAAAAAGGATATTAAAATAGATAATCAATCTATCAAGGAAGTTTTAACAGTTAATGGAGTAAGATTTTCTTTAACAGATGGATCTTGGGGTTTAATTAGAGCTTCATCAAATAAACCTTCTCTTGTCGTAGTTACAGAAAGCCCTACTTCAAACGAGAGAAAGAAAAATATTTTTAAATTTATAGATAAATTATTACAAGAAACTGGAAAAATTGGTGAATACGATCAAAAAATTTAAAGATTAAAATACTCGTATAAAAATTTGGAACCGATAATTATTAAAAACAGTCCAAAATATTTCGTCATCTTTTTTTTATTAATTCTATGGCTAGCTTTTGCTCCTAGCCTTGCCATAAATGCTGTTATTGGGAAGAATATTAAAAATGCTGGAATGTTTAAAAATCCAATACTTAAAGGTAAATTAGCATTCAAATAATTGCCTGAAAAAAGAAAACCAATCGTGCCAAACAAAGCTATTATAAAACCAATAGCAGCTGCACTTCCTATCGCTTTATTTATTGGATAACCAAAAAACTTTAAAATCGGAACATTCATTACTGCACCGCCTATACCCATAGGAGCTGAAACAAAACCAGTTATTATTCCTGATATTATTTTAGCCGGTAAACCCATCTTGATTGAAAGATCTGACTCTTTCTCTTTTAGAAATAATAAATAGAATGCAAGAATATAAACAACAATGGTAAAAAATAATATTAAAGGTTTTGTTTTTAAACCAGCAGCTAAAATAGTACCAAGTATCACTCCAATAATAACAAATACTCCGTAACCTTTTACTACACTAAAATCGACTGCATTATGTTGATGATGAGTTAAGACTGATACAATTGAAGTTGGGATAATTATTCCAAATGAAGTTCCCACAGCTAAATGCATTAGGTACTCCGGCTCGATACCAGCTGCACCAAAAATATAAAATAGAATTGGTACAGTGATTAACCCTCCCCCAATACCGAATAAACCTGCAGCAAACCCGGCGGGGATAGCTGTGATGACCATTATTAAAATTAAATAGAGAGTTTCCGATTGAAAAAGAATATCCAAAATTATCTTTCTAAAGATACAGGATTAGTTTTTCTAACCTGATCCATTATATGGTTTACTTTTTGAAGATCAGCATCTCTGATGCACATATTTTTAGAAAGATATTGTTTCCAAGTTCTAGATCCATTCTGTCCATGAAATAAACCAACAGTGTGTCTCATTATATGATTTAATTGCACACCTTTAGAGGTTTCTTCTTGAATATATGGAATTAATTTTTCCATAACTTCACTTCTTGTAGGAACATTTTCATTATTAAAAATATCTCTTTCAATATCAGCTAAAAAATAAGGTGAGTGATAAATGGCTCTTCCAATCATAGCGCCATCAACTTTTAATAAATGATCTTTAATATCTTCTGTAGTCTTAATTCCACCATTTATAATTATTTCATCATTTTTAAAATGCTTTTTTAATTTATAAACAAACTCATATTTAAGTGGTGGTATATTTAAATTTTCTTTAGGGCTTAATTTTTTAAGTAAAGCTTTTCTTGCATGAATAATAAATTTTTTTGATCCGGCATCTTTAGTTGTTTGAATAAAAGATTTTAAAAATTCAAAATTTTCAACGTCATTGTAACCAATTCTTGTTTTAATTGTTACTGGTAGCTTTGTAGATTTAGACATCGACTCAATACATTTAGCTACAAGATTTGGTTCTTGCATTAAACAAGCACCAAATTTATTTTTTTGAACTTTTTTACTAGGGCAACCTAAGTTCAAATTAATTTCTTTATATCCGTAATCTTCTGAAATTTTACAAGCCTCTGCAAGCTCAGCGGGATTGGAACCTCCAACTTGTAAAGTAACAGGATTAGAAATTTTTTTAAATGATAATAATTTATTCCTATCACCTCTAATTATTGCGTTAGCTACAATCATTTCTGAGTATAAATGAATATTCTTGCTGATAAGACTTAAAAAATATATTTCGTGTTTATCAGTGCAATCCATCATTGGTGCAACTGAAACAGTTTTTTTCATGATTTACTCTGATTTATTTTCTTCTTCTACAGGAGCTTCTTCGCTCAATTCAAGTGGAGCTTCTTCAGTTTCTAAATTTTCTTCTTTAATTTCAGGCTGCTCAGCCTTTAATTCTGATAATGCTTCATCAGCTAAGCTAGGTTTTTTAACTTCTGGAATTCTTCTAGTTCTTTTTGATGGCAGAATTGCTACACCACTTTTTGAAACTTGACCTTTATATAAGTTTTCAAAATCATCATTAGTCTCTTCTTCTGTTTCTTCTTGTTGCTCAATCTCGTCTGGCTCTTTTCTAAGTCTTTTAATGGCGCTTGACTCAACTTCTTTAACATCAATTTTTCCATCACCAATTTCTCTTAATGAAATAATTGTTCTCTTGTCGTTATCCTCTTCAACAAGCATTGGAGATCCAGCATTCAATTGAACTGTTCGCTCTTTAGCTAAAAGTACTAAATCGTATTGATTATCAACTTTTTCCAAACAGTCTTCAACGGTAATTCTTGCCATGATGGTTGTTATTTATTCAATTAAGTTTAATAAATCAAGCTTAATTTGACAGCGATATGGGTTCAATAGTTTTTCTGATTAAAATTAATAAAGATAATGAAATAATAACGTAAGCGGCCCCCACAAAAGCAATATTTTCAATAGTAAATCCTTTATCAATCAATAGACCAAAGACTGCTGTGCCAAACGCAGTTGAAAAAACCATGAATGCAGTAGTTAAAGCTTTAATGCTTCCAATATATTTTACTCCATATATTTCTGCCCAAGTAGAGGATCCCAGTATATTTGCTAAACCGTTAGATACTCCAATTAATCCGAGGAATATATAAGCTGATATTTCATGATTAAAATAAAATAAAGTAACCATTGCGAATAATAATGGAAGGTTCATGTAAAGTATAAGTTTACGCCCCGTAAATTTATCTACCAAGAAACCTGAGGCAAATAATGTGGCAATGGAAGTTAATGAATAAACCATAAATGCTTTAGGTATTGTGTAAATAGCCCACATTTTTGAATCAGAAATAAAAGATTGATAAACAAAAACTCCTGTTATGATCCAGGGCATTGCGAGCATGTTTAAAGATACAATATAAAATCTATAATCTTTTAATACATCTCTCCTTCTCCAACTTTTAATTTTAAGTTTTTTATTGTCAGGATTAGGATCTGTTTCTCTTGAGTCTAGTTTTATCGTCTTTATTGTATTTAAAATTACAAAAGGCAAAAATAAAATTATTAGTATTGCAATTCCTTGCCAGACAGTTCTCCACGAATAAATAAGGAAAAAATAAGTTATAAGAACTGGCAAAATAAATTCTGCTGTAGATAAACCAAACCAAATTGTACTTAAAGCCTTTCCTCTGGATCTTTCGAAAAATCTTGAAATGGTTGTTGTGGAAGTATGACTCATTAAACCTTGTCCAGAAAATCTCATTAAAAAAATTCCAATCGCTAAGAGGTAAATATTATTTATAAATGAAAAAAATAATGAAGAAGCAAATAATAATATAACTACAAATAATGAATAATTTAAAATTAAATAATCATCTATTTTTTTTCCAACCCAAATAAGAAATAAACTTGAAAAAATAGTTGCGCTTGCATAGATGCTGCCAAATTGACCATGAGTTATACCAAGTTCATTTCTTATCGGTGCGTTAAACAATCCCAAAAAAAAACTCTGTCCAAAACTAGAAAAAAATGTAAATATAAAACCAAATATAATTATTTTTTTATTTAATGTGAGGTTAATCATTAATGAGTTGTAAAGTTTCTTTCATAGGTCTTGGTGTTATGGGTTATCCTATGGCTGGTTTTATATCAAAAGCTGGTCACAATGTAACCGTTTATAATCGTACTAAAGCTAAAGCTGAAAAATGGGTAAAAGAGTACAAAGGTAATCTAGCTGATACACCAAAAGAAGCTGCTAAAGACTCTGATTTTGTTTTTACATGTGTTGGAAATGATCAAGATTTAGAAGAAGTAACAATTGGAAAACAAGGAATTTACAATACAATTAAAAAAGGTGCCGTTCACATTGATAACACTACTGCATCTGCAATAATTGCCAGAAAACTTTACGCTTCATCTAAAGCACATGGGTGGGGGTTTTTAGATGCACCGATCTCCGGTGGTCAAGCTGGTGCTGAAGGAGGGACGCTCACTGTTATGGTTGGAGGCGATCAACCTGACTACGATAAAGCTTTACCTATAATTGATTGCTACAGTAAAAAGGTAAAATTAATGGGCCCAGCTGGTAATGGTCAGTTAACAAAGATGGTTAATCAAATCTGTATTGCAGGACTTGTTCAAGGGTTATCAGAAGCAATCAATTTTGGAATGAACGCAGGATTAAATATGCATGATGTTATTGAAGTTATTTCAAAAGGTGCAGCTCAGTCATGGCAAATGGAAAATAGACATAAAACAATGATTGAAGATAAGTTTGATTATGGTTTTGCTGTTGATTGGATGAGAAAAGATTTAAAAATTGCTATGGATGAAGCAAAGAAAAATAATTCACCCTTACCTATCACAAAAATAATTGATGAATATTATGCTGAAGTACAAAAAATGGGCGGTCAAAGATGGGATACTTCAAGCTTAATAAAAAGATTTAGAAAATAAATCGTGTCACAAGAAGTTATAAGTTACTACGAAGATTTCAGCGAGATTGAGAAAAAGATTTGGGATCTATTAGCTAATGCTGTAACTGATCGATCTTCTGAGTTTAGAACTCCAGTATTTATATGCGGTAACGATAAAGATTTGGATGGAAGGGTTGTTGTATTAAGAAAAGCTGATAAAAAAAATAGCTTTGTTCAGTATCATAGTGACATCAGATCATCAAAAATAGAAAAGATAAAAAAAAATCCAAACTGTTCAATCTTGTTTTACGGTAAACAAGAAAAAATTCAGCTCAGATTAAAAACAGAGTGTAAAGTTCACTTTAACGATGATGTTACAAAAGAGTCTTGGGATAAAACAGGCCATATTAGTAGAAAATGCTATCTTGTTACTAATGGACCAGGGACTGAGTCGGATAAACCAACATCAGGTCTAGAAAATAAATTTGATAACTTTGACTACACAAAAGAGGAAAGCGAGGAAGGTTATAAAAACTTTTGTGTCATTAGATGCAAAGTCAAAAGTATTGAGTGGTTATATTTAGCTGCTAAAGGACATCGTAGAGCTTTATTTGACTTAGAAAATAAAAAGAAAAGTTGGTTAGTTCCTTAAATTTTTTATAACTTTTTCTTTTGAGTTTCCTTGATTAACTTCATCAAAATAAACCACCATTGAAGGATATGGTTTATCTCCGTTTTTACTTTTCCAATAACTAACACCGGTCTGATAAATG
>JBJLED010000018.1:0-45148 GCA_045566055.1 Candidatus Pelagibacter sp. | reverse complement strand
TCCTTAAATTTAATTGTTTGATGACCTTTTGATAGGACTCAACATTTTTCTTTTTAAGGTATGTAAGAAGCTTTTTTCTTTTATTTACTGATTTAGTCAAACCTATAGTTGAGTGTTTATCTTTTTTAAAAATTTTAAAATGCTCTGATAATTTTGCTATTTTATCTGTAAGCAATCCTATTTGTACTTCTGTTGAGCCTACATCTTTTTCATGAATGGCTAGTGATTTAATTGTAACGTTTTTTTTCTTTATCATTTTTCTTAATTTTCTTAATTATTTTTTCGATCTTTTCAGCATATTCAAATGAGTTATCTTCTATAAAAGTGAGTTTAGGAAGAAACTTAATATCTAGCCTTTTAGACAGGGCTTTTCTAACAAGATGTGAGTATTCCGTCAAGATCCTAACTGTTTCCTTGGTTTCTGCACCTCCCAAGGGAATAACATATACCCTGGCTGTTTTTAGATCAGGCGTCATTCTAACTTCAGTTACTGTAATCAATTTAGAGTTTACAGACGGTATTTTAGCTTCATTTCTAATCAACAATTCACCTAAATTTTGTTTTACTAATTCGCCAACTCTTAATTGTCTCTGACTAAATGGCCTTTGTGATGATTGATTTCCCATTATATTGTCCTTTGTATTTCTTCTGCTAAAAACGACTCGATTACATCTTTTTCCTTAAAGTCTATAAAATCTTTAATGCTTATTCCGCATTCCAAACCTGTTCCAACTTCTTTTACTTGATTCTTTTCCCTAAAGATCGTTACTATTTCTCCCGTGTAGACCACGACTCCATCTCTTATAATTCTAGCTTTAGATTTACTTTTTATTTCTCCATTCATGACTTTAGATCCTGCAATTTTTCCAGCACTTGAAACTGAAAATACTTTTTGAATCTCAGCACTTCCTAAAACTGTTTCTTTTATATCTGGTTCTAGAAGACCGGATAAGGCTTTTGAGACATGATCAAGTGCTTCATAAATAATATTAAAGTACTTAATATCTACTTTTTGTTCCTCGGCTAATTTTTTTGCTTCTCTATTTGGTTTAACATTAAATCCTATTAGTATTGCATTAGAAGCCTTGGCCAAAGAAACATCTGTTTCATTAATCATTCCAATATCTGAAAGAATTATTTTTGCTTCAACTTCATCATGGCTAATTTTATTTATTGCCATTTTTAATGCTTCACTTGAACCTTGAACATCAGACTTAATTATTATATTTAGTTCGTCCTTGTTTTTAGTGTCCTCAAATAGTGCTGTTTTGTCTTTAACTAATACTTTAGTTTTTTCAGAATTCATTTGTTTAAATTCTGCCATTTTTTTTGCTTCATTTTCATCGTTAGTAACTAAAAATCCTGCGCCTGCATATACAGAGTCATTCATTCCTAAAATTTCAACTGGCATCGATGGGAGCGCCTCATTAATTGTCTTTCCATCATAACTTATCATTGCTCTAATTTTTCCCCAAGTGTCACCACAAATAAAATAGTCTCCTTTTTTAAGTTTACCGTTACTTACTAAAATTGTGGACACGGGGCCTTTACCTTTGTCTATTTTCGACTCAATAACTACTCCTCTGGCTTGATCAGAAAATGATGCTTTTAAATCGAGTATTTCAGATTGTAATAAAATACTTTCTTTTAATTTATCTAAATTTAATTTTTTAAGTGCGGAAACCTCAACAAATAAAGTATCTCCACTTAAGTCCTCGGCTATTAGTTCGTACTGCATCATTTCATTTTTGATTTTGCTTATATTTTTTTCTGGCAAATCACATTTATTAATTGCTACGATAATTGGAACATTGGCTGCCTTCGCGTGTTTAATGGCTTCAATTGTTTGAGGTTTAATTCCATCATCTGCCGCAACAACTAGAATAACTATATCCGTTATCTTTGAACCTCTAGCTCGCATTTCTGTAAATGCTGCATGCCCCGGGGTGTCTATAAAAGTAATTAATTTATTATTATTGGTTTTCACTTGATAAGCACCAATATGCTGAGTGATACCTCCATGTTCTCCTGAAACAACATCTGTATCTCTCAAAGCATCTAATAAAGAAGTTTTACCATGGTCGACATGACCCATAATAGTTACAACAGGCGGTCTTGTTTTAATATCACCTTTCAATTTTTCTTGTTTAATACCTGCTTCTAGATTTGGCTTATCTTCAAAGATTGGTGAATGACCAAATTCCTTAACAATATATTCGGCGGTATCTTTATCTATTACGTGGTTAATTGTAGCTACTACTTTCATATTAAATAAAAACTTGATTATATCATTAGATTTTTCAGCCATTCTATTAGATAGCTCTTGGATAGTTATTTGTTCTGGGATTTTCACATCTCTTAAAACTTTTTTGAATTCTTTTTTTTCACCGTCAGGATTTATCTTCTTTTCTTTTAATCTTGCTCTTTTTACTGAGGCAAGACTTCTTTGTTTAATTTCAATTTCCTCAACATTTAAAGCTCTGGAAACAGTTAATTTAAAATCTCTTTTATCAATTGGTCCTTTAAGTTTTAGTTTGCTTTTTCCTGTTGGCTTGTCGTCTTTTTTTATGAAGGCCTTCGTTGCTTGTTGTTCAACAAATTTTCTTGCAAAGTTTTTCTTTTTGGGATCTTGGGTTTTTGATGGATTAAAATTCTGATTCGGTCTGTTGTTATTTTTATTTCCTCTAAAAGGCTCTTTTTTTTTTACAGCAAAAGATTTTTTTCCGTCAGTGCTTATTGAAGATGTATCAATTTTCTTTTTTAAATCAGATGAAATTGTAAGAGTCTTTTTTTTATTGTCTTTTTCCATAACATTACTTGTACGCAATTTCTCTAGCTGACATTATTAACTCATCAGCTTCTTTTCTTGATAAAGAAAATTCTTCTAGATATCCATCTATCCTAATTTTTTTTCCTTTGATTTCATCAAAACCACCAATTAATTCATCTGAGGATAGGTCTGCAAAATCATTTAATTTTTTAATATTTTTTTGACCCAGTATCACAAGCATACCTTGAGTCATTCCTTTAAGATTGATTAATTTTTCTTCAACTCCTAATTCTTTAAGTTTTAATGCAACTGCTTCTTTTTCTTTAATTAATGTTTCTTTAGACCTGTTAATCAACTCACTTGCTGTTTCTTCATCAATAGCTTCAATTTTAGCAATTTCATCCGGTGTAGTTTGTGAAATATCTTCTATGCTTGTAAAACCTTCTGATACTAAAAGCTGACCCAGAGTTTCGTCAACTTCTAAATTCTTAATTAAAGTTTCAGTTCTTTCTTTAAATTCTGTTTGTCTTCTTTCAGAGTCCTCTTTGTCAGTAAGTATATCTATTTCATAGTTTGTTAGTTTTGAGGCTAATCTTACATTTTGACCTCTTCTTCCAATTGCCTTGCTAAGATTTTCTTCACTCAAAATAATATCTATCCTTTTATTATCTTGGTCTATAAGAACTCTTTGGATTTCCGCTGGTGATAAAGACTCTGATATTAATGTTGGAAGATCCTCTGTCCACTTAATGATATCAATCTTCTCACCATGCAGTTCATTGACAATTGTTTGAACTCTACTTCCTCTCATTCCAACACACGCACCTACTGGATCAATTGAAGAGTCTTGTGAGTGAACACAAATTTTTGCTCTACTGCCAGGATCTCTGGCGACTGATTTAATTTCTATTGTTCCTTCATAAATTTCGGGAACTTCTTGAAAAAATAATCTAGCTAAAAATTGTGGATGAGCTCTGGATAAAAATATTTGATGTCCTTTTAATTCTTTTCTTACTTCATAGCAATAAGCTTTTACCCTGTCTCCAGTTTTTAAAATTTCCCTTGGTATTAATTCATCTTTTTTTATTACACCTTCAGCTTTACCTAGATCCACTATTACGTTTCCGTATTCTAATCTTTTAATTATTCCGCTTAGTATTTGCCCTTGCTTGTCTATAAAGTCCTCATACTGTCTATTTTTTTCTGCTTCTCTTACTCTACTACTAATAACCTGCTTAGCGCTTTGAGCGGCAATACGACCAAAATCTATTTGCGGTAATTCTTCAAAAACTTTTTCACCTACCTTTAAATTATCATTTTTTGGATCAATTTTCTTAGCTTGGTCTAGTGTTATTTCTCTGGCTGAATCTTCCACTATCTCAACTATGTCTAAAACTTTTTGAATTTTGATATCACCACTTTCTCTATCAATAATAACTTCAATATTATTATCATTCCCAAACTTAGTTAAAGCAGCTTTTTGAATTGCACTTTCCATTGAGCCAATAACAAGCTCCTTATCAATAGATTTTTCGTTTGCAACCGCTTCTACTATTCTCAATAATTCTAGTTTATCTAATCCTCTATTTAACATTTAATCGCTCCTAAAAAAAAATGGGCTAGTGCCCATTTTGTAACTTCTATAATTTAGTATTTATTAGAAGAAAATTATGGTTTTTTCAAGATTACAGTTTAAATAAATCTATTTTATCAGTTTTTTCCCAGGTAAATTCACCTTTATCGCTAGGTTTTCTACCAAAGTGACCGTATGCAGAGGTGATCTCATATATAGGATTATTTAATTTTAACAATTCCCTAATGCCCCTTGGCGACAAGTCAAAATTGTCTTCTAAAACTTTTTTTACTTTTTCAACTTTTTCAGAATCTCCATCTGCTAATTTAATCAAAATTGATAGAGGTTTTGAAACTCCAATAGCATAGGCTAATTGTATTAAACATTTTTCTGAAACACCTGCAGCTACAATGTTTTTTGCTAAATATCTTGAAGCGTAAGCTGCAGACCTGTCAACCTTTGTTGGATCTTTACCAGAAAATGCTCCACCGCCATGAGGAGCAGCACCTCCATATGTATCAACAATTATTTTTCTTCCAGTTAATCCTGTATCTCCATCTGGTCCACCAATTATAAACTGTCCAGTCGGGTTTATATAAATTTCTTTTGGATCAAGATCTACCAACAGTTTTTCAGGTATAGACTTTTTAATATATGGTTCGACTGCTTCTTTGACTTTTTCTTGATTAAGATTTTTAGAATGTTGGGTTGATATTACTACTGAAGTTACTTTAACAGGTTTGTTATTTTCATACAACATTGTTACTTGACTTTTAGAGTCAGGTTCAATTTCTTTTAAATTTCCTTTTTTTCTATCCTCTGCCATTAACCTTAAAATTTTATGGGAGTAATGAATTGGTGCTGGCATTAAATCATCTGTCTCATTGCAGGCATATCCAAACATAATTCCTTGATCTCCAGCTCCTTCATCTTTATTGTCTTTGGAGTCAACGCCCATTGCAATGTCGGTTGATTGCTCGTGCAGGAACGTCTCGATGTTCGCAGTTTTCCAGCTAAATCCACTTTGATCGTAACCTATATCTTTTATACAATCTCTAACTTTGCTTATTAATTCCTCTTTTTCTATTTTTGGTCCTCTTGTTTCTCCGGCCAAAACAACTTTATTTGTTGTTGTCAAAGTTTCACAGGCCACTCTTGAAACTGGATCTTTTGATAAATATGAATCCACAACCATATCAGAAATTCTATCGCAAACTTTATCGGGGTGACCTTCCGAAACAGATTCACTGGTAAATAAATAATTTTTATTAGTCATTTTTTTTGTAAATTAAAAAGATTAAAAGATATGTAATTAAAAGTGTAAAAAAGATCAAATCATTTTTAACTTTATTTGATTTTATTAACGGTATTTCTAATTCTATATTTCCAGCCTCATTACGATTTAATTGTTTGATAATATTACCCTTATTGTCAATTATTGCACTTAATCCCTTGTTGGTAGATCTTAAAAAAAAGGTATTATTTTCAATTGCTCTAAAAATTGATTTAACAAAGTGCTGCTCTGGCCCTATTGTTTTTCCAAACCACCCGTCTTCAGAGATGTTGATGATAAGATTTGTATTAATATTAGACTCTTGTATTAAATTAGTAAAAATTACCTCATAGCAAATAAGGGGTAAAATATTCAACTCATTTATTATTAAATTGTCATTTTTTTTACCTCTTAGAAAAGACCCGTGCCCTTCTGTTATCTTTTTCAAACCTAAATTGTTAAGTATTTTTTCAAATGGTAAAAACTCTCCAAAGGGTACAAGTTTTCGTTTGTTATAACTTTGAATTACCTCAAAACGATTATTTATAACCAACATGCTATTAAAGAAGTTGCCAGTCTCGGGGTCAAGTTTATTTGCTCCAAAAATAATATTATGTTTATTGGAAAAGTTTTTTCTAATTAATTCTTTAAAAATGGAAATTTCATTAAAACTATACCCGCTAAAAACACCCTCTGGCCAAACAAAAAGTGTTTTTTGATCTTTATTTGGATCGCTATATCTTATTAATTGTTTAAATCTATCTTCAATGTCACTCTTGCTTAGGCCATACTTTAAATCAAAATTAGGAGATATTACTTTAACAAAAAACTTCTCATTATTTTGTTCCAATAATTTATTATTTTTATTTATTTCGTAATTTCCATAAATATATAAAAAAAAAGTAACAAGACAAATTAGTGAGAGGATTAAAAACTTAATAAGTGAATTAATTTTAAAAAAAATAACCGCAGGTAATGTAAAAAAAGTAATTACTAAAAGATTATAGGTGTAAAAACCTGTTAAGCTTAATATTTGCAATATTTCATTTGCCCATGAGGTGCTGTATGCCCATAAATTCCAAGGAAAACCAGTAAACAATTTTGCTCTAAGATAATCCGAAACCGCAATGCTTCCTGAAAATAGCAATATTGAAGCAACATTATATTTTAAATATGTGCCAACTAGTACAACTATAATGGCTGTGAATAGACTAAGGAAAAGAGGAACTAAAACTAATGCAAAAGGTATTAAAATCTTAAAATTTTCATCAAATGTTAGGGAATTGGAAATCCATGAAATGCCACTTAAGTAAAAGCCAAACCCGAATAATAACCCAAATAAAAATAAATTTTTTTTATAAGGTTTTTTCCGGTAAATACTCTTTGATTTTTTATTTATATAAATAATTAAATAAAAAAAAAAAGGAAAAATTATAAAATTTATCCATGTGAAATTAAATGGAGAAAACGATAGGACCGATAGTGAGCCAATACAAAAAGGTAAAAAATATAAAATAAAAAAGCGATTATTTAAATATTTTTCAAGCATTTATAAAATCTAAATATTTTTTTTCTATATTTTTCATTTTAAGAAAATCTTTATCTTTTTTATGATCATACCCTAACAAATGTATTAAACCATGTATCCATAAACTATCAAATTCTGATTTAAAATTTTTAATGTTACTTTTATTTTTTATTTGGCTAAAATTTACAATTATATCTCCCAAATATATTTCCTTCTCCTTTTTTAGCATATTTTTAAATATTTTCTTGGTTTGAAATGGAAAAGATAGGACATCTGTAGCTTTATTTTTTTTCCTAAATTTTTTATTTAAATCTTTAATTTCTTTATTTCCAGAGAGAAGCAGAGTGCAAAAAATATTTTTTTTAGAAAAAGTTTTATCGTTTGCGTTTATTTTATTTATTCTACGATCAATATAATTGATTGGATATTTGATAAAACTAAGCCAGGCGCTATTATTTGTAACTACATTAATCTTTATCATCAGTGCTTTTGTTTTGATAAGCCCTAATAATTTTCGATACAAGAGGATGTCTTACAACATCATTATGATCAAATTCTATTAACTTTATTTCTTTTAAATCTTTAAGAATATTTTTTGATTTTATTAGTCCTGAGTGTCCTTTGTTAATTAAATCAACCTGACTTGGGTCTCCGTTAACTACAAGTTTTGAATTTTCTCCGATTCTTGTTAGGAACATCTTAATTTGTGTCTCAGTTGCATTTTGCGCCTCATCTAAAATAGCGAAACAATTTTTAAGAGTTCTTCCTCGCATGAAGGCTAATGGCGCAATCTCAATTTCTCCGGTTTCAATCTTTTTATCAATTTTATCTGCTCCGAAAAGCTCGTATAGAGCGTCATATAAAGGTCTTAAATATGGATCAACTTTTTCCTTCATATCGCCTGGTAAAAAACCCAATTTTTCACCAGCCTCAACTGCCGGTCTTGAAAGGATCACTCTTTCTATTTTTTTTTCCATTAGTAAAGTTATTGCAACTGATACCGCTAAAAAACTTTTTCCTGTTCCGGCTGGCCCAATCGATATGACTATATCATTTTCTTTTAAAGCCTTTATATATTCTGATTGTTTTTCTGATCTAGCAATTACTGATTTCTTAGGTGTCTTAATTAGTTGTTTGAAGCTTTTAATATTTGACTCTTCAATTTCTAAATTTTTTTTCACAGCTAAAACTATATCCTCTTTTTCTATAATATTCGTTATTAAATATTTGTTTATCAAAAATTTTATAGCTTCACAAAATATGGATAAGCGTTCCTTTTCTCCCTTACAAGTAATCGTATTTCCTCTAAAATAAACATCTGTATTTGTAAGTTTGGATAAATTTTTTAAATTTTGATCAAATTGACCAACAATTATCATTAGCATCTCATTATTGTTTATTGAAATATTGACTGTTTCCTTATCAATTTTTTTAATTATAAGAATTTGTTCTAATTTAGAAATTTCTGACATTTATTTAAGCTGCAAAATTTGTTTGATTTTGTTCTGAAATAATTTCACCAAATAATGTATTATGATTAACATCTACAATCCTAACATTTATAATTTTACCAGTTAGATCGTCTTCACTTTTTACAATTACTGAATTAAAAAATTCATCTCTACCAAAATATTTACTCTCCCTTTTTAACTTATTTTCAAATAGTACTTTTGCAGTTTTATTAATTAAATTTTTTCTATACTGAGTTTTTATATCATCTGCAACTTTTTGAAAATTATATAATCTTCTTTTTGACTCATTTAAATTTAATTTTTCAAAGTTGTAAGCAGGCGTACCCGGTCTTGCACTATAAAGAAAAGAATATGAATTAATAAATTTGACATCTTTCATTAATTTGATTGTTTCCAGATAATCTTCGTGGGTCTCTCCTGGATAACCTATTATAAAATCACTAGAGAATTTTATATTAGATTTTACCCTTCTTAATTTAACTAAAATTTCTAAATATTCTTGAACTGTGTGTTTTCTGTTCATTGCTTCTAAAATTTGATTAGATCCACTTTGAACCGGTAAATGTATTAATGGCATCAATTTTTTACAATCTTTATGAACTTCGATTAAGTCCTCTGTAAAATCTCTAGGGTGAGAAGTGCTATATCTAATTCTTTTTAAACCTGAAATTTTAGATAGCTCAAAAATTAAATCAGAAAGTCTTTTGTTTTCAAAATTATATGCATTAACATTTTGACCGAGTAAGGTAATTTCTTTAGCACCATTATCAACAAGTTGGTTTGCCTCGGTCACTACTTCTTTTAATGAACGCGAAAATTCTGCACCGCGTGTGTAAGGTACAACGCAGAATTTACAAAATTTATCGCATCCTTCTTGAACAGTTAAGAATGATGAAATTCTATTATCTGAATTATTTAAATTATTTAAACTGTCAAATTTTTCTATAACATTGAATTCGGTGAGATTAATAGATTTATTTTTTCGCTCAAAATTCAAAATTGTATCATTTATTTGATGATAGGATTGTGGTCCAATAACAGCATCAACATATTTTTCTTTTTTTAATAAGATGTCTCCTTCTGCCTGAGCGACACAACCTGCGACTAAAACAATCGGTTTTGATTTGTTCCTAAAAATTTTTTTCACTCTTCCAATATCATGGTAAACTTTTTCTGTAGCTTTCTCTCTTATGTGACATGTATTAAGAATATAACAATCTGCTTGGTCTAATTTTTTTGTGGGAGTATAATTTATTTTCTTTGTTAAATCTAAGATACGATTACTATCGTATTCATTCATTTGACATCCAAGAGTTTTAATGAAAATTTTTTTTTGCAATTTATTTTTTTATTTTTGACCCGTATAATTCTAATTTGTGGTCTACTAACTTATAACCCAACTTTTTGGCAACTTCGATTTGGAGTTTTTCAATTTCTTTATCAACAAATTCCACAATCTCTCCACTATTTATATCTATTAAGTGATCGTGATGTTCATCAGGCGACTGTTCGTATCTTGCTTTGCCTCCTTTGAAATCATGTTTCTCTAAAATTCCTGCTTCTTCAAAAAGTTTAACGGTTCGGTATACAGTGGCTATACTAATTTTTTTATCGACCTCACTAACTCTTTTATGCAGTTCATCTACGTCGGGATGATCTTTTGTTTCGGACATAACTTGAGCTATCACTTTTCTTTGATCTGTGAGTCTAACTCCTTTGTTTTTGCACTTCTCTTCGATTGAATTCATTTTATAATTTAACTTAAATATATGGGTTTAATCAATTTTTTTTGCACTAAATTTTTTTTTATTAAAAGTTCAATATTATTAAGGTTAAATTGGCCAAGATCTTCATCTTTATATCCAAAAAGATTAGTTTTCTTCGATATTTTTATTCCTTTTGCCACAGCTAATGAGGCTCTCAATGACGAGAAGCTGCCTGGTCCACTGTTCACAAGAATTGAAAATTTACTATCAATATTTACTTTGTATTTTTTTATAAGATTTAATATGTTTATGACCAACTGATCATTATTATTAATTTTTGTATTTAAATCGAGAATGTGGAAATTTTTATCAAACCTTAGTCCAACTTTATTTGTCTTGCCTGTGCAATTCAAAATTAAAAAATCTTTTATCATTTATTTGTTTATATATATTTTGTCTTTTCAAAACAATTTGTATTCGAATACTTCAATTCAAAATATTGACGATTTTGGTTTAATTTCACTGATGTACCATAGATTTGAGGAAAATAAATATCCATCTACTAACATAAGGATAAATGATTTTAAAGAACACCTAAGAATTATTGAGCAAAATAATATCAAATTTATTAATCCGAAAAATTTTGAAAAGGAATTAGTGAATAACAAGTTACAAAGAAAAATTCTTTTAACAATTGATGATGGTTTTCTCTCATTTTATGAAAATGCTTGGCCTATACTAAAAGAAAAAAAAATTCCGTTTATTTTATTTGTAAGTACACGTGAAGTTGGGGCTTTTAATTACATGACGTGGGATCAAATAAAAGAAATAAGCAATGAAGATTTTGTTGAAATAGGAAACCACAGCCATACACATGAATATCTTGCGGACGAAAGTAACCAATTGATAAAAGAAGATATTGCGAAATCTATTTCTATTTTTAAAAAAAATTTAGGAAGAAATTCAGACTTTTTTTCTTATCCATTTGGTGAATATAGCAATGATTTTAAAAATATCATTGAGGAATTTGGTTTTAAATATGCTTTCGGACAACATTCCGGTGTAATAGATGAAACTAAAGATTTTTATGAATTGCCCAGATACCCAATTAATGAAAAATACGGAGAAATCAAAAGATTTAAATCTTTAACTAATACTTTACCTTTTAAATACAAAAAGATTTACCCAGATGAAAAATATCTTTTACAAACTAAAAATCCACCAAATGTAAAGATTGAGTTTTATGATAATATTAAAAATTTAAAATCTGTGGGTTGCTATTCTAATGAAGGTGATAAATGGAGACAATCTAGTATCAAGTTTGAAAACTCTAATACTCTTTTAATTAAAATAGATGAAAAATTTGTCGGGGAAAGAGGCAGAATTAACTGTTCTCTAAGAGATCCGAGTGGGCTTTGGAGATGGCTAGGGATTCAATTTGTAATAGGTGAAAAATAGCTTAAGAAGATAATTCAATTTTTTTAACTGAGTTTACCAATCTCACAGGCTCAAAATCCATTAACCTATTTTGTTTAATAATTTGGTTTAATATCTTTGTATATTCAGATCCCGTTTGAGCATAATTGTTTAGAGTTTCAGTCAATTCTAGACCTTTAATTTTTTTATTTTTATCCCTTAAAGCTAATCTTTTTTGTCTAAACTTAGTATAGCTTTTATGAGTATTAAGATTATTTTGATAGGCTTTTACAGAAGCTCTTAAAATCGGAAATTTTAAAATCTTATGATTTTTGTTGCTCTCTCTGTCTAATGGGGCTATTCCTTGCCCACTCCAAGTCCACTGCCCGAAAATTGCATTCCCTTCCAAAGCAAATCTTGATGTACCCCATCCGCTTTCTTTTGCTGCCTGAGCTAGAGCAATCGATGTTGGAATTATGTCCATTCGGACAATCAATTCTTTTAAATTACCTTTTTTTACTTTGTACTCTAATAGTTTTTGTCTAATCCACTGTTTTTCTAAATCCGTAGTAAATTTTTTACCTGACAACACTAACAATTTCTCTCTATCTTCCAGAATTCTTTCATTTTCTGCAACTATTAAAGGCAAGACTATTTTAATAAATGTCTCTTTCTTTAATTTAGTGCTTTGAAGCGCATCAAGGTCCCTTGGAAACTGAGTGAAGTATATAGGCTTAACTAGTTTTTGCGCTCGCACTTTACCTAGATCATATTCGACGTCTTTAAAAAGATTTAGTACTGTCTCGGTTTTTAGATTTAAATTTGGTAAAATTACCTCGTCAACATTTTTTCTTTTTACCTCAAGTTTTGGTTTCTCTTTTGTTTTTTTCTTTTCTTGTTTACTATCTGATTTTTTAATTTGGGGTTTCTTCACCTCTTTTTTAGTTTCAGGTTTTTTTATTTTAGGTTTTTTTATTTCAGTTTTTCCAACGTCTTGTTTAATTTCAGCTTTTTTTACTACTTTTCCATCAGAAAAATAATTATATCCGCTAAGAGCAACTGTTGTTGCAACTACCACTGATGAAATGACAATTAATACTTTTTTAGCTTTTTGTGGCTCAAATTGCTGTTTATAAATTCCGTGGAATAAGTCTGTAAATAAATTTGCAAAGAATTCAAAAATTACACTGCCCAGTTTTGGAATAATATTTAAAAAATTTAATCCTATTTTTCCAAGTTGAGTCCATAAATCTTTAAATACTCGACCAATTTTTCTGTTGGTATCTAGTTTTAAGTTTTCTAATTTTCTTATTGCTCTATTTTTGTCTTTAATTTTATTTTCTTTATATTCTATTAAATTAGATTTTATTTTTCCAACAGGTTTAATAATATTATCTCTTAGAAAATTTGATTTAAAATCTTTTGGTATTGTTATTTTATTTTTTTTTAAAATAAGTTCTAGTTGACCAGTAGTTAAATTCTTTCTACTTTTCTCGTAATCTTTAATCTCTTTAACGTCGTAGATATAAGCTAGTTCTACAAGTTTATCTCTATAACTTAATTTCTTTTTCATTGTACGGCCTCAACTGAATTTACTTCTTTAACATAGTGTTTTAAAAGATTCTGCACCCCTTGTTTCAAAGTCATTAAAGAACTTGGACAGCCTGAACAGCTTCCTTGTAATTGCACTTTTACAACTCCATTTTCAAAGGATTTAAATTTTATATCTCCACCATCTCTTGCCACAGCTGGACGTATTTTAGTATCTAAAACTTCAATAATTTTATTCACAGTTTCATTTTTATTATCGCTATTTTCAGAGGTTTTTTTAGTTTCCTTTAGTATTGGTTCATTACTTTTCTCAAAATAGTCATTTAAATGAGAAATCACCATGGGCTTTAGCACACTCCATGAAACTTCTTTAGTTTTTTTAACAGAGAGAAATTTTTCTGATAACAAAATCAATTCTACACCTTTAAAACTTAATAATTCTTTTACAAATGGAATTTTTATTTCATTCTCTTTTTCTTTTTTAAATTCCTCAGTTCCAACAGCCGATAATGTTTTTTCGGATAAAAACTTTAAGGAGTCCGGATTGGGTGTTGTTTCTGTTTGTATCATTAAGGCTTTATATTATATCAAGCCTACTTTATCACGTATAATCTTTAGGTTTTCCTCAGCAATTATATTAGCTTTTTCGGTGCCTTTTTTTAAAATATTTTTTAAATGTGACTTATCCTTAAGCAATTTTTGAATTTCTTTTCTAACTGGTGTTATTTCATTAATTAAAACTTCAGCTAATTTAGTTTTTAAATATGAGTAATCTTTTCCGGCCATCTCTGAAACAGTTTTCTCTAAACTATTTTTAGTTAAATCAGAATAAATAGTTAATAAATTCAAAGCCTCTGGTTTTTTTTGAAGTGATTTTGTTCCCTCAGGTATTGGTTCGGAGTCTGATTTTGCTTTTTTGATTTTTTTATTAATCTCGTCTTCTGTATCTTTAAGATTAATTCTCGAATAATCTGACTCTTCTGATTTACTCATTTTTTTTGTTCCGTCTCTTAAACTCATTACCCTTGAAATATTTTTGGAAATTAATGGTTCAGGTAAAGGAAAGAAGTTCTCACAATTAAAGTCATTATTAAATTTCTGTGCAATATCTCTAGAAAGTTCCAAGTGTTGTTTTTGGTCAGCGCCCACAGGAACATGAGTAGCTTTATATAGAAGAATATCCGCAGCCATTAAATTAGGATATATGTAAAGTCCAACACTAGCTTTTTCTTTATCGGAGCCGGCTTTATCTTTAAATTGAGTCATTCTGTTTAACCAACCTATTCTTGAAACACAGTTTAGAATCCAGGCAAGCTCTGCATGACCAGAAACTGCAGACTGATTAAAGATTATACTTTTATTAGGGTCTAAACCAGTTGCTAAAAAACTTGCCACAGTTTCTAACACGTTATTATGTAAGTGATTGGGATCTTGAAAAACTGTAATAGCATGCAAGTCAACAACACAATAAATACAATCCATCTCTTTTTGTAGTGAAACAAAGTTCTTAAGCGCGCCTAAGTAATTTCCTAAATGAAGATTTCCTGTTGGTTGAACACCAGAAAATACTAATTTTTTTTTACTCATTAATTTGTTTTATAATTTTTAAATTTTAATATTCCTAATAAATAACATGATAACAAATAAAGAATACCCACAAAACTAACAATTGATATTAAATAAACAGCTTTATAATTGTAACTGTAGTCTAAATAATTTGAGAAGTTGTTTAAAGAAAATAGCAATATAGACGACATTATGATTGTGGAAATCAATATCTTGATGAAATTTATCAATAAATGATTTTTTAATAATAAAATTTTTTTACTATTAAGTAGATAGATGTAAATAAATACTCCAACCCAAGTAGAAATTGATGTGGCGATTGGGATAATTATAAACCCAATTGTACTAAAGAAATTTACGCTAATAAAAATATTTAAAATAACAATGAACATAGAAATATAAAAAGGCGTTTTGGTATTATCTCTTGCAAAAAAGAAATTAGATAAAATTTTTATTAATGCAAATGCAGGCACTCCATATCCAAAGAACTTTAAAGCAGCTGCTGTCATTTCAACATCATTTACAGAAAAAGATCCATATCCAAACAATGCATTTACTATTTCATTCGATGCTAATATTAATCCGAAACTTGCAGGAATTGAAAACAAGAGTGAAAGCTCAAAAGATTTATTTTGAATATCAGAAATTTTTTTTAAATTTTTCATTTTAAAAGCTTTGGATAGGACTGGTAAAGAAACTGTTCCAACAGCTATTCCTGCTATGGCAAGATTAATTTGATATACTCTATCAGCATAATAAAGGTACGAAACTGCACCTGTTTGAAAAGAGGCAATAATTGTTCCTACAAAAATATTTATTTGCGTAACTCCTGAAGATAAAATGCTTGGTAAAAGTTTTTTGAAAAAAATTTTTATTTTGCTGCTAAATTTTAAACTAAAATTTAAAGTAGGTTTATAAAGTTTTTTAGTTACATAAATTAAAAAAAATAACTGAATTATACCCGCTACAGTAACGCCATAAGAAAGTTGTTTTACATAATCTAATCCTTGAATGAAAGAATATGTTAAACTTAAAATTAAAACTACGTTTAAAATAATAGGCGCAGCCGCAGCGGCAGCAAATTTGTTATTGGAGTTTAGTATTCCAGAAAAAAAAGACGATAGACTTACAAATAATAAAAAGGGAAATGTAATTCTTGTAAGTTCAACAGCTAAATTAAATTTAATTTGATCTTCCAAAAAACCTGGTGCAATGATGTAAATTAAATAGGGAGTAAAAATTTCTACTATCGTGACTATAAACAATAAAATTAACAATAAGGAACTTAAAACATCGTCAGCAAACTTTTTTCCCTTTTTTTTGTCCTTAATTTTTGCAGACGTATAACTAGGTATGAATGCTGCATTAAATGTTCCTTCAGCAAATAAACGTCTAAAAGTGTTCGGCAATCTAAATGCTACAAAAAAAGCATCAGCAAAAATTGATGCACCTAGAAATATTGCTATTAAAATATCTCGTAGATAGCCCAAAATTCTACTAATCAATGTAAAAAAACTAAATACTGTTGCTGAAGATAGTAGGTTCATAAATTCTTAATTAGGCCATAAATTTTTAGTGAATTATCATTTTTTATATTACATACTCATTAAACTAAATGCCAAAAAAAACAGAAATAGATCACTATTCAGATAAAGAAGCACTTGATTTTCATATAAAAGGTAAGTCAGGCAAAATTGAGATAGGTTCTTCAAAACCACTTACAACAAAAAGAGACTTGTCTTTAGCCTACTCGCCTGGCGTAGCAGCGCCTGTTAAAGAGATATCTAAAAATCCAGAACTTGCCTATGATTACACCAGTAAAGGAAATCTAGTTGCAGTTATAAGTAATGGATCTGCAATATTGGGTTTAGGAAATCTTGGATCTTTGGCATCTAAACCTGTAATGGAAGGTAAATCAGTTTTATTCAAGCGCTTTGCAGATATCGACTCTATAGATATTGAAATTGATAATGATGATGCCAGCTCAATTATTGAGACTATAAAAAATATTAGTGGAACATTCGGTGGAATAAACTTGGAGGATATAGCTGCTCCTGATTGTTTTATTATTGAACAAAAATTAAAAGAAACATTAGACATACCAGTCTTTCATGATGATCAGCACGGAACTGCTATTATTACAACAGCAGCTTTGATTAACGCTTTAGATATTTCCAAGAAAAAAATCTCAGATGTAAAAATAGTGGTCAATGGAGCCGGGGCCTCAGCTCAAGCTTGTGCAAATTTATTCAAAAGCTCAGGTGTAAAAAGTGAAAATATAATAATGTGCGACAGTAAAGGTGTTATTTATAAAGGGAGAAAAAATATTGATCAATTCAAATCTGCTTTTGCTATTGATACAAAATTTAGAACACTTGCCGAGGCAATAAAAAATGCTGATGTATTCCTTGGTTTGTCAGCTAAGGATGTGGTTACCAAAGAGATGGTGAAATCGATGTCTAAAAACCCTATCATATTTGCATGCGCTAATCCTGATCCTGAAATTAAACCAGAGTTAATTCAAGAAGTAAGAGATGATGCAATTATTGCTACAGGTCGCTCTGATTATCCTAATCAAGTGAATAATCTTATTGGCTTTCCATACATTTTTAGAGGGGCGCTTGATGTGAGAGCAAAAGCGATTAATGAAGAAATGAAAGTAGCTGCAGCAAATGCGATAGCTTTATTAGCTAGGGAAAATGTTCCAGATGAAGTAGTTGCAGCATATGGTGGAGATCGTCCTAGGTATGGAAAAAATTATATTATTCCTTCAACATTTGATCCAAGGTTAATAAGTGTAATACCAGCAGCTGTTGCGGAAGCAGCAATTAAAAGTGGAGCAGCTAGAAAAAAAATAGAAGACATTGAACTTTATAAAGATCAATTATCAAATCGATTAGATCCATCAATGTCAATTATGCAAGGAATAAACGCAAAAGTAAGAAAAAATCCAAAAAGAGTTATTTTTGCAGAGGGTGAAGATGAAAATATGCTTAAAGCGGCAATTGAGTTTGGAAGAAATAAATTGGGTACCCCAATATTAATTGGCGCGGAAAACAGAGTAAAAGAGCAATTAAGAAAAATAGGTTTAGATGAAAATTACAAAATCGAAATAGTAAATTCTACGGATAAAGAGAAAAGGGAGAAATATGTTAAACATCTCTATAAAAAACTTCAAAGAGAAGGACAGCTAGAAAGAGACGTAGACCGTTTAGTTAGAAACGATAGGATTGCGTGGGGTTCTTCAATGATAGCTTGTAAAGATGCTGATGCAATGGTTACTGGAAATATTAGACATTACGCGGCCTCTATTGAAAAATTAAAAAAAGTTGTGACTGCAAGACCAGGTGAAGAAATTTTTGGTATGACAATGATTGTTTCTAAAGGAAAAACAATTCTTGTTGCGGACACTAATGTTACAGAATTGCCGTCTGCTGAAAGATTAGTAAATATATCTAAATCATGTGTTCGTATAGCACGTTTATTTGGTTTTGAACCTAAAGTAGCTTTTTTATCTCACTCAACTTTCGGAAAACCTCTGTCAAGAAATACAAGACATGTAAGAGACGCAATAGATAAATTAAAAAAAGATAAAGTTGATTTTGATTTTGATGGTGAAATGCAGCCTGATGTAGCCTTAAACCCTATATACAAAGAAATTTATCCATTCTCAAAAATTGTTGGTAACGCAAATGTTTTAATAATGCCAGCCTTACACAGTGCTGCAATATCAACAAAACTTATGAAAGTTTTTGGGGGAGGTAAAAATATTGGACCTTTATTAATCGGCTTAGGTCAACCCATTGAAGTTGCTCCATTACGAGCAAGCACATCAGAAATTTTAAATTTAGCGTCTATAGCTGCCTACTCTTCGGATGTGATTGATTACTCTAATTAATTCTTGTTCTGCTTAATTCGGAGGCAAGGTAGATTGAAGGAATAACTTTCTCTACGTCATAAATTTTATTAGCTTCGTTAATTACTTCTTTTTTTTCTTCTTCATCCATTGCTATTCCAAAAATATAAATATTTTTATTTACAGTTTCGAGAGTGTAGTTCCTTGCTTTTGTATTTTTATTAAAAATTAAAGCAGTTCTTAGTTGGCTGGTTATTAGAATATCTTTAGCCGTACTTTTGAAGTTGCTTTGCCCTTTTATTGTAATGGCATTTTTAACAGATCGAACTCCTTTTGTTTCCCAAGCCATTTTTGTTATTTTTATTTTCTCCTCAGGCTCATCAACCTTACCAGTTAAAAATATTCTTCCATCAAGAACTTCGGATTGTATCGTTAAAAAATATTTTTTTTCTGTGAGCGCTAATCTTGCTGAAAGATTTTTCTGCATTATTGTGTCATCAATTTGCATTCCAATTGTCCTCGGATCAAAGGTGATGTTTACACCTGTTCCAAATTGAGCCGTTGAGGAACATGAAGTAAGAAATACTAATATTATTAGACTAATTAATTTTTTCATTTTTAATTTTTAGACACATATCATAAATTTTTTTTTTATTTATTTTTTCTGTTTCCAAAATTATATTAACTGTATCTTTCAAGCTATATTTTTTTAAATATTTTTTTATTTTATTAACAATTTTTTCCTGATCAAAATTTTGGCTTTTATTGTTATTTTCTGAAATTACTATTGTTAATTCTCCTTTAAATGAATTTTTAAATAGTTTAATTTTATCTATATCTTCTCTTAAAAAAGCTTCATGAATTTTAGTTATTTCTTTAGCAATTAAAATTTTTCTACCTTTAAAAAATTTTTTAAAACTTTTCACATAAAAATTTATTTTTTTTGAAGGTATAAAAAAAATTTGTGTAAAATTATTCAAAGAAAAAGCTTTTAATACTTTATTTAACTCATTTTCCGTTTTAGGCAAAAAACCATAAAATAAAAATTGATCTTTAAATCCTGAGACGCTTAAAGCAGAAGTTATGGATGAAACTCCTGGAATAGGAATTACTTGAATCCCATTTTCAATACAATGGTTCACTAGTATTCTTCCTGGATCAGATAATAAAGGTGTACCAGCATCAGATATTAAAGACAAAATTTTGCCCTCATTTAAATATTCAATAATATTTATAAGTTGTTTTTTTTCATTAAACTTATGGTAAGAAACTAACTTTTTTTTAATTTTGTAATGATTTAATAATTTAACGGATCGCCTGGTATCTTCGCAAAGGATTATGTCTGATTTTTTTAAAACATCTAATGCTCTTAAAGTTATATCTTCAAGATTTCCAATAGGTGTAGAAACAATATATAAGTGATTTGAAAATAGTTTCATTATGAAAAAAAAATTACTAGTATCAATATTTTACATAATATTTATATTCAATTCTAATCTATTTAGTAATGAGAGTGATAAAACTCTAAAGGTAGGTCTTTTAGCTCCACTTTCTGGTCCACATAGTCAAATTGGCATTTCCCTGATGTATTCTTTACAATTAGCTCTCGAAGAAATAGGTGATGAAGATGTAAAAATAATTCCAAGAGACTCGGGTAACAATAATAAAGAAAAAATAAATTCTGCTTTAAGCGAAATGAGATCTTTAGGTGTTAAAATCATAATTGGACCAGCTACTCATGCAGAATTTGAAGAAGTAAAAAGATATAATGACCTTATATTCATTTCACCATCTAATATTAACCCTAGGTTTTCAAATAACATAATAAGTATTGGAGTTAGTCTAGATTCACAATTAATTACTTTAATTAATTTTTTGAAGAGTCAAAAAAAAAGTAAAACTATTATTATGTATCCAAAGAATAAATATCAAAAATTAGTTGAGGATAAATTACAAACTCTTAAATTAGAAGGTATGAAAAAATTCACTTACAGTCCCAATCCAGAAGTTCTTACAGGTGAAATTGAGACTTTGACAAACTACAATCAGAGAAAAAGAAACTTAGAATTAAGAAAAAAAATGTTTCAAGATAAAGAGGATGAACAATCTGTGAAAGAATTGGAGAGACTAGAACAGCTATACACTTTGGGTGGTGTAAATTTTGACTCTGTTATAATTATTGATTTTGGAAATAATCTTAAAAGTGTACTAACCTCTCTCGTTTATACTGATGTGAGTCAAACTGATGTTTTATTTACAACTATTAATCAATGGTTTGATGAAAGTATTTTCTACGAGAACACAATAAAAAATCTGTATTACCCTTCTGTTAATTATAAAGAATTTAAAAAATATAATAATAAATATTTTAAAAAATTTAAAATTTTCCCTAATGAAATTACCATTTTAGCATACGACGCATTAGGTCTAATATATTATGCATGGAAAAAAAATGGAGAAATCAAATCTATTAATGATTTTGCTTTTAAAAATAAAATTAAAGGCAAAATAGGAACTTTTAGTTTTAAGAATGGAAAGGTTATTCAAGAATTAGACATTTACAAAACTGAAAATAAGAAATTCGTTAAATTTTAATCTTCTTTTTTAACTTTTTAAAAGCTATAAATCTATGGTCCATATTTATTTTTTTAATTTTAGCCATCTGACCAAAAGTAATTTTCTTATTTAAAGGTTTAAAAATAGGATCATAACCAAATCCTTTTTCGCCAAGAATTTTGTAAGAAATATTGCCTTTGAGTCTTCCTTCTACAGTTGCTATTTTACCTTTAATATTTTTATATGATAAGCTGCATACAAAAGTAGCTCTTCTGTTTTTATTTTTTTCCATTTTTTTTAATATAAATTTCATTGCTTTAAAAAAACCTCCTTTTTTTTTTGCTAATCTTGCTGAATAAATGCCAGGTTTATTATTTAATGCTTTGATACATAAGCCGGAGTCATCAGATATAACCGGATAATTTACAAATTTAGAAAAATAATTAACTTTTAATTTAGAATTAGATTTAAATGATTTGCCAGTTTCTTTTGGACTTTTTATTTTAAGTGACACTGGGGAGATTTTTTTGTACTTTTTTGATATTAAATAAGCTATTTCCTTGAATTTTCCTTTATTATGAGTGCCAATTAAAATTTTTTTCATTACAGATCTAGTAATTTAATAAGTACTTACTATATAGCAAGTTAAATGAGTGACAATAATAAACAAAAAATACCTAAAGATGGAGAAGTTAAAGCTCCCGAAAATCATGTTAATAAAGAGGAAAAAAAAGAATTAACCTTAGAAGAAAAATTAAAAATAAATGAAGAAAAATTATTAAGATCTCTTGCTGAAATTGAGAATCAAAGAAGAAGATTTGAAAAGGAAATTAAAGACGCTTTTGAATTTGGGTCATTTAATTTTGCAAAAGAAAGTCTTGCTATTCTTGACAATTTACAAAGAGCAAAAGATGCAATTAAGAATGACGAGAAACTAAAAAATAACAAAGATCTAAATAAATTTTTAGAAAATATAAATATAATAGAAAAAGATTTGGTTTCTATTTTTGAAAAAAATAGAATTAAAAAAATTGAGGTAAAAGAAAAAAAATTTGATCCTAATTTCCATCAAGCAATGTCTGAAATTGAGGATGAAAATAAAGATCAAGGTACTATTCTTCATGAAATTCAGGCAGGTTATATGTTGGGTGAAAGACTTTTAAGACCAGCCTTAGTAAGTGTTTCGAAGAAAAAAGCTTCTAAAGATCAGGAAAATATAGACAAAAAAGATGAAAAATAGACTTGTAGATACAGAAATAACACCCATATAAAAATAACAATAAGGGAATAAATAAATGAGCAAAGTAATAGGAATAGATTTAGGAACAACAAATTCATGTGTTGCCATTATGGATGGTTCACAAGCAAAAGTTTTAGAGAATACTGAGGGTGCTAGAACAACCCCATCAGTTGTAGCTTTTTTAGAAAATGAAGAAAAGCTAGTTGGACAACCGGCAAAAAGACAAGCGGTGACTAATGCAGGAGATACAATATTCGCTGCTAAAAGACTGATAGGTAGAAAATTCGATGGTCCTTCAGTTCAGAAAGATATTTCAAAAGTACCATACAAAATCGTTAAATCTGACAATGGAGATGCTTGGGTGGAGGGGAAAGGAAAAAAATATTCACCAGCGCAAATTTCAGCTTTTGTATTACAAAAAATGAAAGAGACAGCTGAAAAATATTTAGGTCAAGCTGTAACAAAAGCCGTCATAACTGTTCCTGCATATTTTAATGACTCCCAAAGACAAGCTACTAAAGACGCTGGAAAAATAGCTGGACTTGAGGTTCTGAGAATTATTAATGAACCAACTGCTGCTTCTCTGGCTTATGGTTTAGATAAAAAAGGTGGACAGAAAATAGCTGTATATGATTTAGGTGGCGGAACATTTGATATATCGATTTTAGAAATAGGTGACGGCGTATTTGAAGTTAAATCAACTAACGGGGATACTTTTCTTGGTGGTGAAGATTTTGATGACACAATTGTTGAGTATCTTGCAAACGAGTTTAAAAAAGATAATGGTATAGATTTAAAAACAGATAAACTTGCTCTTCAAAGATTAAAGGAGGCTGCTGAAAAAGCAAAAATTGAACTTTCATCAGCAGCACAAACAGAAATAAATTTACCATTTATAACTGCTGACAAAACGGGCCCTAAACATTTAAATTTAAAATTTACAAGAGCAAAACTAGAAGCTTTAGTTCAAGGATTGGTTGACAGGACTTTGGAGCCATGCAAAACCGCTTTAAAAGACTCAGGTTTTTCTGCAGCAGAAATTAACGAGATAGTTCTTGTAGGTGGAATGACAAGGATGCCTAAAATTATTGAAACTGTTAAAAACTTTTTTGGAAAAGAGCCAAACAAAAGTGTTAATCCTGATGAAGTTGTAGCTATGGGTGCCGCTATACAAGGTGGGGTGCTTCAAGGTGATGTAAAAGATGTGTTGCTTTTAGATGTAACACCTCTTTCTTTAGGAATTGAAACTTTAGGTGGGGTGTCTACAAAATTAATTGAAAAAAATACAACTATACCAACTAAAAAAAGTCAGGTTTTCTCAACTGCTGAAGACAATCAACCTGCAGTTTCTATAAGGGTTTTACAAGGTGAAAGAGAGATGGCAGCTGATAATAAAATCTTAGGAAACTTTGAATTAGTAGGTATACCGCCG
The DNA here is from genome assembly GCA_045566055.1 of Candidatus Pelagibacter sp. Classification (GTDB taxonomy): domain Bacteria; phylum Pseudomonadota; class Alphaproteobacteria; order Pelagibacterales; family Pelagibacteraceae; genus Pelagilacustribacter. Next base: position 21,209 of record JBJLED010000018.1, on the reverse strand, counting down.
GCTCCAAGAGGAACTCCTCAAATCGAAGTAACATTTGATATTGACGCTAATGGTATCGTTAATGTTTCTGCAAAAGATAAAGGAACTGGGAAGGAACAAAAAATACAAATTCAAGCCTCTGGTGGTTTATCTGATGAAGAAATAAACAAAATGGTTAAAGACGCTGAGGCAAACAAAGAATCTGATAAGAAAAAAAGAGAGTCGGTAGATGCCAGAAACCAAGCTGATAGTTTAGTTTTTTCTACAGAAAAAAGCTTGAAAGAGCATGGAGATAAAGTTTCAGCTGAGGAAAAGAAAGCCATTGAAAATGGTATTACTGATCTTAAGAAATCTTTAGAAGGAACAGACTCAGAAGATATTAAGAAAAAAACACAAAGTTTGATTCAAGTATCTATGAAATTAGGTGAAGCGGTTTATAAAAGCCAACAAAAACCTGAGGCAGGAAAGTCCGAAGGTCCAAAAGATGCCAAACCTAATGATAAAGATAATGTAGTTGATGCTGATTTTGAAGACGTAAAAGAAAAAAAAGAAGATAAAGAAAAAAGCGCCTAAGAAAATAAAGGAGACGTCCTGTGGCTAAAAGAGATTGTTATGATGTCTTAGGTGTACCAAGATCTGCATCCAAAGATGATATCAAAAAAGCATATAGAAAACTCGCACTAAAATTTCACCCAGATAAGACCAAGGGTGATAAAGGTTCAGAAGAAAAATTTAAAGAAGCTAGTGAGGCGTATCACATTCTTTCAGATGAAAAGAGAAAAGCTAACTACGATCAATTTGGTCACGCCGCTTTTGAAGGTGGTGGTGGAGGTCAAGGCTTCGGTGGATTTGATACATCATCCTTTTCAGATATTTTCGAAGATTTTTTCAGTGATTTCGGTGGAGGTGGTTCCGCTAGAAGATCAAGTAATAGAGGAAATGACCTTAGATACGATGTAAGCATAGATTTAGAGGAAGCTTACAAAGGTATTCAAAAAAACGTTAAGTATACTACTTATAAGTCGTGCTCATCTTGTTCAGGAAGTGGTGCAGCAAAAGGTTCAAAACCTGTTAGATGTGACTACTGCTCTGGAAGAGGAAAAGTGAGAACCAACCAAGGATTTTTTACTGTTCAGCAAACTTGTCCACAATGTAGTGGTTACGGAGAAATGATTAACGATCCTTGCAATAAATGTAGTGGTAACGGGAAAGTTCAATCAAATGAAAATGTAACTGTAAAAATTCCAAAAGGTGTTGATGATGGCACAAGAATAAGAGTGTCTGGTAAAGGTGAAGCTGGCTCGAAAGGTGGTTCCAGTGGAGATCTATATTTATTCATCTCTATAGATAATCATGATATTTTTAAAAGAGCTGATGAAAATCTATATTACGAACTTCCAATTTCATTTACGGATGCTGCACTTGGATCATCAGTTGAGGTGCCATCTATTGATGGTGGAAAATCTAAAATTAAAATTCCAGCTGGTACACAGCATGGTAAACAATTTAGACTTAGAGGTAAAGGAATGCCAATTTTAAGAGAAAGTGCTTTTGGTGATTTATATATAAGAATAAATACTCAGGTTCCAACTTCATTGACAAAAAAACAAAAAGAAATTCTTGAAGAATTTAACGAAATTGAAAGTAATAAACCTGATCCAGTTATTAAAAGTTTTTTTGAAAAAGCCAAAAAGTTTTGGAGAAATTCTTAGTTTTAAATGAGTACTGATCAAATAATGTCTGCAATTTTTCTCATTGCAGTATTGATTTTAATTTTACCCAGTTTTCTTTCTACAAATTATAAATTGAAAGAATTTTTAAGAAATTTATCTATTTGGGCTATAATTACGCTGGTTATTATTGTAATCATTTATTTTATTAGTTTATGAGAAAAATAAATTTATCTATTTCTGGATGTATGGGAAGAATGGGTCAACAACTCATTAAATCTTCTAAAAAAAATAAAAACTTTAAGTTAGTTTCTTTAACAGAAAATAGATTAATAAATAAAAAGATTGGTGGGCTAAAACTATCTAGAAATAGCTTTGAGTCATTTGAAAAAACAAATGTGATAATAGATTTTACTGTTCCTAAGTGTACTTTAGAAATACTTAAAATTGCATCTAAAATAAAAAAAAGAGTCGTTATCGGAACGACTGGTTTTTCAAAAAAAGAGGAAAATTTAATAAAAAAGTTTTCTAAAAAAATTCCTATACTGAAGGCAGGTAACATGAGTTTAGGGGTAAACTTACTAATGCACTTAACTGAAATCGCTTCAAAATCTCTTGGAAAAAATTTTTTAAGTAAAGTATATGAGGTTCATCACAAACATAAAATTGATTATCCTTCTGGTACAGCTTTAATGTTGGGTAAAGGAATAGCTGATGGAAAAAATAAAAATTTTTACAATTTAATTGGAAAAAAATATTTAAATAAAAAAAACTTTCCTTATTCAAAAAAAATTAACTTTAATTCAATTCGTAAAGGTGAGGTGATTGGAGAACATGAGGTACAATTTTCCAGTGGAAAAGAAATTATAAAACTCAATCACGAGTCTTTTGATAGGGCTTTGTATTCTGAAGGAGCATTAACTGCTGCTGCTTGGTTAATGTCAAAAAAAGCAGGTCTTTATTCTATGAGGGACCTTCTTAACTTTAAGTGATCAATAAAAGAAAAGCAAAAATTATTATAAGGATATTAAATAAAACCTATCCTAAGATACCTATACCGCTTAATTATAAAAATACTTTTACTCTTTTAATTTCTGTTCTCCTTTCTGCACAGTGTACCGATGTAAATGTTAATAATGTTACAAAGGATATCTACCCAAAATATAATAAACCAATTCATTTTGTACAACTTGGAAGAAAAAAAATTGAACGCTTAATTAAAAGAATTGGAATATTTAGAGTTAAAGCAAAGAGTATTTTTTATTTATCAAAAACTTTAGTTGAAAAGTATAAAGGTAAAGTGCCAAAAACTTATGAAGAACTAGAGCAATTACCTGGCGTAGGTCACAAGACTGCTAGTGTTGTCATGTCTCAAGGTTTTGGTTTTCCTGCTTTTCCAGTAGACACACATATTCATAGATTAGCTCAAAGGTGGGGTTTAACGAACGGCAAAAATGTTGTGCAGACTGAAAAAGATTTAAAGGAAGTTTTTCCAAAGAAATATTGGAACAGGCTACATCTGCAAATAATTTGGTATGGAAGGGAATATTGTAAAGCCCGAGAGTGCTATGGAATAACTTGTAAAATTTGTAAAAGCTGTTATCCAAATAGAAAAAAACCTATTAAAACAAAAAAAGCATAAATGAAGATACTGGGGATTGGCAACGCTATAGTTGATGTAATTTGTAAAGTTGAGGATAAATTTATCTCTCAAAATAATTTAACAAAAAGTACAATGAAGCTTGTGGATGAGGCTGAATTTAAAAAACTATTATCCAGTCTTACAATAGAGGAAACTGTCTCAGGTGGTTCAGTTGCAAATTCTATAGTGGGTCTTTCACAACTTGGAAATAAAGTGGGCTTTATTGGTAAAGTAAGTGATGATAATTTAGGTAATAAGTACGAAGAAGGCTTGAAAAAAGAAAATGTGCAATATTTCTATTCAAAGAAAAAAGAGTCGGTTCCAACTGGGACCTGCTTGATATTAATTACACCCGACTCTGAGAGAACCATGGTAACTTTCCTTGGAACAGCTGGAAAAATAAACGATAATGACATTAATGCCGATGCGGTAAAGAAGAGCGAGATCTTATTTTTAGAGGGATATCTTTGGGATGAAGGTGATCCTAAAAAAGCATTTGAAAAAGCGATTAATAATTCTAACAAAGTGGCGATGACATTGTCGGACTTATTCTGTGTAGAAAGACATAAACCTCATTTTCTAGAATTAGTAAAAAATAAATTAGATATTACTTTTGCAAATGAGCAAGAAATTATGTCATTAATAGATGTGAGTAAATTTGATGACGTGTTAAATTTTGCTAAAGAAATAAATAAATTAATAGTTATTACGCGTGGTGATAAGGGAGCAGTTGCAATCAATAAAAATGAAATTGTAGAATGTTCTGCTAAAAAAAATCTTAAAATTAAAGATTTAACTGGAGCAGGAGATTTATTTGCCGGTGGTTTTTTACACGGCTTAATTAATAATAAAACTATTAAAGAAAGCTTAGAAACTGGTACAGAGATGTCTTCAAAAGTAATTCAAATTATTGGCGCCAGATTGAAATAATTTATTTTTTTCTTCTTTTAAAACTACCTTTACCTTTTTTCGGCTTTACTATTCGTTTTCTATATTTAGATGTAAAAAGATCTTTTGCTATCTTGTTTCTTTGTTTCACAAATAATAACCATCTTTATTAATTAGAATAAAACTTTCATCCATAAATTTATCTGCGATCTTTTTTCTTAATCTATAAATATGTGTTTCAACTGTATGTGTGTCTGCATCAGAAGAATAATTCCAAACGGATGACAAAATATTATCTTTCGATAACGGCTTTTTATTATTTAAAAATAGCTCTAGTAGCTGAATTTCTTTTTCTGTAAGAATTATAGATTTTTCTAATTTCGATAATTTTTTTTCATTTTTATTTAACAAATAGTTCTTCACATTAATTGAAGAATTTTGACTAAATTTTTTCTTTGCAGAAATATTTTCTATTAATGCATTAATTTCTTTCAGGGTTGAAGGTAATTCTAAATTAGCATCAAAAATATTGTTTGCCTGTTTTTTTCTTGTGGCTAGAATTTTTATCGACTCACTCTTTTGTATTAATTCTTTTTGTTTGATCTGTTTAAGTGCCTCCTCATGGAACAAAATAACATCATTGTTACTATTTAAATTTTCAAAAGTAGGATTAAACTTTAAAAAAGTTTTAAGTTCATTTAATGTAGAGAGAAACGAAGTAGGACCTAAAATTAAAACTTTTAATGCATGCATATATTAATTAGTAAAAAATACCTTACTTATTACAAATATAAAGTAAAATGTTCCATAGGTAAAAGAGGAATTGGTTATAAGAAAAAGGAAGGGGATCTTATCACCCCTATGGGCGATTATAGAATTAAGTATATATTTTACAGAAAAGATAAAATAAAGGGGTTTAAAACAAAATTAAAAACAGTTGTAATAAAGAAAAATATGGCCTGGTGTAATGATTCTAAATCAAAGAATTATAATAAGTTAATTAAATTACCGTCAAACAATAGTTATGAGAAACTTTATAGAAAAGAAAATATTTATGACATTATTCTTGTGTTGAACTATAACATGTCACCTGTAATAAAAAATAAAGGTAGCGCAATATTCATACACATTTCCAAAAAAAATTATAAAAAAACTGAGGGGTGTGTTGCTGTTAAAAAAAGGGACCTGATAGAAATAGTAAAAAAATTACAAAAAAATACTAAGGTTAAGATCGTGAACCAAAAATAGCACTTCCTATTCTTACAAATGTAGATCCATTTTTAATAGCACTGTCGAAATCAGCAGACATGCCCATGCTCAAATGCTCTAGTGCAAGTGATTTATTTAATTCATTTACTGACTTAAAATATTTTTCGGTATTATTATCGTTAGGAGGTATTACCATAAGGCCGATCACTTTAAGGCTAAGTTCATTAACACAATAATTATAGAAAGGATCTAACTCGCTTGCAGATATTCCTGATTTTTGTATTTCATTTCCTATATTAACCTGGATAAAATATTTTAAACTTTTATTCATATTTTTTTGATGCTTAGCTAAAGCGTCAGCTAATTTTTGATTATCTACTGAGTGAATATAATCAAATATATTTACTGCATCTTTAGTTTTATTACTTTGTAATTTACCAACCATATGTAAATTTAAGTTTTGATTGTTTTTTTTTATTTCACTCCACTTAACTTTTGCTTCTTGAACTTTATTTTCTCCAAAATGATCATGACCAAAGTCTATTAAAGGTTTTATATGGTCTATAGAGAATGTTTTACTAATAGCCACAATATTTACTGGTTTAGAAGGTTTTAAATCGTCAATATTAGATTTTATTTTGTTAAATCTTTCAATTATCATATTAATAATGTTTATCTTTAAAAAAAAATATTTTTTTATAATTGAAAGTATAAAAGATATAAATCTAAAAAATATAAAAAATTTTGGAAAATATAGTATTATTTACAGAAATAATTCCCCTGAAAATATTGAAAAGCTAAAGAAATTTAGAACTGAATGTAAAATCAAAAGAATACCTTTTTTTATTGCTAATAACATTGATCTCATGAAAATTCTTAAAGCAGATGGATTATATATTTCTGCTTATAACAAAAAGTTGAGTCCAAGTTTTCTTAAGAATGATTATAAAATAATAGGGACTGCGCACAATATTAAAGAAATAAATTTAAAAAAATTACAAGGTTGTTCAGAAATTATCTTATCTCGATTATTTAAAACTACTTACAAAAATAAAATAGGTTTTTTAGGCGTGATTAAATTTAATTTATTATCAAAGCTAACTAAAGCACCTTTAACTCCTTTAGGTGGAATTAATTTAGAAAATTTAAATAATTTAAATAATGTAAATTGTGAGAACGTAGCATTATCATCCTTGGTTAAGAACGAATCTAACAAAATTCATACCACTTTAAGGTAAATAGATTTAAAAGAGTCAAAAAAAAAGGGGCGATAAAATCGCCCCTTTTTAAATAATCAAATAACGTTAATTAAAACGCAAATGACATAGCTATGATCGTCTCTGATACGTCTTTGTTTTGAATAAATCCAGCGTTTTCATATTCTGCTCTAGCTAGTGATAATGTAGCACCACCTAAAGAGTATGCAACTTGTACTGAATCCATCTCGATATCAAACGTTTCTGTTGAACTTGTTTGGTAATTTCTTTCACCTACTTCGTTCGCGTAAGAGATTGATAGATCGTCATTTACAGCGTAACCAAGAGAGAATCCTGTATTTTCGTAGAATTCTATAGTCGTTGCGCCAGCTGATAATGTATCGATCTCTGGAGCTTTGTATGATTTACCATAACCAGCTGTTAAGTTACCTAAAGCGTAAGTTATTGCATATGCACCATTTTGCTCTTTTTGACCGTTGTTAATTGTACCATCTGTGTAAAGGTTTTGTTCCATGAATGATCCAGTAAGAGTTAAACCATCAACCGGCGCAATCGTTAGAGAGAACTCAGTAGCTGAGTTACCGCCTGTTGCTGTTGTGTTTCCACTTTGACCATCTTTTTTTGGATTACCATGTGCTACAGAACCTGAAATTCCGAAAGGAAGTGCAGGAGTGTGGTATTGAATCGAAGCGTATGATCCCATATCATCAGGATATACTATACCTTCACTGTAACCAGTGTCAGACATACTTGTGTATGCTGATTGATCCCATGCGTATTTTTTGTTGTTTCCGCACTCAGATACACAGAATTTAACTGTACCCATATCATTCATTTTTAATGTGATTTGAGTATCATCGTTAATCGCTTGTCCTGGAGCACTACCAGTTTTATCACCGTTAGTTCCAGAAGTTGATGGATCTAATTCCATAGAATAGCTCCATGTGTATCCGTTATCCATTTCACCACTTGCTGTGAAATTTAATTCGTTAGTTACACCAACACCATTGTCCGCAGAAGCTCCTGAAACAGCGTTATACGTTGCTTTAGCAGTACCGTTAACTGTTAACTCACCTGCGTTAACTGAAAACATTAAAGACAAAGATGCGATAGAAACTAATAAAGTTTTCATTATAGTTTTCATATTTTTCCTTTGTTAAGTTATGTTTTAATAATTAAAACAGAGTATATTTATCAAATTTACTCAATTTTTCGTTATTTTACTTCATTTTCAGAGCCTTTTTCGTCTGAGTGTTGCTTTTTTGTCACAATAATTCTTCTTAAAATTCAAACTTATAACTTCTGCTCTATAATTTACTTAAAATTAACATTTTTTTAATTTATCCCTTAAAGTGAAAAAAATGTTCAAAATAATTAATTTATCTCTAATTTTGATTTTCTTAGTTTCTTGCAGCGCTATCAAACGTGAAAAAGTTGATACTAGAAAAGTCCCTATTAATGCTCAAGAGAGAGCCAGAAAAAATATTGAAGAAGGAAAAGGAACTTCATTAAAAGATATATTAGGTAGAGGTGGCAGCACAACTTATGAATTTAGCACCTCAAACGCTATGTGGCGTGCATCTTTAGAATTACTTGATTTTCTTCCTTTATCAACGGTCGATTATTCTGGTGGAATGATAATTTCTGATTGGTATTCTGAAGGAGTCTCTGATGAGTCTATAAAAATAACTGTTCGTTTTCTCGATAATGAAATTAGATCTGACAGCTTAAAAATTACCGTTCACAAAAAAATTTGTAAATCCATTTCAAATTGTAGAATTACTTTAATTAATAATAACGCTATTGCCAATGAGCTACTTACTTCAATTATTAAGAAAGCAGCAGAAATTCAAAAAATATCTAAAAAACAAAAAAAATAATTTCTGCTATGGAAAGATTAAATTTTCATTCTATTGAAAAAAAATGGCAAGACAAATTCGAAGAATTAAAACTTTATAACAATAATATTAAAGCCAAAAAGTTTTACTGTCTTGAAATGTTTCCTTACCCATCTGGAAAAATTCACATGGGCCACGTAAGAAACTACACTATTGGAGATGTTATAGCTCGTTACAAATTTTTAAACGGATTTAATGTTTTACATCCAATGGGATGGGACTCTTTTGGATTACCTGCTGAAAATGCATCAAAACAAAATAAGCTACACCCGAAAGAATGGACTGAAAATAATATTAAAGTAATGAAAAAACAGCTTCAAATGCTAGGTTTATCAATTGATTGGGACTTAGAGATATCTACTTGCAATAAGAATTACTACAAACATCAGCAGGAATTATTTATAGATTTTTATAATAAAGGTTTAGTTTCAAGGAAAGAAACATACGTAAATTGGGACCCTGTAGAAAAATCTGTTCTAGCTAATGAGCAAGTAATTAATGGTAGAGGCTGGAGATCTAACGCATTAGTCGAAAGAAAAAAATTATCTCAATGGTTCTTCAATATCACTAAATTTTCAGAAGAGCTTCTAATAGATCTAGAAAAATTAGATGGATGGCCGGAAAAAGTAAAATTAATGCAAAAAAACTGGATTGGTAAATCTTATGGGTGCGAAATTAAATTTGAAATAGATAACGATAAAAATTTTATTAATGTATTTACAACACGACCAGATACAATATTTGGCGCCAGTTTTATATGTCTATCTGCAGATCATCCTTTGAATAAGAGATTTGAAAAAAATAAAGATTTTATAAATTTTAAAAATAATTGTAATAAAACTGGTACAACAGAAGAAGCAATAGCTAACGCTGAAAAGTTAGGTTTTAATACAGGTTTGTTTGTAAAACATCCTTTTATTGAAAAAAAAAAATTACCTATTTACTTTGCTAATTTTGTACTCATGGACTATGGAACAGGCGCAATATTTGGTTGCCCTGCACATGATCAGCGAGATTTTGATTTTGCCAAAAAATACGGATTAGAAATTATTGAAGTTGTTTCAAAAGATGGTAAAGCCAATTCTCTTTTAAAGGAAGCCTACACTGGGACAGGAAAAATAATTAATTCAGATTTTTTAAATGATTTAAATATAGAAGAAGCCAAAAAAAAAATAATCCTAAAATTAGAAAAATCAAACATTGGAAAAAAAAGAACATTATATAGATTAAAAGATTGGGGTGTTTCTCGACAACGTTACTGGGGTTGTCCTATCCCTATGATTTATTTAGAGGATGGTTCAGTTGTTCCAGTTGATAAAAGTGAATTACCTGTTGAATTGCCAAATGATATTGATTTAAATGCCAATGGAAATCCACTAGATGCTCATCCAAATTGGAAAATAACTACTCATAAATCTTCAGGTAAAAAAGCTATCAGAGAGACTGATACGTTAGATACTTTTGTTGATTCTTCTTGGTATTATTTAAGATTTTGTTCTCCTGATCACAAAAATTCACCATTTGATGAAAAAAAAATTGATTATTGGATGCCAGTTGATCAATACATCGGGGGTATAGAGCATGCAATTCTTCATCTTCTTTACTCACGTTTTTTTACTAAAGGAATTAATTTGTGCAACAAACAAATTAAAATAGTTGAACCTTTTAATAATCTTTTTACACAAGGCATGGTTTGCCACGAAACATATAAAGATTCAAAAAACAATTGGTTATATCCAGACGATGTTGAAAAAATTAGTCCATCTAATGTCGTAAAAAAAGATGACAAATCAAAAGTAATTGTCGGTCCAGCTGAATCAATGTCCAAATCTAAAAAAAATACTGTTGATCCTGAAATCATGATCAAACAATACGGAGCTGATGCTGTGAGATGGTTTATATTGTCAGATAGTCCGCCAGAAAAAGATGTTCAATGGTCGAATACCGGAGTTTCCTCTGCTAATAAATTTTTACAAAAAATTTGGAACCTAAATTACACAATATCTAAAAAAAATGTCCAAAGTGAATTTTCAAGAAATGACAAATTAATAAAATCCAAAATTAATAATTTTGTTCATAAGATTGACAATGCTATCAAAAATTTTAGATTTAATGTTGCGATTGCTCTTTTTTATGAAGTTTACAAAATTCTTAAAGATGGTGTAGAAAATAATATTAGCAAAAAAGAATTAACAGAAAATATTATTTTGATAATGAAATTAATGGTGCCCTTTACACCTCATTTGGCTTACGAATGTCTAGAATTACATGGATGTAAAACTGAAAACCAATGGCCCAATATAAGTAAAAATGAAGGCTATCAACACATCAAATTTGTTGTGCAAATTAACGGTAAAACAAGAGATATTCTTGAAATCGAAAAAAACATGGACGAGAAACAAATTAACAAAGTTGTTAAAGATAAATCCAAAGCTCAGAAATATTTAATGGATAAAAAAATAATTAAAACTATATTTATAAGTAATAAAATAATAAATTATATTATCTAAATTATTTCATATGAATACATATAAATTCATTATTGTTGCAATTATGTTTTTGCTTACCAACTGTGGGTTTAAAGTTGTTGATTACTCAAAGTTAAATAATTTCAAGATTAGCGACATAGTTGCCACAGGAGAAAATAAAATTAATTATAAACTAAAAAAAAGTATTAAAATAATTTCTAGTGAAAATAGTGAAAAAGAAATAATCATAAACCTGTTTTCTGAGAGTAAAAACTCAATAAAAGAAAAAAACGAAAATAATGTAATCACTAAGTACAAGTTAGAAATCAAAACTAAAGTAAATTACCAAGTTTTGAATAATAATAAGACTGGTAATTTTGAGGTATTAGTATCTGGGGATTATCCGGTTGCCAAAAAATATTCAAAAACATTAAAAAATCAATCACAAATTATTGATAATTTAACAGACAAAATATCAACTAAAATTAAAAGAGAATTATCTAATCAGTTGAATGATTTATAAAAGTTATTTAGTAGAGAAAAATATCGATCACATTAAAGATAAATTCGTACTTTTCTATGGTGAGAACCTTGGGATGCTAAATGATTTTAAAGAAAACATAAAAACAGCTAATTCAGAGGTTGAAATAATTAAATTTGATAATGATGATATTATAAAAAACACAGAACATTTTTTTAAAGAAGTTTTAAATTTTTCTCTTTTTGAAAAAAAAAAAATTTTTTTTATAAATAATGCAAACGATAAAATTTTATCAATAATAGAGGAAATTGGGCAAAAAATAGATCAACAAAAAATTTATTTATTTTCTAGTCTTTTAGATAAGAAATCAAAATTAAGAAGCTTTTTTGAAAAATCTAAAAGACATGCAATTATCCCTTGTTATCTGGATAATGAAATTAGTATTAAAAATATCATTTTAAATAAACTTAAGAACTTCAAAGGATTGAGTCCAGAAAATATAAATTTGATAACTGAAAATTGTAATAATGACAGGGTTAAGCTCAATAATGAATTAAACAAAATAAATCTTTTTTTTCAGGATAAAAATTTGAAAAAAGAGGAATTGATGTCTCTTTTGAATGTTAAAGTTCATGATGATTTTAATGCATTAAGAGATATGGCCATTAAAGGTGATAAAACTAACACCAATAAACTACTAAATAATTCCATTATAGATGCAGATAAAAGCACCTATTATCTTGCATTTGTTAATCAAAGATTTGGTAAACTATTATCAATTTGTGAACTCCAAAAGGACAAAAATATTGAGCAAATTTTAAATAGTATTAAACCCCCAATATTCTGGAAGGAAAAACCTATAATATTAGAACAATTAAAAAAATGGAATATTAAAAGAATAAAAAAAGTTCAAAGCGATATCTATAATTTAGAGATAAAAATTAAAACCACTTCTACAATTGATAAAAATATTATTATAAAAAAGCTTATAGTAGATATATGTAATTTAGCTAACGCTTAGTGAGCAAATCAGACACTAACTCAAATTGTTCTAAATCCTTATATTCTATCGTTATTTTTCCACTATTATTTTTTTTGTTATGTATATGAACCTTTAAACCAAGTAATTTTTCAATACGCTCCTGGGCTTTAATTACATTTGCATCATAAACTTTAGTATTAGTTCCTGAATTTTTTTTAGATTTTACCAAATACTCAACTTTTCTAGCACTATAATTTTTTGATACAATTTCTTCAGCAACAGAAGAAGCATTTGATAACCCAATTAAAGGCCTGGCTTGTCCTGATGTTAGACTTCCTTCTTCTAGCATTGCAACTACATCCTTTGGAAGAGTTAATAATCTTAATATATTGCTTACGTGGCTTCTACTTTTTGACATTAATTTTGATATACTCTCGTGATCATATTTAAATTCTTCATTTAATCTTTTGTACCCGCGCGCCTCCTCTATTGGATTGAGATCGTCTCTTTGAATATTTTCTACTATTGCAACTTCCAATGATTCAACATCACTTAAATCCAAAATAATAACAGGTATCTCATGAAGTCCGGCTCTTTGAGCGGCCAACCACCTTCTTTCTCCGGCCACAATTTGAAATTTGCCATTTTCTGTTTTTTTCGGACGAACAGCTATTGGCTGAATAATTCCATTTTGCCTTATAGAATTTGCCAATTCTTCTAGTTTATCTTCTCTAAATAGCTGTCGTGGCTGGTAGGGATTTCGGCTTAAATCACTAATGGAGACAGTATTAGGTTTTATAATTTCTTGTGGTTTATCCTTAGGTTCTTCATCACCGAATAAAGCTGATAATCCTCGGCCTAGACCTTTTTTTTTTCCACTCATGCAGCGCTCTCTATTTTGTTTTTAAATTCTTCGGCTAATTTGAAATATGACTTACTTCCAACACAACTTTTATCATAAATAACGCAAGGCAACCCATGTGATGGAGCTTCTGACAATCTTACATTTCTTTGAATGACAGTTTTATATACTTTGTCTTTAAAATAGTTTCTTGCTTCTCTGTCTACTTCCGATGAAAGTTTGTTTCTTTTGTCAAACATAGTTAAAAGAATTCCTCTTATTGAAAGTGCTGGATTAAGATTTTCTTTTATTCTATCAATTGTTTTAACTAACTGTGTAATACCCTCCAAGGCAAAGAACTCTGTTTGCAAAGGAACTAATAACTCATCTGATGCAACTAAAGACATGATAGTGAGCAAGCTTAAAGACGGAGGACAATCTATAAATATGTTGTCATATTTTTTTAGAAATCCCGATTTTTCTGACGATAGTATTTCTTTTAAAACAAATGCTCTCTTTGAGTCGCTCGCTGTTTCAACTTCTAAACCAGATAAATTTACGTGTGATCCTACGATATCTAAATTTTGTATATTAGTTTTTTGTATTGCCTGCCCAAGACTAATTTTTTTGATCAATAAATTGTAAATATTTTTATCTTCATCACTATTGCTTTTGCCAAATCCTGTTGTAGCGTTTCCCTGTGGATCTAAATCAATAACAAGATTTGTTTGACCCAAAATGGACAATGAAGCGGCTAAATTTATTACTGTTGTTGTTTTTCCTACCCCGCCTTTTTGATTAATAACAGAAATTGTTGTCGTCATTTTTTAAAATCGACTATAATTATTTTAGATTCTTCATTTGTTATACTGTTTTCAAGTTTATAATCGTATTTTCCCTTATTGAAAGCTTTTTTTAAATCTTCCTGTGCGTTTTGACCTTTTAGAATTATCAATTTATGGGACTTTTTTACGATTTCACGTGAAACTTGTATTATTGTTTCTAGTTTCTTAAAGGCTCTACTGACTATGTAGTCTGTGTCGATGGAATCCTCGTTAAACAATATCTCCACGTATCTCTATATTAAGTGATAATCTATCACTTATATTTTTCAAAAAAGCTTTTTTTACTGGTGATTTTTCATATAATTTCACGTGAAAGTTCTTATTTTTGTTAAATAAAGCTAAAATCAAGCCTGGAAAGCCAGCTCCAGTGCCTAAATCCGACAAAGAACCTTTTGAAAAGTCAATAAATTTTACTAATTGAGCTGAGTCAAGGATATGTCTGTGCCAAATTACGTTTTCAGTGCTTTTAGAGATTAAATTATGCTTTTTATTAGCTTTAAGCAATTCATTTATAAATATTTTAATATCTGATATATTTTTTTCACTATAGTTAAGCTGATTTTGAAGAGTGCTTATAACTTCTTTATCCTGCATTAAGCAGTAGCTTTAAATTTTAGCTTTTTTATGTGAGATAACAAGATTATTATAGCTGCAGGAGTAATACCATCTATTCTAATAGCTTGTCCTAACGTTTTAGGCCTTATAGATATCAGCTTCGACCTAACTTCGTTTGATAAACCACTTAAATTTTTATAATTTATATTATTAGGGATGATAACAGACTCATCTTTCTTAAAAGATTTAATATCTCGCTCCTGTCTCTTTAAATAACCCATGTAGTGGGCATCTATTACAACCTGCTTTTCTAGTGAGTCAGGAAATACAGGTATGTCACTAAATATTTGCCTTATCTTCGCCATATTTACTTTTCGTTGGCCCATAACTTCTAAACAAGATCTTTTGACTCCATCCATAGCAATTTTTATATCATATTTTTTTGCTTCATTAGGAGTTAAGAATTTTGTTTCTAAGAAATTATTTAGTAAGTAAATATTTTTTTTCTTTTCTAAGAATATTTTTTCTCTTTCAGATCCTACTAAATCTAAATTTATACCAAAATCTGTTAATCTCTGATCTGCATTATCAGCTCTTAAAGTTAATCTATATTCTGCTCTAGAGGTAAACATACGATAAGGTTCTGTAACACCTTTAGTTATTAAATCATCAATCATCACACCAATGTAAGAAGTTGATCTATCTAAAACAAAATCAGATTTATTTTTGATTTTTAAAGCTGCATTAATACCAGCGATCATACCTTGAGCTGCTGCTTCTTCATAACCAGTAGTACCGTTAATTTGTCCTGCTAAAAATAATGACTTTATTTTTTTAGTTTCTAACGTAGCGTTAAGCTCTCTTGGATCCACATAATCATACTCTATAGCATACCCTGCCCTTTTCATCTTAACATGTTCTAAACCCTTAATTTTAGCCAATATTTTAAGCTGAATCTCCTCTGGAAGAGAAGTAGATATGCCATTTGGGTAAATAGTATTGTCCTTTAATCCTTCGGGTTCAAGAAAGATTTGATGCTGTTGTTTCTCTTTGAACTTTACAATTTTATCTTCAATAGATGGGCAATAACGTGGTCCTACACCTTTAATGTTCCCCGAATACATTGCGCTTCGAGAAATATTATCACTAATAATTTTGTGGACTTCGTTATTAGTATAAGTCATACCGCATTTGATTTGTTTGTTATCAATTTTGTTTGTAAGGAAAGAAAAGTAGTAATGATCATCATCTGCTGGCTGCATTTCTAAATCATCGTAATTAATTGTACTACCGTCTAGTCTAGGTGGAGTTCCTGTTTTTAGTCTTCCTATTTGCATTTTAAATTTTGCTAATTGCTCACTTAACCCTGTAGATGGCTTTTCATCATACCTACCCGCTGGTATTTGAGTTTCACCTATATGTATTAACCCATTAAGAAATGTACCGGTAGTTAAGATTAGTTGTTTTGTTCTTATCTCTTTTCCACTTTGACAAACAAAACCGATTACTTTATCGCCTTCAAACAGAAATTTGATGATAGGATCTGCTATGACCTCTAAATTTTTGTAATTTAGTAAAATCTTTTGCATATGCTGTTTGTAAAGAGCTCTATCTGACTGAGTACGTGGCCCCTGCACTGCTGGACCCCTACTTCTGTTTAGTAATCTAAATTGAATACCTGATTTATCAGCCACAACACCCATTACACCATCTAAAGCATCTATTTCTCTTACTAGATGCCCTTTTCCAAGTCCTCCGATAGCAGGATTGCACGACATCTCACCAATTGTTTCTATTTTATGTGTAAAAAGGGCAGTATTTACGCCCATTCTAGCGGATGCTGCTGCTGCCTCACATCCAGCATGCCCACCACCTATTACTGCAACATCATAGCTTTGTTTAATCATAAGATGAATGTAACGCCGTATATTAGGAATACAAGAGGTATTTTATTTACCAATACAAAAGTCTTTAAATATTGATCCAAGGATTTCTTCGACGTCAACCTTACCGACAATATTTCCAAGATGTCGTGTAGCCATTCTTAAGTCTTCGGCAGCTAATTCAAGATCTTTATTCTGATCTTTTTTAAGAAAGTTATCTATTTCTTTTAAACATTGATTAAGTTTAATTCTATGTCTTTCTCTTGTGATTAAAGCAGTATTATTGGATGTGAATTTTTTACTTAATTTTTCTTTTATTTTTTTTATCAAAATATCAATATTTTTATTTTCTTTAACTGACGCCAGCACCGTATCTGCATCAAATTTTTGATTTTGCTTATTTTGTACGTCTGATTTATTAAGTAAAACTATCGTGTCTTTATTGATCATTTTTTTAATTTCATTGTTTATGCTTTTTGAAGAATTATCTATAACAACAATATTTAAATCAGCTTCTTTTGATTTTCCTAAAGCTAAAGATATACCTTTTTTTTCAATCTCGTTTTTAGCATCTCTTATACCTGCAGTATCAGCTAGGATAACAGGGTAACCATCTATATTCAAATATGTCTCAATTACATCTCTTGTAGTTCCAGCTTCATCTGAAACAATAGCTACATCTCTTTTCGCTATCAAATTTAAAAGGGAAGATTTGCCTGCATTTACTTCACCTGTTATAGAAACTTTAAAACCATCTCTTATCTTTTCTCCTATTTTATTGTCCTCTATTATCTTATGAATATCTTTATGAATTTCTTTAATAGAGTTTTGAACTTCTTTTAAAACTTTTTCTGGTAAATCATCCTCAGCAAAATCTATCTTAGCTTCGATATAAGATAAGGATTTTATTAATTTTTCTCTTAATTCATTATAATAATTTGAAGCATTACCTTGAACTAATTTAACAGCTTGATCTCTTTGAAGCTCTGTTTCAGCATGGATTAAATCACCTATACTTTCAGCTTTTAAAAGATCAATTTTATTATTTTGAAAAGCTATCTTCGTAAATTCACCTGGTTCAGCTAATCTACAATTTTCTTGCTCTGATAGTGCCTTTAATAATGCGTTGATAACAGCGTTACTTCCATGAACTTGAAACTCAGCTAAATCATCACCGGTATAGCTATTAGGCCCAGGAAACCACAATAATAGAGCCTCTGGATCTATTATTTGATCGTTTTTTGGATCATAAAATTTACAATAATTTACTTCATTTGAATTAATTTCTTTTAGTTTAGTTAAGTTTTTACAAACTTTAAGAGTGTCTTTACCTGAGACTCTAACTATAGCTATTCCTGACGGACCTCTGCCTGATGAAAGAGCGTAAATGTTCATTGAATTAAATTGATAAACCTTGATTAGAAATAAATTTACTTATTTTTTTAAGAGTACTATTTTTTGAGATATTTTTCAAAATTGTTTCTTTAAATGGATCTAATAATTTATTTTGTTTAAAGAAATTATGAGTTAGATCAATTCCTATACCGGTAATAATATTCTCAGATTTCCTATTATTAGTAAATTCTTCAAGAGCAGTGGTGCTTTTTAAAGACATGCCTAACTCTGTATAATATTTAAAAATCTTTTGTAATTTATTAATATCTCTTAATACAAGATTAAAGCCTTGACCAGCTACAGGATGAACTGTGTGCAGTCCTTCACCTAAGATAAGAATATCATTTTTATAATAGGTTCGTTTTAAATTGAGCATCAATGGATATGATTGTTGATTAGATATCTGTATTTTTTTTGTTTTTAAAACTTCGCAAATTTTTGTTTTAACGACTGAATTAATATCTTTTTTTAAAAACTTTTTATCTACACTCCAAACAAAAGAAAAATTATTTTTTGAAAAGGGGAGTATAGCTAAGGGTCCTTCTTTCAAAAAATATTGGGCAGTATTCAAATCTTTTAATTTATGCTTAACGTATCCTATGATAGCGATTTCTTTGTAATCTTTATTTAACGATCTTTTATCAACTACACTTTGATAGATTTTTGAAGCTCTGCCTAGGCATAATATTTTTATATCATAACTATCTAGGCATTTTAATTCATTTATATTTTTGTGAAGAGTTTTGATTTTATTCTTTTTAATTTCTTTAATTAAAATTTCTTTGATTTTGTCATTCTCAAAAACATACATAAGATTTTTGTTATCTTCATTAAAGTTTAAGAAATTCATGTTCTGATCTTTTGTCTCGTAAAAAAGATCGATCTTTTTAGAAGGCCAAAATAATTTCTTTTCAAGATTGTGTATGACTTTATTAAAAAACTCATAGTTAGAGGCAGAAATAGCTGTTGTTCTTTTGTCTTTAGAAGGGTTATTTTTTCTCGATATTAAGTGAACTTCTAAGCCTTCTAATTTATTCAATGATAAAGCAGCCATTAAACCCGAAAGACCGTCTCCAACTACACAAATTCTTTGTTTTTTCATATTAAAATTTTTCTCACTTTCATAAAAATGGTAAAAAGTACGTAAAACGATTCGATATGAATACAAACTTTTTAAACAGTTTAACAAATTTTTTAAAAAAACGAACCTTTGAATTTATAGGATTAATCTTAATTTCGACGAGTATTGGTCTAGCAATAGCTTTTACGACGTATTCACCAGAAGATCCTTCATTAGTCTATGGTGATAGAGAATTTGAGATAAAAAATTTCTTTGGGATCTATGGAAGTAGCATAGCTGATTTTCTATTACAGAGTTTTGGTCTCGTTTCATTTTTAATTTTGGCTAATTTTTTATTTTGGGGAATTAATTTAATAATTAAGAAAGAAATCAAAAGAATAATTTTAAAATTATTTCTAGTAGTTTCATATTTAGTCTTAGGTACTATTTTTATTTATATTACTTTTAACAATTCGTTCTGGCTTATCGATAATGGCAACTCGGGTTTTGTTGGAAAGATTGGTTATGAATTTTTAAGCAAATGGTTTCCATATATTGATAATACATATTCTGCTTACAGTTTGTTATTACTAACTCTGATCTTTTTTATTTTTTCTGCTGATTTAAATATAAAGTTAATTATTACTGGGATTTTTTCAATAATTGCTTCGTTGTTCAGGAGAAAAGAAAATTCTATTCCTGATGTGAATTTAGAAGCAGATCCTATAGAAGAGAAAAGTGAAATCATTGAAAGACCGCAACAATCATTTTCATTTAGTGGCTTATCTAAATCAGAAAAACCAACAACTAGTTTAAGATCAAAATATAAACTGCCGGCGATAGATTATTTAGACAAAAGTTCCACAAAACTTAGTGCATCAGAATTAAATAAAAATCGTCCTGATGGTGAATTTATGGAAAAAATTCTTTTAGATTTTGGTATCGATGGAAAAATTAAAGCTATTAATAATGGTCCTGTTGTTAGTTTATATGAGTTTGAACCAGCGCCAGGTGTAAAAGTTTCCAAGATAATAAATTTATCCGAGGACTTAGCACGTAACACTAGTTCAACATCTGCAAGGGTTTCAGTAATACCTGGTAAAAATACAGTAGGTATCGAGATACCAAACGAGACAAGGGAAAGCGTATCACTCCGAGAAATCATCTCTTACGAAAAGTTTCAAAAGAAAGATGTCAAATTACCTATAGCACTAGGCAAAAGCATATCTGGCATGCCGATAGTTGGAGATCTTACTTCAATGCCTCACTTATTAATTGCTGGAACTACAGGTTCAGGTAAGTCAGTTTGTATTAATACTATTATTGTTTCATTACTTTACAAATTAAATCCTGATCTTTGTAAATTTATTTTAATCGATCCTAAGATGCTAGAGCTATCCACTTACGAGGGCATTCCGCATTTATTAACTCCAGTAATCACCGATGCAAAGAAAGCAACATCTGCTCTGGCTTGGACTGTGAAAGAAATGAATAACAGGTACAAACTTATGAGCAAAGTTGGAGTGAGAAACATCGATGGTTACAATGCTAAACATAAATTAAAGATGCCTTACATCGTTGTAGTGGTTGATGAAATGTCAGACTTAATGCTTGTTGCTGGCAAAGAGATAGAAAACTACATTCAAAAATTATCTCAAATGGCAAGAGCAGCAGGGATTCACATTATTATGGCAACGCAAAGACCAAGTGTTGATGTTATTACAGGTACAATCAAAGCAAACTTTCCAACAAGAGTTTCTTTTCAAGTAAGTTCTAAAATAGATAGTAGAACAATATTAGGAGAGCAGGGTGCAGAACAATTGTTGGGTAAAGGTGATATGTTGTTCATGTCTTCAGCAAACAGAATTGTTAGAATTCACGGTCCGTTTGTTTCAGAGAATGAGATAGAAAAAATTGTTAACTCCATTAGAGCACAAGGTGAGCCCGATTATATGGATGAAATAACTGCACATACAAGTAATGAAACTTCTTCCGCTGCAGAAGGAGACGGAGATGAAGACGAACTGTATTCACAAGCAGTTGATATTATTAAATCAGAGGGAAAAGCTTCAACAAGTTTCTTACAAAGAAAATTACAAATTGGCTATAATAGAGCAGCTAGAATTATTGATATGATGGAAGAAAAAGGTATTGTCAGTAAAGCAAATCATGTTGGTAAACGTGAAGTTCTATAAA
>JBJLED010000017.1:0-8203 GCA_045566055.1 Candidatus Pelagibacter sp. | reverse complement strand
GTCATCTGAGCATATGGGTATAGGTCAATTGATGAATTTGAATTATTTCTTACTTGTTGTGAAATTTTGAATAAATATTTTTCATCTAATTCAATTTTTTTTTCAAATAATACTCCTTCTCCATTATTCCAATGTAAGACCACTGGAGAGTTATTACTTAAAACATTATTTCCTTTTACTGACCAGACACTTTCTTTTGTGGGTATTTTTATTTTATTTCCAATGCTGGTCCAACCAGTTTCAATATAAAAACCATTTTGTGTCTCCGCTGGATTCAAAAAAATAATATTTTTGTTTCCCTCAACCTCTTGTTTATGATTTTTGAAGGAAATATCATCAATCTGCGCGCCTTTTAAATTTATTGAACCTATAATACTATTGTTTTCGATTTTGACTCTTTTACTTTTGTTTAATGAGTCTTCTCTTGAAATATTTTTGATTACAGTTGGTTGATCAATTGTTGGAGTTATTGAGCTTTGCTCAGATTTTTGCTCAACTTTCTGACCATTTTTTTGTTCAATAGGTTTTTTTGGAGTCTCAAAAAAAGCTCCCCAGAAAAGCAAAACAGACATAGAAAGAGCTATTGCTACAAATACATTTCTATTATCCATGTTTACTCTCTTTCTGATCTGATTTGGGGACAAAATCTATTCCGTGATTGCCACCTAGTAATTTAAAAGGATGGCATTTAAAAATTCTTTTTATTCCTAATTTAAATCCTTTAATTAAACCATGAGCATTGAGGGCTTCAATAAAATATTCAGAGCAAGTAGGCAAGAATCTACATCTATCACCTAACATTGGAGAAATAAAATATTTATAAAATTTTATAATTAAAATTAGAATTTTTGTCATTTTACTTTTTTAACTTACTAAAACTTTTCTCCATTAATGGCAAAAGCACATCTTGTTTTTGAGCATAAGCATTAGACTTACCAAAAACTATATAAGTGTAATCTTTATTAATTGCACCTCTTTTTTTTAACAATTTTTGAACAATTGCTTTTAATTTTCTTCTAATTTTGTTTCTTTTAACCGCATTTCCAATTTTTTTTTTCATAACAAAACTAATGAGTAAACTAGTTTTTTGTTTAGCCTTAAAAAAATTTTTAGCAGCAAAAATGGAAAAGTAATCGGTATGAACTTTTTTTTCTTTAAGCGCTTTTCTAAATTGGTTGCTTTTTTTTAAACTCTCAAGCTTAACCATTTATTTTAGGTAGAAAGAGTTTTTCTTCCTTTTGCTCGTCTACGAGCGATAAGTTGCCTCCCAGTTTTTGTAGCCATTCTTGCTCTAAAACCGTGTCTTCTTTTTCTTACTAAATTGCTGGGTTGATATGTTCTTTTCATAAATATTTAAAGGTATATATTTTAATTGTTGTCTATTGTACAGGTAAATTATGAGCAAAAATTTCAAAATATTTTTAGGTATTTCTTACTTAATTATACTTTTTGCATTCTTATATTTTATTTTTACAGGTATAGAAATAAGCAGGTTAAATGATTTTGCTTATTATAAAGAACTTCAGAAAGAGTTGAATAATTATATAAGCGCTAACACTATAATAAACTTAATTTATTTTTTTATTTTTGCAGTATTCTGGGTTGCTCTTCTTGGCTTTGGCTCACCTTTGTTGATTATTTCTGGAATAATGTTTGGTCAATGGATTGGAACCTTTGTTTCATTAATTTCAATTTCATTAGGCGCTTTAATTTTATATTCAATTGGAAATTTCTTCTTTAGAGATTTGATTAAGAAAATATTAGAACAAAAATTTGATAAATTTATTATTTTATTTAGAAAAAATGAATTTTACTATTTCTTCATATATAGATTTATTGGAGGATTAGGAGTTCCATTTGGATTACAGAATTTACTTCCAATTTTATTTGGAATGAAAAAATTAAATTATTTTTTTTCAAGTTTTCTAGGATTTATACCTGGATTTTTTATTTTCAATACAATAGGAGCTGGACTTAATTCTTATGTTGAACAATCAGAGAGATTTAACACACTTGATTTCATATTAACGCCAGCTATTTATATGCCAATATTAATGTTCGTTTGCCTAATGATTGTTTCTTTATTAATTAAAAGAAAGTTTTTTGATGATAAAAATTAATGAAAATGTTTTATCTAACGATTTAAGTCCGTATTTAAAACAGCATAAGGATAATCCAGTTAATTGGCAAATTTGGTCTAAAGAAACTTTGGAATTTTCTAGAAAAAATAAAAAACCTATATTGCTAAGTATTGGATATGCGAGTTGTCACTGGTGCCATGTTATGGCACATGAAAGTTTCGAAGATACTCAAACAGCAGATTTAATGAATGAACTATTTATAAATATAAAAGTTGATAGAGAAGAAAGGCCAGATTTAGATTTTATTTTTCAAAGTTCATTTCAATTATTTAATCAAACCGGAGGAGGGTGGCCACTAACAATGTTCTTAGATGAAAACGGAGTTCCATTTATGGGGGGCACTTACTTTCCAAAAGAACCCAAACATGGATTACCATCATTTAGAGAAGTTCTTCAAAAAGTTTCAGATGCTTATAAAGATCAAAGAGAAAATATAATTAAACAAAAAGATTTAATTATTAAAAATTTAGATTTAAAAAAGCATTCTGTTCTAAACCAGGACCTTGAACCTATTATAGAAACGTCTCTAGGTCACCTAGATACATTGAACGGTGGTTACAAAGGTGCACCAAAATTTCCAACTTTTAATTTATACGAAACTATTCTTTATTTTTATAATAAATCTAAGGATACAAAGTATTTAAAGCCTGTCGAACTAATTATTAAGCAACTTTGTTCGAAAGGAATATACGATCATTTAGAAGGAGGCATTGCTCGTTATACAGTGGACGAAAATTGGGTGATCCCACATTTTGAAAAGATGCTTTATGATAATACTCAATTCATATTATTACTCTCAAAATATTGTAAAATAAAATCTGATAATTATTTCAAAGATAAATTAGAACAAACAATTGAATTTTTAAAAAAAGATTTCTTAAATAAGGAAGGTTTTTTAGGATCTGCCTACGATGCAGATAGCGATGGAGAAGAAGGAAAATACTACATTTTTACATATGATGAAATTAAAGATATAGAGAATATCGAAAAATACTTTGAAATTAAACCAGAAGGAAATTGGGAAAGCAAAATTATACTAGTTGAAAAAGGAAAACCAACTAATGAAATTTTAAAAAAGCTCCTTCATATTAGACTGAAAAGAAACAAACCTTTTTTTGATGACAAAACTCAATTAGATTTAAATTGCTTGATGATGAGCGCATTGATATCAGCTCACGAAATTTTGCCTAACAAAGGATATTTAAAGTTAGCTGAAAATTTTTTCATGAAAATTGAAAAAAAATATATAAAAAACAAAATTTACCATAGTTTTTCAAAAGAAACTGTTTTTATTGAAGACTATGCGTTTTTGATAAATGCCCTTAATGACCTCTATGATAATACTATGAACCTAAGATACAAAGATTTAGCAAAAAGATTGTCCCAAGAAACAATAGATAAATTTTACTTAGATGATAAAAATATTTTTCAAAAAAACCCTAAAGATAATAACGATATTTTTTTTAAACCTATTGATATAGGAGATAATACAATTCCTAATGGCAATGCAATCATGCTTATTAATTTTGTAAGACTTGGGATGATGGATGAAGCAAAAAAATTATCTGTTAGCTTAAATGGATATCTAAACATTTATAAAAACAATATGATGACAGCCATTAGAGCTTTAGATTTTTTTAATAATATTAATTCAGGCAAAAAATGTAATGAGCAAGGCTGTAAAATAGATGAGTAAAAAAATTAATTGGCTGGCATGGTTATTATTGGTGGTATTGTGGAATTATGGTTTTCCAAACGCAACTCCACTCCAAGATGTAATAGTTGCCGTAATTTTGTCGATATTATTTATAATTATACAGAAGGTTCAATCAAGAGGCTTGCAAAATAGGGCTTCAAGAAGTAAATTTAATAATTAATGAAGGGACGCTCAATATGGGAATTCATTACGATTACAAATCTACTCGAGGCGACAAAGCTATGAAAAAAGAGGCTAAGCGAAAAGCAAGAATTGAGCAAAGAAGAGCTAAGCGTTCAATAAGCAGCTCTAAAGAGTCCGAGGCAAAATTGATGCATGACATTGATAAACCTATAACATTAGAGGACCTAACAAACCCAGATAAAAACTAATTTTTTATTAATGAAATCTTTTGAAAAAAAAGATTCTTTTATTAAAAGCCGTGAGGCTGCTTTAAAAAAAAACCTGAAAAAAAGAAAAAAAATCAAAAAAGAGAATAAGAAAAATGACAGTTCTTTCAGACAAATGGATTAAGAAAGCAGCAAAACAAAAAGGTATGATCAAGCCTTTTGTAGATAAACAGGTAAGAAAAGGAAAAATTTCCTTTGGTTTATCTTCCTACGGATATGATGCTAGAGTGTCTAATGAGTTTAAAATTTTTACTAATGTAAATTCTGGCATAGTAGACCCCAAAGTTTTCAAAAAAGAGAGCTTTATTACTAAAATTGGAAAAGAATGTATAATTCCTCCAAACTCTTTTGCACTAGCGAGAACAATGGAATATTTTAAAATTCCCGACGATATCCTTGTAATTTGCCTTGGCAAATCTACTTATGCAAGATGCGGAATCATAGTAAATGTAACGCCTTTAGAACCTGGTTGGGAAGGACACGTAACTTTAGAATTTTCAAACACAACTCCATTACCGGCTAAAATCTACGCCAATGAGGGTGTAGCTCAATTTATTTTTTTAAAAGGAAATGAAAAACCTAATGTAACTTACGCTAATAGAAAAGGTAAATATATGAAACAAAAAGGCGTGACACTTCCAAAAGTTTAATCTCTTTAATGGAAAAGCTTATAATTAAAGGCAATAGAGAGTTAAGCGGAAAAATTTCTATATCAGGATCTAAAAATGCTACCTTACCAATTTTAGCAGCCTCTATTCTTTCCAACCAGACAACAATTAAAAATGTTCCTATGGTAAAAGATATATTTACAATGGTTGAATTATTAAATTTTATTGGATTAAAAACAAAAATAATAAAAAAAAAAAATTTAATTAAAATTAAAAATAATGGAAAAAATATTAACACTTTAGCTCCATATAAACTTGTTAAAACAATGAGAGCCGGAGTTTTAGTTTTGGGTTCTTTATTAACTAAATATAAAAAAGCGAAAGTTTCTTTACCTGGCGGGTGTGCTATCGGGACACGGCCGGTAGATCTACATTTATTTGCTCTAAAAAAATTAGGTGCAATGATTAAAATTAAAAACGGGTATATATATGCACAAGCTAAAAATGGACTTAAAGGTGCAAAAATAAAGTTTCCTTCTATTTCAGTAGGAGCGACAGAAAATGCTTTACTTGCAGCCTTCAAAGCCAAAGGTAAAACTATTTTAAAAAATTGTGCAATTGAACCAGAAATAAAGGATCTGATAAAATTTCTCAAAAAATTAGGAGCAGATATTTCTCAGAAAGGCAGGACAATTTCAATCTCGGGAAGCAAAACTAAAAGTTTAAAAATTATACATCATGTAATTTTCGATAGAATAGAATTAGGCACTTATATGATAGCGAGTGCATTGTTAGCTAAGAAGAATTTAATAATCGATAAAATTGAACCAAAAATAATTAAGAATGAATTAAATGTTTTAAAAAAAATTGGAGTTTCAATAAAACAAAAAAAAAATTCTATTCTCATTAAAAAAGCGAAAAAATTAAAAAAAATTAATGTGATAACAAAACCTTATCCAGGGTTTCCGACAGATTTACAAGCCCAACTAATGGTTCTTCTCACACAGGCTAACGGTGTATCTAAAATAAAAGAAGATATTTTTGAAAACAGATTTATGCATGTGCCTGAGTTGAAGAGAATGGGTGCAAATATTAAAATAAAAGATAAAACTGCAATAATAAAAGGACCAACAAAATTAACAGGAGCCGAAGTAATGGCGACTGACCTGAGAGCTTCGGTTAGTTTAGTTTTAGCTGGGTTGATAGCTGAGAACAGAACAATAATTAATAGAATTTATCATCTTGATAGGGGTTATGAATATTTAGAAAAAAAACTTAAAAATTGCGAAGCTAAAGTTAAAAGAGTTTAAAAATGGAACCAAAAAATTTAAAACTAATTGCAAGAACAGAGGAAGACCTGAGAGTTGTTTCAGCACACCTTCAAGATTCTATTGTGAGTGTTGCCGACATAGCGAACTTAAAAAAAAATAAAATTTTTTTGATGCAGTTAAACCGTTTTATGTGGGAAGACGTTGAAAAAGGTGTTTTTAGAAAAAATAAACGTATTAGAACTATCTTGAAATTTGAAAATGTAATGAATGTGCTATCGATAAATATAAATCAGCTTAAAAAAGATAAATTTTTGGATTTCCTAGCTATTGAAACAAGTATTACTCCTGATAAAAACTATGAAATGAAAATTATTTTCGCTGGTGATTCAATTATTAGAATTATTTCTGAGGTGATTGAAGTAACTTTAGATGATCAGGGCGAAGCATGGGATACAAAAAATAAACCTAAACACAATAGTCTGTAATGTTAAAAATATTAAAATTTAATAACAAAGCGTCTTTAAAAATTTTAAAGGTATTTTTAGAAAAAAGAAAGTCTATCCAAAAAAATCAAACTTCTGTAGTTAGTCAAATAATTAAAAATGTAAAAAAATACGGAGATAAAGCAGTTATAAATTATGAGAAAAAATTCTCAAAAATTAAAACAAAATCTAATAATCTTATGTTTTCCAGAAATGAAATTAATAAAATTTCAAAAAAAATTGATCAAAAGACAAAAAAATCAATTGATTTAGCATTTAAAAGAATTAAAAATTTTCATTCGAAACAAAAATTTATATCTTTTACATTTAAAGATAAATATAAGAATGTATTATCTTATAAATATTCTCCTTTAGAAAAAGTAGGAGTTTATGTACCTGGAGGTACAGCAAGTTATCCCAGTACTGTTTTAATGAATTGTATACCAGCAATAGTTGCTGGAGTAAAAAATATATATTTAACTACCCCATCTTTAAACTCCAAGATTAATCCAGCAGTAATTTATGCTGCAAAAAAATGCGGTGTAAAAAAAATTTATAAAACAGGTGGTGCTCAGACTATCGCGGCATTAGCCTTCGGAACAAAGAAATTTGAAAAAGTAGATAAGATAGTTGGACCAGGAAACGCTTTTGTAGCTTGTGCAAAAAAAGAGGTTTTTGGAGACGTTGGCATTGATATGGTCGCTGGACCCTCCGAAGTAAGTATTGTTGCAGATAAGTTTGCAGATCCGAATCTAGTAGCTGCAGACTTAATAGCTCAGGCAGAACACGATGTTAATGCTCAATCAATTTTGATCACAAATAATAAAAATTTAATTCGATTAGTAAATGCATCACTAAAACAACAACTCAAGACATTACCAAAAAAAAAAATTGCCTCTCAAAGTTTAAAAAGTTTTGGTTTAGCTATTTTTGCGAATAACAAAAAGAATATGCTAGAAGCTATTAACACTATAGCACCTGAACATTTAGAGCTATGTACAAATATTAACGAAAAAATAATTAAAGGTGTAAAAAATGCTGGATCAATTTTTATAGGTAAATTTTCTCCAGAGGCTATCGGCGATTATATTGCTGGCCCTAACCACGTGCTACCTACATCAGGTTCAGCAAGATTTTCATCAGGTTTATCTGTTAACGATTTTTTAAAGCGGCAGTCTCTTATAAAAATAACAAAAACAGGTATTGAAAGATTAGGATCATCGGTTATAAATTTAGCGGAGCATGAAAATTTGCATGGACATGCTAACTCAGTAAAAATGAGACTAAAAAAAGGAAATTAATTGGTTAAACAAGAAACTCTAGAATTTAAAGGAAAAGTCACTGAACTTTTGCCAAATGCGATGTTCAGAGTAAAGCTTGAAAATAACCATGAAATTTTAGCTCACACAGCAGGAAAATTAAGAAAGAATAGAATAAGAGTTCTTGCTGGAGATAATGTAATGGTTGAAATGACGCCATATGATTTAACTAAAGGTAGAATTACTTTTAGATTTTAGGCCTTGTAGCTCAGTAGTAGAGCAGTACCCTGAAAAGGTATGTGTCGTAAGTGCGATTCTTACCAAGGCCACCACCAA
>JBJLED010000016.1:0-8916 GCA_045566055.1 Candidatus Pelagibacter sp. | reverse complement strand
AGTTTATATTGGACATTTCATGGGACTAGGTATTTACGATATCTTAAAAAAACCACAGGAAGATAAATTATCGCTATTAAAATTTAGAAAAATTTCTTGGGTAGTTTTATTTTTAATACTTTTCTTTTCAGCTATTTCTGGTTACTTTGTAATTTATTTTTAGTTTTAATAAATATAAAATTCTATTATAAATGAAATTTTTTGGCTATATCTATTAGATTTGTAATTGTTACTATTTTTACCTTTTCGAGTGTGATCAATACGTGATCAAACTCTTATTGTTATTACTGAAATGATCTAGTATTGTTGTTTAACAAGCGGAAAAGACCAAGGGTCAAGATCTACCAAATGGGGTTCGATTCCCCTTGGGACCGCCAAAAAATATGAAGTATAAAATCGCTGTTATAGAAGAAATTCACAAAGATGGTTTGGAATTATTAGAAAAACACCCTAATTTTGAATATGAATTAATTACAAATGTCTCTGAAGAAAATTTAATTAAAAAATTACCTGATTTTGATGCTTGTACATTAAGAGTTTCAAAACTAGATGAAATAATTTTAAAACACTGTAAAAAACTAAAGGCAATCTCGAGGCACGGAGTTGGTATAGATAACGTAGACTTAGAATATATTAAAAAAAATGATATTTCTTTATTAGTAACAGCTACTGCTAATGCTGTGGCAGTTGCGGAACATGTTTTATCAATGTTTTTATCTTTATCGAAATCTATAATTCAATATGACACAGAAGTTCGAAAGGGAAATTTTAAGTCAAACGCAAAAAAAATAACAACATATGAATTATTTAATAAAAATATTTTAATCGCAGGTTTTGGACGAATAGGAAAAAAACTAATTAGAAGGTGTTTAGCTTTTGATGCAAAAGTTTACGTGTATGATCCTTATGTTAATGAAGAGACAATTAAAAATCATGGGGGCTTAAAGATCAACAATATTGAAGATGGTTTAAAAGTTGCTGATTATGTATCTTTACACATGCCTCTTACTGAAGAAACAAAAAATTTATTAAACTACTCTGTTTTTAAAAGAATGAAAAAAAGTTCTATTATAGTAAATACAGCTCGAGGCGGTATTATAAATGAAATTGATTTGGAAAAAGCTTTAAATGAAGATTTAATATTTGCAGCTGGCTTAGATGTTTTTTCTAGTGAGCCAATAGAAAAAAATAATCCACTTCTTAAAAATAAAAAAGTAATTTTAAGCCCTCATTCAGCGACATTTACTAATGAATGCACCTCAAGAATGGGTATTGAGACAACAAAAAATATAATTGATTTTTTTGAAAAAAAAATCGATAAATCGATGATTGTTAAATTATGATTAATATAAAAAGAAGATTAAAAAATTTTGGACCCTTAGAATTTTTAGTTTTAAGTTCTATTACATATGTTATTATAATGCTTCTTTGGACTGCAACAACAAGATCGTCTGTAGTTGAAAAAGCCAACAACATAAAATCAAACCACAAAATGGTTGTAGATTTTATTAATAGTGAAATAAACAGATGTAGCTCAAATGGATCTGTAAATACTTCATGGGGAGAGAAATGTACTTCTAACTGGAGTTCTTCAAAAATTGTAGAATTTATTATTAAAAATTTAAAATTAAGCAATCCTTACAAAATTGAAAAACCATTAATCCAAACTACACAAGATCCAAGAATTCAAGCTGAAGGAAAAGCAGGACAATCAACTGATAAAGGTATTATTTTTGTATCTGAAGGTAATTTCGACTCTGAAGCTGGCTCAGAGTGGGTAATTGGGACGTGCGTTAAATCCCCATGTGTTGCAGCGGGTAATAACGAACTTGTCTCTGCATATCGTTAACTTGATATTTCAAAACCACATTCCCTGGCAGTTTTGCTTAAATAATTAAAACCAATTTTCGCATATTCGAACGGATTTGCTTTAGCTGGATCTTGCTCAGCTTCAACTACAAGCCAGCCGCTATAATTTTTTTTATTTAAAACTTTTAGAAAAGGTTTGTAATCTATACATCCATCGCCAGGAACTGTGAATGCACCATCTAAAAAAGCTTGTCTAAAAGTACTGTCGTTTTTTAAAGATTTTTGCAATACATCTTTTCGTATATCTTTACAGTGTACATGAATTAATCTTTGACTAAAATCTTCAGCAAGTTTTATAGAATTACCTTGAGCAAATAACATGTGCCCTGTATCAATTAATAGTTTTACGGTATCACTTGTACTTTCAATCAATCTATTTGTTTCATTTTCTGTTTCAATAACGGTACCCATATGGTGATGATAAGCGAGAGGCATTCCTTCATCCATCATCATTTTGCTAATTTCATTTATTCTAACAATTAATAATTTCCAATCATCTTCTGACAACGTTGGTCTTTTTGATAATGGTGTTTTAGGGTCTCCTTGCACAGAATTAGTAACTTCTGCAAAAACCATGCATGGTGAGTCGCAATCTTTAAATAGATTAAGTTGTTTGCGCATTAATTTGAATTCTTCTGATGGTGTGTTTCTTAAAAGTTGCGCACCATACCATCCAGAGCAAAGTTTTAAATTTTCTTTTTCTAATTTTGGCAGTAATTCTTCAGAATTTTTAGGAAATTTTCCACCGGATTCTATTCCTGTAAAACCAGCTTTACTTGCTTCAGCCAAACATTGCTCAAGGGTAGTATCTCCCCCAAGTTCAGGCATGTCATCGTTGCTCCATGCTATTGGCGCTATACCTAATTTTATAGACATAAATTTATATAAGTATTAAGTTTATATTATAAAAAAAAAGTTTATTCAAAACATTATGATTAACGTAGCTCTTTTTGGATTTGGTAGAATTGGTCAAATGCATGCTGCAAATTTAAGCAAAAATAAACAAATAAAAATTCTGTATGTTTATGAGAAATTACCTCATCTAAACAAACTGGCAATTAAACTTTATAATTGTAAAATTGAAAATGATTACAACAAGATATTTTCTGATAAAAAAGTAAATATTATATTTATATCTAGTCCCACTAATACTCACATTAAATTTATTGAAGAAGGGATGAAAAATAAAAAAACAATTTTTTGTGAAAAACCTTTAGATTTGAATATCAATAAAATTATTAAAACTTTTAAAAAAGTAAAAAAAATTAAACCAAGAATTCAATTAGGTTTCAATAGAAGATATGATCCTGGTCATTTTAATATCAAAAAAGATTTAGATAGAAATAAAATTGGTAAATTAGAAAAAATTATAATAACAAGTAGAGATCCATCTCCACCAGCGATTTCATATCTTAAATCTTCTGGTGGTATTTTTAGAGATATGATGATACATGATTTTGATTTATGTAGATTTTATCTTGGAAAAGACGAAATAGAACAGGTACATGCATTTACTTCTTCATTTGAACCATTTTACAAAAGAATAAAAGATCATGAATTAGCAGTTGTTACAATGAAATCTAAAAGAGGAGTGATTTGCGTGATTACTAATTCAAGACATTGTTCATTTGGTTACGACCAAAGAGTCGAATTATTTGGAAAAAACGGAATGTTAATTTCAGGCAATAAAAAGGAAAATGCAACAGAATTTTTTAATTCAAATCAAACAGGCTCTCAAAAACCTTTTTTAAATTTTTTTATTGAACGATATAACGATGCATATAATTTACAATTAAAGGAACTGGTTTTACTTCATAAAAATAAAATTAAACCTAGATCTACTTTTAATGATGGTTATCTTGCTTTAAAAATTGCAAATGCGGCATATAAATCTTTAAAATTAAAAAAAACAGTTAAAGTCTAATGCCTGTAATAATTTTTTTGTATACTATAGGTTGAATCTAAAATATTTTTTTTTGAAATTGCTTCTATAATTTGTTTTAATGCCGTCAAATTAATTAACAACAAGAGGGAAATAATGAAAAAAATATACTTAACGATTGCTGCTCTTTTAACATGGGCGATGACATCAGTAGCTGCTTTAGCAGTTGATATCATTGTTGTGTCACACGGGCAAGCTAATGACCCTTTCTGGTCAGTTGCAAAAAATGGTGTAGATAAAGCTTGTAAAGATATGAAAGTATCTTGTAAATATACTGCTCCAGCAACATTCGACATGGTTGAAATGGCAAAACTAATAGATAACGCTGTTTCTCAAAAACCAAAAGGTATCGTAATAACTTTACCAGATGCTGCCGCTTTAGGTAAATCTGTTAAAGCTGCAATATCTGCAGGTATTCCGGTAATTTCTATGAACTCTGGATCAGATGACTACATGAAACTAGGTATTAGTGCACACGTAGGTCAAACTGAATTTGAAGCAGGAGTAGGTGGCGGACAAAAGATGAAAGCTGCTGGCGGAAAAAAAGCATTATGTGTTAACCACGAAGTAGGTAACGTTGCTTTAGATAGAAGATGTGCTGGTTTCAAAAAAGGTTTTGGAGGTTCTGTAGAAATATTAGGAACATCTAATGACCCAACGGAAATTCAAAAAGCTGTAGCTGCTAAATTAGGTGGTGGATATGACACTATTCTTACTTTAGGAGCTGGTCTAGCAGGTGAAGCTGCTCTGAAAGCATTAGAGTCAGCTGGTAAAGTTGGAAGTGTTAAACTTGGAACATTTGATATGTCTCCTGGAATGCTTAAAGCTGCTGCTGCTGGAAAAGTTGAGTTCTTAATTGATCAACAACAGTACTTACAAGGTTACTTACCTATAGCTATCTTTTCTCAATATATGAGATATGGAACTATGCCAGCTGGTGTAGTTATGACAGGACCTGGTTTTGTTACACCTAAAAACGCTAAGAGTGTAATTAAATGGGCTGCTCAAGGTTATAGATAAGAAGTATGTTAAAAAGGCCTAGTGAATTTTCGCTAGGCCTTTTTTTATAAATTTTTTAATTATGTCTACAAAGTCTAAAAGCATCGTTGGCAAAACTGATTTTAATCAGGATGACAGACTTAAAAAAATTTCAAAATTAAAGATTTTATTAAATAGACCTGAACTTGGTGCACTTGGAGGTGCAATTTTAGTTTTTATTTTTTTTGGTATTGTTGCTGGTGATACAGGAATGTTCAGTGCTTATGGGATTTTAAATTTTTTAGATGTATCAGCTAATCTTGGAATTATAGCTATCGCAGCAGCGATGTTAATGATTGGTGGAGAGTTTGATTTATCGATCGGCTCAATGATCGGTTTCGCTGGTATTTGTATAGCCATTCCAGCCATTTATTGGGGATGGCCTTTATGGATGAGTATAATTTTTGCATTTTCAATGGCAGTTTTAGTTGGTTATTTTAATGGAATACTTGTTGTTCGAACTGGTTTACCTTCTTTTATAGTTACTCTTGCGATGTTGTTTATCTTAAGAGGTGCAACATTAGCATTAACAAGATTAATTACAGGTCGTACGCAAGTACCTGGATTAAGAGTTTTAATTGAAAATGATCCAATAGCTTGGATTTTTGCTACAGACTCTTTTAAGTGGGTTTTTACATGGCTAGGTTCAATGAATTTGATTGATTTAAGAACTGACGGCACACCTTTAGCAACAGGCATACCTCCATCAGTTATTTGGTTCATAGCTCTTGCAATTTTAACTACTTGGATACTTATGAAAACTAGATATGGAAATTGGATATTCGCATCTGGCGGAGATAAAAATGGTGCTAACAATGTAGGTGTCCCTGTTGGTAGAGTAAAAATAAGTTTATTCATTGGAACAGCTGTAGCGGCAACAATATTTGCCACTATTCAAGTTTTAGATGCTGGATCAGCTGATACTATGCGAGGAACTTTAAAAGAATTAGAGGCTATTGCAGCTGCAGTTGTAGGTGGATGTTTACTAACAGGTGGATACGGATCTGCAATTGGTGCTGCATTTGGTGCTATTATTTTTGGAACCGTATCTATGGGAATTTTTTATACGGACGTAGATACGGATTGGTTTAAAGTCTTTTTGGGCGCAATGATGCTTATAGCTGTAATATTTAACAATTATATTAGAAAAAAGGTTACAGAGAGCAAATAATGTCAGATTATTTAGTTCAATTTAATAATATCAGCAAATTTTTTGGGAAGGTAATTGCACTTAGAGATGTTACGATGAAACTACGTAAAGGTGAAATTATGTGCTTGCTAGGAGATAATGGGGCAGGTAAGTCAACTTTAATCAAAACACTTGCAGGAGTACATAAACCTGACGAAGGAGAAATTATATTTGAAGGAGAAAAAATTGTTTTTGATAGCCCAAAAGATGCTTTAGATATTGGTATCGCAACAGTTTATCAAGATTTAGCGTTAGTTTCTTTAATGAGTGTTACAAGAAATTTCTTTATGGGTAGAGAGCCTCTAAAAGGACCTCCTTTATTCAAAACTTTTGATATAGAAAAAGCAAATAAGATCGCTGCAGAAAGAATGGGACAAATAGGAATTGATGTAAGGGACCCATCACAAGCAGTTGGAACTATGTCTGGTGGTGAAAGACAGTGCCTTGCAATAAGTAGGGCGATCTATTTTGGTGCAAAGGTCTTAGTTCTCGATGAACCAACTTCTGCATTAGGAGTTCATCAAGCATCCGTAGTATTAAAATATATAGTTAAAGCTGCATCACAAGGTTTAGCGGTGATCTTAATTACACATAACGTTCATCACGCATATCCAGTTGGAAACAGTTTTACAGTTCTTAACCGAGGTAAAAGTTTGGGAACATATGAAAAGAAAGATATTTCTAGAGAAAAACTTTTGAGTATGATGGCAGGTGGAGAAGAACTTGATAAGTTAGAAGTTGAACTAAAAGAAATGAACAGAATTTCTTCGTAGAAATGCAAATTGGTATAGATTTAGGCGCTACAAAAATTGAGTACGTTCTATTAGATAATGATAATAAAGAGTTAACACGAAATAGAATTGAAACTCCAAAAACCTACAGTGAAACAACAACTACTATAATCTCAATTATTAAAGATATTGAAAATAAAAATAAAAATACTTTGAATGTAGGGATTTGTCACCCAGGTGCTACCGATAAAACAACCGGTTTAATTAAAAATGCTCATAACTCACAGTGGCTAAACGATAAAAATTTAATCAAAGATTTAAAGAAAATAATTAATAATAATATTTATTTAGAGAATGATGCTAATTGTTTTTGTTTATCTGAAGCTTTCGATGGATCTGCAAGTCATTACGAAACAGTATTTGGTATAATACTTGGTTCTGGATGTGGTGGCGGATTAGTCATAAATAAAAAAATAATTTCTGGATCAAATGGATTAGGTGGTGAATGGAGTTTAAATCAAATGCCAGATTTGGATATTCCTAATTTAAAATCGGAGAATAAATTAGATTTTTCAAATCGAATAGAAGGCTATCTTTCTGGTAAATCAATAGAAAAGAATTTTAAAATAGAATTTAAAAAAGATTTAACTGCAAAAGAAATTTTTTCTAAATATAGAAAAAATGATAACGATGCAAAAAAATTTATAAATAATTATAAAAATAAACTGGCAAGATCTTTAATTATAATTATTACAACTATTGATCCAGATGCGATTGTATTTGGTGGCGGAATATCTAATGAAATTGATTTTTTAGATGAGATAAAATCATTAACCTCTAAATTGATAAATGAGCCAAATATAAAAACAGTATTTCTTAAGCCTCTATATGGAGATGCGAGTGGAGTAAGAGGTGCTGCTTTGTTAGGAAGAGATAATTTTATTTAAGAATCTTTTTGATTTTGTCTTGAGTAAATCTTGAGGGAATTTTACATTTAGTGGATAATACCTCAGTTTTTTTTGACTTTGCCGATCTCATAATAGATTGAATTATATCTAATACATGTAGTGAAAGTTCACCATTGCACATATGTTTTGAGTTATTTTCTATTGAATAGGCCATTTCAGATAATCCAGCACCTCGATAGTTTGCGTTAGTGGGTGACTCGTTTGCTCTCGAGCTCTGGCTTTTAATATTAATTTTACCAAGTTCTAAATTATGTGTTTCGTGCTCTGTCCATTTACTTCCTAATTCAAGACAGGTAAATACTGATCCTCCAAACATATTTGGATCAGTTACAATAATTGAACCTTTGTCTCCATATAATTCAATATGATTTCTTTTATGATTTTTAACATCAAAAGATAAAGTCATTTGAATTAATGAATTGTCATAAAATTCTAATGTTGAAACATAAGTAGTGTCACATTCGACTTTAAATTTTTTGCCTTTTCTAGGACCGATGCCTATTTCTCTTTCATCGAATACTTTTTTTGATCTACTTGTAACAAGTTTAACAGGGCCTAATAGTGTCACCAAAGCAGTAATATAATAAGGTCCCATATCTATAACTGGACCTCCTTCTCTTTCAGCAAACCATGGTTCAGGACTCGGGTGATAGGACTGAACGCCAGGATAAGCAAATATTGCATTACCTAAATTTATTTTTCCGATTAATCCACTTTCAATTAATTCTTTTGACTTTTGGATGCCTGCTCCAAGAACTGTGTCTGGAGCACTTCCTAAATAAAGATTATTTTTTTTAGCTAACTCTAATAGTTTTTTACCGTCATCAAAATTAATACAAAGTGGTTTTTCACTATAAGAATGTTTACCGGAGTTTAGTGCTTTTTCAGAAACTTCATGGTGAGCTTTAGGTATTGTAAGATTCAGTATGATTTCAATATCCTTATCTTTAAAGATATTGTCTAAACTTACTGACTCAATCCCATATTCTTTTGCACATTTATCTGCTGCTTCATTATTTAAATCAGCACATTTTATAATTTTTATATTATTAAAGTATTCTTGCGCTCTAAAATAGGTCTCTGAAATATGTCCGCAGCCAACTAGACCAACGTTAAAAACTTTATTCATAGTGATTAAACACCTTTTCTTTGTTTTTTCTTTCCTTCAAGATGTTCTTT
>JBJLED010000015.1:0-9339 GCA_045566055.1 Candidatus Pelagibacter sp. | reverse complement strand
TAGTAGAAAAACTAAAATTATTATTTAAAAAATTATTATTTGTAATTTTAAGTGTAGATAATATCGCTCCTTCAGCTCTAATAGCGGAAGTAGGTCCTGTTAAAATTCCTGTCGGGTTAACTAAAATTAATCTTCCATTAGAAAAAATAGAGCCATGAATTATTGAAGTCCCGCTTAAAACATTATTTAATATACTTGATTTTACACTTGGTTGATTAAAATGAACTGAAGCACTTGATCCAACATTAAATGTATTCCAATTAATAATTCCTTGATTTGAAGTTTGGTCAACATTCATTTTTCCAACTTCAGGTGTAGAAATAGTTATATTCCCGCTAACAACATTGCCGCCAGTTGGAAGAGTAGTTGAAGAAATTTCTGCAAATAAATATGTGGACGGACTTCCTAAGCTTAAAAAACTTATTAAAAAGTATGTGCTTAAAATTTTAAAAAAATTTATCATTTTCAAGGACTTAAAATGTATAATTATTTACAAAATGTATCTTTAGTTAAAAAAATCAGTTTATTTTGATAGTAAATTTTAATATTAATAATCTTGTTTAAAAAACGTTTTATAACTGACGTTTTTAGTACCTGCTTTTTTGGTTGTATTTGTAATGGACATATCAGTTATGTCATTTTGCCCGTATCAATCTTTTAGCCAAATTTTATTATCAATAATTATTGTTAAATTATGAATAAAAATTTTTTAAAAATAGCAGAAAATTTAGTAGCTCACTCAAAAGATAGGAATGCATTGGCTTTTATTTTTAAAACTAAAGTGCATGCTATTATGGTGTTTTATATATATGGATCAAAAAGAATTACATTTGAGAACTTATGCTCTGCTATAAATGGAACTGCCAGTAGATCAACTATCCAATCAATTTTAATAGAAGGTGTGAAAAAAAGTTATATTTCAAAGATCACAGATGTAAAAGATAAAAGGCAAAAATATTACAGTTGCAACAATTTACATACTACACTCGAAAAATGGTTTCTCGAGAATAAAGCTATTTTCAACTTAAAATAAATATATTAAATTATTTTGATAATTCTGCCTGTGCAGCAGCTAATCTCGCTACAGGTACACGAAATGGAGAACAAGAAACATAATTCAGTCCTGTTCTTGAACAAAATTCTATACTTTTTGGGTCTCCTCCGTGTTCTCCGCAAATACCAAGCTTGATATTCTTATTTGCTTTCCTCCCTCTTGAGGAAGCTATCTCCACTAACTCACCTACTCCATTTTGATCAATACTTACAAATGGATCTACATCAAAAATTTTATTATCAATATAATCGTTTAAAAATTTTCCTGAATCATCTCGGCTTATTCCTAAAGTCGTTTGAGTTAAATCGTTGGTTCCAAAGCTAAAAAAATCAGCATGTTTTGAAATAGACTTTGCTTGTAAAGCGGCACGTGGCAATTCAATCATAGTGCCTACCATATATTCAAGTTTTAATTTATTTTCTTTTTCTATTTCTTTGGCTATTTTATTTACTAAAGCTCTTAAAATTTTTAATTCAGATTCTGTTGAAACCAACGGTATCATTATTTCTACAAAGGCTGCTTTTACTTTTTGTTTTTTTAATTCAACTATAGCTTCAAATATTGCTCTACATTGCATCTCATAAATCTCTGGGAAAGAAATACCAAGTCGACAGCCTCTATGCCCAAGCATAGGATTTTCTTCATGAAGTTCTGCTATTCTATCTTTGACCTCTTTCGCTGATAAATTTAAAGATCTTGCTACTTCTTCTATGTCTTTTTCAGCTTTTGGCAAAAACTCATGGAGTGGTGGATCTAATAATCTTACTGTAACAGGTAAACCTGACATAACTTTAAATATTTTTTTAAAGTCTTCTTTTTGATGAGGTTGAAGTTTATCTAGCGCGCTATTTCTGTCCTCTTTTGATTTAGATAAAATCATTTGTCTAACTGATAGAATTCTTTCTTCATCAAAGAACATATGCTCCGTTCTACATAAGCCTATTCCTTCAGCACCAAACTCTCTAGCTGTTTTACTATCTGCTTCCGTTTCAGCGTTTGTTCTTACTTTTAATTTCCTAAATTCGTCAGCCCATTTCATTATTGTAGAAAAGTATCCAGAGATTTCCGGTTGAACAGTAGGGACTAAACCTTTCATTACTTTTCCACTTCCTCCATCAATAGTTATAATGTCTCCCTCTTTTATAGTTTCTTCTCCAGCTTTAAATTGTTTTAATTCATAATCGATTGTAATTTCACTAGAACCTGAAACACATGGCCTTCCCATTCCTCTAGCTACAACAGCTGCATGACTTGTCATTCCTCCTCTTGCAGTAAGAATTCCTTTAGCAGCGTGCATTCCATGAATATCTTCTGGTGAAGTTTCTAATCTGACTAATATCGTATCTTGCATCATTCCATTTAATTTTTCTGCTTCATCAGCTGTAAAAACAACTTTGCCACTTGCAGCCCCTGGTGATGCGGGTAAACCTGAAGCAATTACCTTTTTCTTAACCTTATCGTCCAAAGTTGGATGTAATAAAGTGTCTAAAGTATTTGGGTCAATTCTCTTAATCGCTTCTTTTTTTGAAATTAATTTTTCTTTAACCATATCAACTGCTATTTTTATTGCAGCTTTAGCTGTTCTTTTTCCTGCTCTTGTTTGAAGCATCCAAAGTTTATTATTCTCGACTGTAAACTCTATGTCTTGCATATCTTTATAATGTTTCTCTAACTTTAAGAATATTTTTGCTAATTCTTTATAAACTTTAGGCATAGCTTCTTCCATTGAGGGATCCTTTGAACCTGAGTCTTGTTTAGCTTTTTTTGTAATGTATTGCGGTGTTCTTGTACCTGCTACAACATCTTCACCTTGTGCATTAATTAAGAACTCACCGAAGAATGAATTTTCTCCAGTTGAAGGATTTCTAGTAAAGGCAACTCCAGTTGAACAATCACTTCCCATATTTCCAAATACCATAGCTTGAACATTTACAGCTGTACCCCAATGGTCTGGAATTTGATTTAATTTTCTATAAGTTTTTGCTCTTTGGCTATTCCAAGATAAAAATACAGCGTTAATTGCTCCTAACAATTGTTCTTTGATATCTTGTGGAAAATTAATTTTTTTTTCTTTTTTTACTAACTCTTTAAAATTAACAATTAAACCATCCCAATCGCTCTCGTCTAGATCTGTGTCTAGCAAAACTCCTTTGGTTAATTTGTAATTATCAATTAACTCTTCAAACAAATGTCCTTCTACGCCCAAAACTACATTGCTGTACATTTGTATAAATCTTCTATAGCTATCTTTAGCAAATCTTCCGTTGGATGTTTTCTTTTTTAATGACTCAACTGTTTTGTCATTAAGACCTAGGTTTAAAATTGTGTCCATCATACCAGGCATTGAAATTCTAGCCCCTGATCTAACTGATACTAGTAGTGGATTTTTAAGATCACCGAATTTCTTTTTAGTTTTCTTTTCAATATTCTTAAGCTCTGACTCAATATTTTGTATTACTTTTTTTGGTAATTTTTTTTTGTTTTTGTAAAATAGATCACAAACATCTGTCGTAATAGTAAATCCAGGAGGAACGGGTAAGCCTAGTCTACCCATTTCACCAAGGTTTGCTCCTTTTCCGCCCAAAATATTTTTTTTGTTCTTTAGCTTTTTGGCGGATTTATCATCAAAGCTAAATACAACTTTTGCCATTACAGACCCTCTAATTTTGAAAAATCAATAAAGTTATCAAAAGTATTACAAAACATTTTTAACAACTCTAATCGATTATTTTTAATATCCTGATTTTCATCATTTACTACTACATTGTCAAAAAAATTATCCGTAGATTCTTTCGTGTCAGAAAGCTTTATCAACAAGCTTTCGTAGTCTTTATTGTCATCTTTAACTGTAAAAGCTTTCCGAATCTCATTTATTTTTTCATGAAGTATTTTTTCTTCATCTTTTCTAAATAATACAGCATCGGGTCTACCAGTGATTCCCTTTCCAGCTTTTTCTAAAATATTTGAAGCTCTTTTATACGATCTGATTGCATTTAGTCCGATTCCTTTATTTTTATATTTATTCATTAAAAGTGTTTTTGCATAAAGAGCTAAGAAATTATCTCCAGCGTGAGAACTGATTGATGCCTCAATAATATCTGTCTTGATATTTTTCAATTTTAATACGTTTCGCATTCTTTCCTTTATAAATTCTAGAACTTGTTGTTCAGTTTTTTCATTTCTAATTTCAACGCCTTGTTCTTTATAAAGTCTTATAGCGTAACTAATTAAATCTCTAAGTTTGAATGATAATTTATTTTCAATTATTATTCTAAGTAATCCAATTGCAGCTCGTCTTAAAGCAAAAGGATCTTTTGAACTTGAGGGTTTTTCATCGATAACAAAAAAACCAACTAAGGTATCTATCTTATCTACAATTGAAATGGAGTAGCTAAAAGGTTTTTTAGGTAACACTGATGTTAGACCTATTGGTAAATAATGATCACTTACTGAATTTGCCACGTCTTCTTCAAAACCTTGTGCCAAGGCAAAATATTTTCCCATAACGCCCTGAAGCTCCGGATACTCTCCAACTAGATCTGAACATAAATCAGATTTAGAAATTGAAGCTGCAACTTGAACTTTTTCTTTATTAATATTTAAGTCATCTGACAATAGACCCGCCAATTGTCTTAGCCTCTGTGTTTTATCATAAATAGTTCCAAGTTTTTCATAGAAAGTTACTGATTTGAGGTTGGCTATTTGTTTAATCAAATTTTTAGATTTATCTTTGTCCCAGAAAAATTTGGCATCTGCTAGTCTTGCTTCAACAACCCTTTTATTTCCTTGAACAATTAATTTTTTTTCATCTTTTTTATTTGCTACAACAAAAAAATAATTAGTTAACCTGTCTCTACTATCAAAAATTGGAAAATATCTTTGATGTTTTT
This sequence comes from Candidatus Pelagibacter sp., assembly GCA_045566055.1. Lineage (GTDB taxonomy): Bacteria > Pseudomonadota > Alphaproteobacteria > Pelagibacterales > Pelagibacteraceae > Pelagilacustribacter. The sequence continues at coordinate 4,395 of JBJLED010000015.1, read as the reverse complement.
CTAGAGTAGATATTATAATTTCTTTGGGTATTTCTAGATAATCTTTATTAAAACTTACATGAAGTAAATTTGGATCCTCTACTATGTTAACTACTTCTTCTAAAAGTTTTATATTTAATTTCTCTTTATATTGTTTAGATTGAGAAAATGAACTGATCTTTTTAAGAATGATCTCTTCTCTTTCCTTGTGATCGACTATTATCTTATTACTTTTTAAAAAATTTAGGTAATCTTTAAAATTTTTTATTTTTTTGGTTTTTGTATCTAAATTTTGTTCTATAATTATTTCATCTGTTACATCAAGATGCTCATAATTAAATGGTAATTTTTTATTGTTATAACTTGCAAAGATTGACCTAAGAGGCCTTCCCCACATCAAATTATGGTCTGACCATTTCATCGATTTTTTCCACTTAATTGATTCAATTGCCTTTGGAATAATGTTAATTAATAAGTCTTCTACAAAGATTGATTGGGATTGTGTTTTGATAAAATAAAAATTTCCCTTATCAGTATCTTTTTCGATTAAGTCCTTTTGGGAAACGTTTTTTGCTCTTAGAAAACCTTGGATCACTTGATCAGAAGATCCTACTTTAGGTCCTTTAATTTCTTTAGCTTCTAATTTAATTTTTTCAGCAAGGTCTTTTATAAATACCACTAATCTGGTTGGTGAGGAATAAACCAATAATTCTTTGTACTTTATGTTCTTTTCTTTAAAAGTAGTTTCAATAAATATTTTTATTTGAGATCTAGCCGCTATTTGTAGATGTGGTGGAATTTCTTCGCTATATAATTCCAATAAAAGTTCTGCCATAATTTAACTTTGTGAGCTTAACCACAATGCGCCACAACCTTTTGCAAGTTCTCTAATTCTAGTTATATAACCAGTCCTTTCTGCAACACCGATCACTCCACGAGCATCTAATAAATTAAAAATATGACTTGCTTTTAGACATTGATCGTAAGCTGGTAATGAGAGTTTTTTTTCAAGTAAAGATTTACATTCATTTTCAGTATTTTCGAAATTTTTGAGTAGCGTGTCAGTGTTTGCAAACTCAAAGTTATATGCAGAAAATTCTTTTTCGGCTTGAAAGAAAACTTCTTTATATTTAATTCCTTCATTGTTCCATTCAAGATCAAAAACATTATTTTTTCCTTGAACAAACATACATAGTCTTTCAAGGCCATAAGTAATCTCTACCGGTACAGGTTTACATTCTATACCTGTCATTTGTTGAAAATAAGTGAATTGTGTTATTTCCATTCCATCACACCAAACTTCCCAGCCTAAACCTGCTGCTCCTAATGTTGGGCTTTCCCAATCATCTTCCACGAAACGAATGTCATGATTTTTTACATCTATTCCAATAGTTGCTAAACTTTTTAGATAAAGTTGTTTAATATTTTTTGGAGATGGTTTTATAATTACTTGATATTGATAATAGTGTTGTAACCGATTTGGATTTTCTCCATATCTTCCATCTGTTGGTCTTCTTGATGGTTGAACATAAGCTGCCTTCCAGGGCTTAGGTCCAAGAGATCTTAAAGTAGTTGCAGGATGAAAAGTTCCAGCTCCAACTTCTATATCGTAAGGTTGTAAAATTACACATCCGTTTTTGCCCCAGAATTTTTGTAAATTCATGACAATATCTTGAAAGGACAAAAAATTTAATTTTTTAGATATTTTTTTTGTTACTTTTTTTTTTACTGGCATTTATAAACCAAATTTTTGCCACATCGATTTTTCCTCTAAAATATTCGCTAGTCTGTCAACAGGATCTTGAATTGAGGAAGATAGTTTTCTTGCAATAAATCCTTTTGGTTTTTCAAAATTTTTAATAATTACTTTGTCACCAAATTTTTCTTTTAAAATCTGATCGGCGTTTCCAATTCCATCAATTAATCCAAGATTTAAAGATGTTTTACCCGTCCAAAATTCACCTGTAAAAACATTATTTTTTTCAGGATCTTTAAGTTTAGAGCCTCTGCTTGTTTCAACAACTTTAATGAAATCAGCGTGCAATTCTAATTGAATACTCTTAAGTCTTTTAACATCTTCCTCTTTCTCATCTACAAATGGGTCTAGAGTGCTTTTATTTTTTCCTGCAGTATAAACTCTTCTCTCAACTCCAATTTTTTTTATCAAATCTTTAAATCCAAATGATGCTGAGATAACACCAATTGATCCAATAATAGAACTTGAATTAGCATAAATTTCGTCACCAGCACAGGAAATCAAATAACCACCTGATGCAGCAACGTCTTCTGCAAATATAATCACTTTAACTTTTTTTTTTTCTGCTAATTGTCTGATGTAACTATAAATTAAATGCGATTGCACAGGAGATCCTCCGGGAGAATTAATTGATATAGCAACATGAGTAATTTTTTTTAATGAAAATGCTTTTTTAAGTATTTCTCTTTGGCCAGCTAGATCTATTCCTTTGTTAAATCGTCCAGCCGAACCAATAACCCCAGTAAGCCTTACGTGTGGAACTATTTTTTTCTTTTTGAATATAGAAAACATAATTTAGAAAATTGTTATTATTCTTATAACAGTAATAAATTAAATTTTAATATTAAATTACGCTACTTATAGTTGAATTATAGGTGCGTCACCACGTTACCATTTAAAAATTTATTATTAAGATAATCGATTATAAGTAAAGCCTATGGGATCAGTTATACCACTAAAAAAATCTGCAAACTCAGCATATCTCGAGCTTAAGAATATGCTTGGGATTAAGTTGCAAAAAGTTGAAAGCTTAATAGAACAAAAACTAAAAAGTGATGTTGATCTAATTGAGCAGATGAGTGAACATCATCTAAAGTCAGGTGGTAAAAGATTAAGAGCGCTATTAACTTTAGAGTCTGCTAAACTAACTGGATACAAAGAAGAAGTAAGAGATATTAATCTTGCAGCATGCGTAGAATTAATTCATTCAGCAACGTTGCTACATGATGATGTAATCGATGAAAGCTCATTAAGAAGAGGAGTTAAAACAACTAACTCTTTATGGGGCAACCAATCATCAATTTTGGTTGGAGATTATCTTTTAAGCAGATGTTTTGAGATCATGGTACAAGATGGTGATCTTGAGGTGCTACAACTCCTATCATCAACCTCTGCAAAAATAGCTCAAGGAGAAGTGCTACAACTACAACATAAAGGAGAAGCAGATCTTTTAGAGGAAACATACATAGATATCATTAATTTAAAAACTGCAGCTCTTTTTGCTGCAGCAACAAAAACAGGTGCTTGTATTTCTGGAAGTAATGAAAAAGAGAAAAAAGCATTAGAGTCATATGGAAGAAATTTAGGTCTTGCTTTTCAGATAGCAGATGATGCACTCGATTATTACGCTAAAGAAAAATTTTTTGGTAAAGAAATTGGAAAAGATTTTTACGAGGGTAAGGTAACCCTACCGCTTATTACAATTTTTCAAAAAGGTAATGCGGAAGAAAAAGAATTTTTAACTGAAATAATGAAAAAAGATAAAAGAACTGAAGAAGATTTTAGTGAAACGTTGGCTTTAATTTTTAAATATAAAGCAGTTGAGACAAGTTTAAAAAAAGCAGAATATTTTGTTAATGTTTCTTACGATGCTTTAGCAATATTTCCAGATAGTGGAGATAAAAGAATCTTGCAAAGTTTAACTAGCTTTAGTTTAAACAGATCTTTTTAAGGATAAAGAAGTTCCTTTTCCCATTTTCCATTTTTATTTTTGTAATTTAATCTCTCATGAATTCTTCCTTCTCCATCAACCCAGAATTCAATTTCATCTGGCAGAACTCTCCATCCTGACCAATGCGGAGGTCTTGGTACATTACTTTCATCAGGATATTTTTTTTCAAATTCTTTTATCTTTTCTAAAAAAGTATTTCTTTTATCTAACGTTTGTGATTGTGAAGATGCCCAAGCACTTATTCGATTTTTATATGGTCTGGAATTATAATAATCATCGGCTTCTTTTTTTGTAACTTCTTCTACGACTCCGATTACTCTGACCTGACGTCTTAAACTTTTCCAATGAAAGCACATTGATGCTTTAAGATTTTCCTTTAGCTCACTTCCTTTTTTACTATTAAAATTAGTATAAAAAACAAAACCTTTATCACTTAATCCTTTTAATAAGACCATTCTAACATTGGGCTGATTATCTTTATTAGAAGTAGCAACAGCTACTGCGTTTGGATCGTTAATTTCAGTCTTCTCAGCCTTAGCAAACCATTTTTTGAACAATTCTATTGGATTATCCAAATCTTCAAAGCAACTGTCTATACCAAGGGAATTTTTGCCATTTTTTTGATTCATATATTTATTAAAATAAACTATACATTATTTACTTATGTCTTTTAATACTTTTGGAAAAATATTCCGTTTTACAACTTGGG
>JBJLED010000014.1:0-9666 GCA_045566055.1 Candidatus Pelagibacter sp. | reverse complement strand
AAACTAAAAAGTTGAATTACATTAATCCAGCTTCTTTGTAGTACTTAATTGCACCTGGGTGTAATGGAGCCGATAAACCATCAGCTATCATATTTTTCTTTTCCAGAGGTCCAAAAGCAGGATGTTGTTCTCTGAAAGAATCAAAGTTTTCCATCACCGCTTTAGTAACTAAGTATACAAGTTCTTCAGAAACATCTGCACTTGTAACAACGGTAGCTTTAACACCAAACGTTGTAGCGTCTTTTTTCTGATTAGAATAAGTTCCTTTTGGAATTACAGCTTTTGCATAATAGTCAGCTCCATCAATTAAGCCTTGAACCGGCGCACCAGTTAAATTGATTGGGCTAGCTTTTGCTTTACAAGTAGCTGCTTGCTCCATAGCTCCATTTGGAAATCCTACTGAATACCCGAATGCATCTATTTTACCGTCGCAAAGAGCTTTTACTTGCTCAGAAGAAGTAAGTTCAGTTGTTGCTTTGAACATACTCATGTCTGCTCCCATAGCTTTCATTAATTCTTCCATAGTTCCTCTTTGACCAGAACCAGGGTTACCAATGTTTACTGTTTTTCCCTTTAGGCCTTTGAAATTTTTAATTCCAGATTTTTTACTTGCCCAAATTTGGAAAGGTTCATTGTGAACAGAAAATACAGCTCTTAAGTTACTAAACTGTTTTCCTTCCCATTTGCTTGAACCATTGTAAGCATGATACTGCCAGTCTGACTGGGCAACACCAAATTGAAACTCACCATCTTTGATTTGTCCAATATTGTAGTTAGAACCACCTGTTGAAGGTGCAGTACATCTGTATGCTTTAGCTGTACCTTTTTTTCTACCGTGATCAGCACTAATTGCTGACTTGTGTAACATTTTACAGATAGCGTTACCTGTTTGGAAATATACTCCAGTAGGTCCGCCTGTTCCTATTGTAAAGAACTCTGCTGATTTTGCGATTGAAGTGAATGGGCTTGAAAAAGCTATCATTACTAAAAAAGCTGAAATCATTGATATCATTTTTTTCATGTGTTCATCCTTTTGTTCGTTGTTTAATTTAACTATGTTATTTAATTGAGGTCAAAGAAATTCTTATAAATTTTTAACCCAATTTGACAATTTAGAAACACCTTCAGCTACATTTGGGGCATACTTTTTGATCATATCATCATCTATCATTTTGCAGTTTGTAACGTTTCTAAAAAATTCTATACCATCAAAATCTGTATAACTTAATCTAGTTAACATTTTTTTGGGTTTAAAACCAAAGTCAGAGCCTGGCAACATTGCTACTCCAGTATCATTTAAAATTGCATCACATAGTTCCGAAGATGTTTTATATTTTTTATTTTTAAATTCTGGCATTAAATAAAATGCTCCTTGAGGGGGGGCTATTAGTATCTTATTTGATTTTAAATTATTGTAAACATAGTTTCCGACAGCTTTTAATATAGATCTAACTTTAAGTTTATATAAATCGTGTTCATTTGCATAAGCTTCTACTGATGCATATTGTGTAGGTGTATTGACTGTTGAATAAGATTCACTAGCAAGAGATTTTAAGCTTTTTAAAAATTCACTTAATTTTTTTGGAACAGCTAGAAACCCTAATCTCCAACCTCCAGCTCCACACCATTTACTAAGTCCTCCTGTTATAAAAGTTAATTCAGGATAAAATTTTGAAATTGAGTGATATTCATTTGAAAAAGTAAGGTCAGTGTAAATTTCATCTGATAATACCATAATTTTATATTTTTTTGCGACTTTAGCCAATTCCTTTAAATTTTCACAAACTGCTCCTGATGGATTATTTGGAGAATTAAGAATTAAAATTAAATTTTTATTTTTTCCAACTAATTTAATTTTTTTTTCAAGTTCTTTACCAGTAGGGAACCAATTATTTTCTCTTGTGGTCTCTAACCAGTGAACTTTATTTGAACCTATTTCTGCTTGGGGTTCATAAGATACCCAACCAGGTGCTGGAATTATAATTTCTCCATTAAAAGCAATATGGATTAACAACATTGCTTCTTTTGAACCAGGTGTTATTAAAATATTTTCTTTTGGATATTCGTTTCCTGTTCTTTTAGATAGGTATTTTGAAATATTTTCTCTTAATTCAGGTAATCCTTGAATAGGTAAATATTCTTTTCTATGAGCATTTTTTCTTAATGCCTCCACAATTTTTTCCGGTACTGGAAATGGTGATTGGCCAAAACCAAACTGATAAACTTTTTTTCCCTTAGATATAAGATCTTTGGACTTTTCGTTGATTACAAGTGTAGAAGATTCTTTTAATTTTAAAATTTTTTTTTTTACTTTAGAGGTCATTTTAACTCAAAATTATCTATACGGGGACCGGCTATCAGAAGTCAAATTAATTATTAAAATTGGAACATTTGACAAAACGATTCGGTCATGTTTTAATCTTATTTTGTTCTCAACTTTAATCTACATATAGTACAAAAAAAATTATCTGACACAAATATGAACGCTGGCTCATCAAAAATCATTGCACTATTAGGACCTACCAATACTGGGAAAACTTATGTGGCCATTCAGAAGATGTTGGAATTCGAGACTGGAATATTTGGTTTACCTTTGCGACTTTTGGCCAGAGAAGTTTATGACAAATGTGTAATTAAAGTTGGTGCAGCAAAAGTTGCACTAATTACAGGTGAAGAAAAAATAATTCCAAGCACCGCGAATTATTTCATTTGCACGGTGGAGTCTATGCCAAAAAATAAGGAAGTAGATTTCATTGCTATAGATGAAATACAAATGTGTGCAGATCGAGAAAGAGGTCATATATTTACTGAAAGACTGTTAGAGTCTCGTGGAAATAAGTTAACTATGTTTCTTGGTTCACAAGTGATGAAGAATATTATTAAAGAATTAGTTGATAATGTAGAATTTGAAAATAAAGAAAGATATTCTAAATTAAGTTATTCAGGAATAAAAAAAATTTCAAGACTCGATAGAAAAGTAGCCATAATAGCTTTCTCAATTGAAGAAGTTTATGCAATAGCAGAATTAGTCAGACGTCAGAAAGGTGGAGCAGCAGTTATTATGGGATCCTTAAGTCCAAAAACAAGAAATTCTCAAGTTGGGCTTTATCAATCCGGAGATGTTGATTATTTAATTGCGACCGACGCTATTGGTATGGGCCTTAATATGGATATTAATGAAATTTATTTTTCAAACTTAAAAAAATTTGATGGAAAGAAAACTAGACGCCTAAATTTAATTGAAATGTCTCAAATAGCTGGTAGAGCGGGCCGATATAAAAATGACGGTGGATTCGGAACTACAGGTGATTGCGAAACTCTCAATTCTGACGAAATAGAAAAAATTGAAAAGCACCAACTGCCTAGTACTAAATCAATATATTGGAGAAATTCAAAATTAAATTTTAAAAATCCTGAGAGTTTAATTGCTACCTTGGAGCTAAAACCTTCGCAAAAAAATCTTTTAAGAACACTAGACTCGCTCGATGAAAGTGTTTTGAGATTTTTTTTAAAAAAAGGCGCAAACAACATTATTTATCATAAAAATTTAGAGCTTTTATGGGAATGTTGTCAGATACCAGATTTTGAAAAGAAGGCTTACGGTCAACACATAAATGTTATTGATAAAGTGTTTCAATTTTTATCTACAAGAAAAAAAAGAATACCAAGTACATTTATGAAAGAACAACTTAAAGGTTTAGAAAGAGACCATGGAAATGTCGATCTATTGTCTCACAGGCTCTCTAATGTTAGGACTTGGTCATATGTTGCTAATAAAAAAAATTGGGTTGAAAACTCTGATTATTGGGTTCAACTTACTAAAAATATAGAAGATAAATTATCTGATAAGTTACATGATGAATTAACAAAAAGTTTTATCGATAAAAAAATTAGTATACTCTCTAGAAGCTTAAAACAGGATCTCATGTTAAATACAGAAATTAATGACAATAATAAAATACACATTGATGGCCAGCTAGTAGGCGAACTCAAAGGTCTTAAGTTTTTAATAGAAGTGACGTCTAAAACACTTGATACCGATATCAAATCAATCAAAAAAGCTGCTAGAAAGGGAGTTGAAAAAGAGCTCATAAAAAGAGTTGACGAAATTTTAAATACTTCAGATATTGAAATAAACAATGAGAGCAAGATAATTTGGAAAAAAAATCCGATAGCAAGGTTAAAAAAAGGAAATGATTATCTTAATCCAGACATAGATATTATTGCTGACGACTCACTAACTGAGGAGTCTAAATCTAAATTGATTACGTTCCTGAATAAATGGCTTTCTAATCATATAAATGAAGTATTAGGAGATTTAATTAAATTAACTAAGCATCAAATTAATAATCAATATCTTAGAGGTCTAGTGTTCCAACTCTATGAAAATAATGGAGTAATTAAAAGAAATGATGTTGATAAAATTGTAAAATCAATACCTTCAGAGGAAAGAAAAAAGTTGTGGGGAATGGGAATTAAGATTGGAAGATATCATATTTATTTACCTAAAATGCTTAAACCAAAAGCTGTCGAATTTCGAATAAGTTTGTGGAAAGTATTTCATGGTCTTTCAAATAAAAGTGAAATACCTAAATCAGGACTAAATTTTTTAATTGGCACAACATTAAATAGGAATTTTTTACTTCTGTGTGGATTTGAAAAATTTGAAGAATTTTTTGTAAGAATTGATATCCTTGAAAAATTATTTCTAAAGATAATAGATAATACTAAAGATAGAAAATTTAAAATTAATGCTGAAATGATGAATTTATTGGGCTGTACCAAAGATAATTTCTATAAATTAATGACTTATATGAATTACAAAAAAGACAAAACGGCAGATACTTACATTTTTAAAGGTGAAAAAAGGAAAAAAGAGAAAATAATACGATTTGACAAAAAACAAAATCCATTTAATAAGCTTCTTTCTTTAAATATTAAATAAATGAATAAATTAGACAAAGAAAGTGTTATAGGGATTGCGGCATTATTAGTACATGCTGCCAATATAGATGAGATATACTCTGATCACGAAAAAGATTTAATAAAAAATTTTATTAAATCATATTTGAAAGATGACGATGCTAATGAAATTTTAAAAAAAGCAGAAAAGATAGAAAACAATTCAAATCAACTATTAAATTATACCAATATAATTAAAAAAAATTCTATGAATATAAAAACAGATATAATAGAACATCTATGGAAAGTAATCATTTCTGATAATGCGGTAGATCAGTATGAGTCTAATTTGGTGAGAAGAATTTGTGGTCTTATTTACTTTCCAGATAAAGAGAGTGCAGAAATAAAACTTAAACTAACAAATAATTAATGACCTATATTGTTAAAGACGAATGTATCAAATGTAAACTGACTGACTGTGTTGAAGTTTGCCCTGTAGATTGTTTTTACGAAGGTGAAAATATGTTGGTCATCAATCCTGACGAATGTATTGATTGTGGGGTATGTGAGCCCGAGTGCCCTATAGACGCGATAGTATCTGATGATGATCCAACACTTAAAGATAAAGATAAATGGTTAGACGTTAACACTAAGTACTCAAAAATTTGGCCAAATATTTCTAAGAAAAAAGAGCCGATGGAAGGTTATGAGGAATTTGAAAAAATTACCGATAAATATGATAAACATTTTTCTGAAAAACCTGGAAAATAAAAAATATGCCTAAAAAGAAAAAAGTAAAAAAAGTAAAAAAAGTAAAAAAAGTAAAATCACTGAATAAAGTTAAACTGCCTGTAAAAGTAGTTAATAAAAAAAGCAATATTCCTGGACCAGATGATAAACCAGAAATTAAAAAAATTAAAAAACAACCCACAGAAAAGCGTATATATAATTTAAAAGATTACGTAGTTTATCCAAAACATGGTGTAGGAAAAATTACAGCTATTGAAAAAGCTAAAATTGGAGAAATCGATATTCAATTTTACAAAATATTAGTGGAAAAGGAAAAATTAACTCTAACTGTTCCAATAAATCAACAATCAAAATTAAGACCTATAGCCTCTATAAATCAAATCAACAAGTGTATTTCAATTTTAAAAACAAAACCAAAAGTTAAAAGGACAATGTGGAGTAGGCGAGCTCAAGAGTACGATCAAAAAATTAATTCAGGTAAAATTTATGAATTGGCGGAAGTAGTAAAAGATCTAAATAAAAATACTGATATTATTGCTGATCAATCCTATTCAGAAAGACAATTATTCGAAAAAGCTTATGAGCGACTAAAATCAGAGTTTGAGGCAGTTTTAAAAATAAGCCCTGAAGAAGTTCAAAAAAAAATGGATAAGGCTTTGGGTAGAATAAATATTTCAGAAAACGCGGAATAAAAAACGCCCTCTTTAAAAAATTAAAAAGGGCGTTTAGTTAAAGAGAAAACTATCTTTTTTTTCTTCTTCTTTTTTTAGCTTTTTTCTTTTTAGTTTTCTTTTTAGCTTTTTTTCTTCTTTTAGCCATCTTTTCTCCCTTGTTATTAAACAAATCTTAATGATTCGTTTGTTAATTCAACATTAATTATTAAAAGATTCATGTCAAACATAAATTAATTTGCAAAATTGATTCAAAATTTAAATTTTTAATTAATTTTTTTGTTTTTTATAAATTTTTAAAAAAGATAGTAATACCAATGTTTTTTTAAGCAATTTATTTAACTTTTTTTAAAAAATTAATAAAGATTTTCAAGTTGTTGTTTATAATTTTTAATTATTTCTTTTCTTTTTATCTTTAATGTTGGTGTAAGCATTCCGTTTTCAATTGTAAATTCTTCGTTAATTAAAATAAATTTTTTTATTTTTTCTATCAATGTTAAACTTTTATTTACATTTTCAATTATAAGTTTAATTTTTTCTTTATTTATTTCTTTTTCTGTTACTAATATTGCAACCAAGTAATTTTTTTTGTCTCCATATACTAAAGATTGTTTAATAAATTCATTCAAACATAAAATATTTTCTATTTTACTTGGTGAAATGTTGTCTCCACCCAAATTAACAATAATATCTTTTTTTCTATCTGTAATTTTTAAGTAATTGTTCTGATCTAATTCTCCAATATCACCTGTATGTAACCAACCATTTTTAATTACATTTTCAGTTTCTTTTTTTAGATTCCAATAGCCCAACATCACATTCTCCCCCTTAATCAATATTTCACCATCCTCTGCTATTTTCACTTTATTGGTTCTAAATGGAGGCCCGACGGACTCGACTTTGACTAAATCCGGTAAATTACAGCTTACTACTGGAGAGGCCTCCGTAAGACCATAACCTTGTAAAGTAGGTAATCCAATAGCATTTAAAAATTCTCCAATATTTTTATCTAACGCTCCACCTCCAGAAACAAAAGCTTGAAGATTTCCTCCAAACTGATTTTTAATTTTTTTTCTTACCAATTTTTCACATAAAAAATTTATGACTTTTTCTTCGAAACTTAATTTTTCTTTTTTAAGTACTTTTTTTCCCAAGCTTAATGTTTGATTAATTATTTTTTTTTTAAATCCCTTTTGTTTTTCAAAGTTCATATTTATTTTAGTAAAAAGGTTTTGATAAAATCTTGGTACAGCTGTCATAATAGTTGGTTTAGCAATTCCCATATTAGAAATTAATTTTTCTAAACTTTCAGCATAAAAAACTTTAGCACCTACAATAATTTGTATAAATTGAACAGTGTGTTCATAGGAATGTGATAAAGGTAGCCACGTTAAAAAAACTGGATCTTTTTTTTTTGTTAAAATCTCTAATAACTCAACTGCCCCTTCACAGTTCGATAAAATACCACCATGACTTAAAATAACTCCTTTAGGATTGCCTGATGTGCCTGAAGTATAAATAATACACGCAGGCATATTTCTTTTTAATTTTTTATTAATCTCTTTTTTATAATTTTCTTCATTAAGAATATTCCGAATTAATAAGCTATCAACATCTATCTCATCAAAAGAGATTATTTTTTGTTCATTCAAATTTACATATTTTTCGATTTTTTTAAATTGATCATTGTTAGAAACAATAATTAATGATGGCTTACAATCATTTAAGATATATTCATAATCATTAGATGAATATGTTGTGAAAATAGGAACCGATATTCCTCCTGCATTCATCACAGCAAGATCTACCATTAACCAGTACGGTCTATTCTCAGATAATATTAAACAACGATCTCCCTCTTTAATTAATGATTGTATTTTGGATGAAAGTTTAAAAATTCTTTCTTTGATGTCACCCCAGCTGTAAGTTGGTTTCCCCGGTTTTAACCATTTTAAAAAAGGTTTATTTGGATCAATCTCTTCACATTTTTTAAAGTATAATTCTACAAGACTATTAAGTTTATCTATTTCCATAACTTGGTGGGCGAAGAGAGACTCGAACTCTCAAGGTATTGCTACCACCGGATTTTGAGTCCGGCGCGTCTACCAGTTCCACCATTCGCCCTTTTTTTTAAATAATCTAATTGATTTTTCTAACTATGAGAACAAAAATAGTTGCGGTAGTAAACATAATTAACGCATATGCAGCAGTTGGAACCATAAATACTACGTTATCAAATAATTGCGTACCTACGAAAACTGCTAAAGTTCCGTTTTGTAAACCACACTCAAGCGAAATACATTTTCTTTGTTCTACTCCTGAAGCTAAATATTTAGCTAAATAATAACCTAAGAATATCATTGTAAGATTTAATATTAACGCAATCAAACCCGCTCTTTGTATGAAGCTAACTATCCTGTCCCATTCCTCAACCCAGATTGCAGTGAATATGACTAAAAATAATATTAAGGATAATCGTTGAACAAGCAGTGTTTTAGAAACTATATAATCAGTCATCAAAGCACGCACAATCATTCCAAAGATAACTGGAATTGTTACTGCGACAAACATTTTTAACGCAATATTAAGCATTGATATTTTTTTAGTGATTTCAATACCTAAAAAATCTGCAGAATTATAAATAATTAATGGCACCGTTATTACGGAAATTAAACTTACTACAGCTGTTAAAGAAATTGATAGCGCAACATCTCCGTTAGCAAATTTAGTTAATATATTAGACATTACACCTCCTGGAGCTGCTGCAATAATCATCGTTCCTAAGGCTAATTCTGGAGGAAGTGAAATAATCTGAATTAAGATAAAAGCAACAATCGGCAACAAAATAACTTGACCAAAAAAACCAACAATAAAGTCACGTGGGATCTTAAGCAGTCTTGTAAAATCAGCTACAGTTAAGCCAAGACCTAAACCGAACATAATTATGGCTAAACACACCGGGGCTATTGTTTTTGCTATTTCCATAATTTTCGATTTTTTTAAATACTAAATTTAGAAAATTTCATCAAATTGAACATGGTTGTGCAATAATCACTCCATCTTCTTTGATTTATTAGATAATTTTTTTCAAACCCTTTTAAGTTCTCACGATTTGGACCCATAAAATATTCTAATTTTTTGTTCCTCATTATATGTTTATTTTTTTCTAGTGTTTTTAGTTTTCGTATTACTGTTGCTCTTGGTATCGATGATATGTCTGCAATAGATGAAGCATTAATTCCTCTTTTTGGTTTATGTCTTAAAGTGTATAAAAAGAAATCAGCGTAATTTTTAGGTAAACTCGATATATTGTTATTTATATCTTCTATAACACTTCTTATTT
>JBJLED010000013.1:0-9710 GCA_045566055.1 Candidatus Pelagibacter sp. | reverse complement strand
GAGGTATCATGGGAATAGATATCGTTTCTGTTACAAATAAATTTATGAAAGAAAATCCTGGTATGTTGAAATCTTTCGTAGAATTAACTCATGAAGCTAATGAGAGATACAGAAAAGGTGGGAGTGATATGAAAGCTATGTCTAAAGAGTCAGAAATGAAAGTTGCTGATATGAAAGACACTTTAGGTGGCTTCAAATTCTTAACGCCAAAAGAAACTAAAAAATCTATGAAGAGTGGAAACCTTGCTAAATTTTTGAAAGGTTTTGACACTCCAAGAGGTACAGTAACTACTAAGTATTTACCGTAGTTCTTGAAAGTAAAATTATAGGCACCAATGAACATTATTGGTGCCTATTTTTTTATAAAAATATCTAATATAGTTCTTTTATGAGCAATCTAGTTTCTCAAAATTTAAATATGATATTTAAAACTCCTAAGGGAGAAACTGTTCATGCTCTTAAAGATTTGAATTTTACAATTAAAAAAGGAGAGTTGCTTACTGTGCTTGGGCCTTCAGGTTGCGGAAAAACAACTTTATTAAATATTACAGCAGGATTTATAAGACCAACTTCAGGAAAAATTACTCTTAATGATAAAGAAATTAATGGACCAGGAGTAGATAGAGGAATGGTTTTTCAGCAAGGTGCTTTGTTTGAATGGTTGACTGTTGCTGAAAATGTAAATTTTGGTTTAAGGATGAAAGAAGAAGATGTAGTCAAAACTCAAAAAAAAGTTGATGAATGGCTAGATATAGTTGGATTAAAAGGTTTCGGTAATACTCCTACCTATCAATTATCTGGAGGAATGCAACAAAGAGTGGCTTTAGCAAGATGTTTGATTAATGATCCAGAGTTAATATTAATGGATGAACCTTTAGGAGCTTTAGATGCTTTAACAAGAGAAAAAATGCAATCTTTAGTTCTCAAAATTTGGAAAGAAACTGGAAAAACAATTATTCTTATTACTCACTCTGTTGAGGAAGCGTTGTTACTTGGAGAAAAAGTTTACGTTATGGCACCAAGGCCAGGAAGAATACACAAAGAATACAAGTTACCTTTCGCATTACAAGGTCTTAAAGAAGACTTGAGAGATATTAAAAACAATAAAGAGTTCGTATCTAAAAGGGAAGAAATTCTTTCAATGATCTGGGATATGGAAGAAGAAATAATGGGAAAAGAAATTTAGATGATCACAGGTTTTTTAACATTTTTATTTTTCTTCGCAATCGTAGGATGTGTTTTATATGGAAGAAAATTAATTAGAACTGAAAAAGTTGATGCTGTTTTTGGTAATCCTGAAAGAGCACAAGGAGGTATTCATTGGGTAATTGTGGGAAGTAGTTTTCTTTTATTAGTTTGGCTTTATTATTCATGGGACATAGCTAAGTCTTTTTTTCCAAAGTCAGCTAATGAACTTTGCCAAGTTGGAAAAGTAAACGAGTCTCTTCTCTCACTTAAGTATCTATTTCCAATAGATGAACGTCAACTTAAGAGTACATCAGTAATAGAGACTGAGTCAGAAAATTTAGACAAAATCACTATTGAAATAGAAAAATCAGGTGTCAAAAATCAAGATAAAAGTAAGTTACTAAATTTTGTTTCTCAAACTAAAAATACAATACCATTGCTTACAAATGAACAGCTTTTAAATAATGATACTAGAGAACAAATTAAATTAATTAATGAAAAAATTATAAATTTAACCGAAAACTTTAAAAGAAGTGATTATCCTTTTGAGAGTGCAGAACAAGAATTAGAAAGAATTGAAGCTGCTAAGGAAGAAGGTGCTTGGAAAGCGTCAAGTACCTCAATTGAAAATACAATAGAAATTCCCTTTGTTCCAAAAACAAAGCGAGGTTTAAAATTTCAGGCAGCAGCTACAGAATTGAACCTAATAAGTGATGAATTCTTTGAACTTAAAAATCATAATGTACAATATTCTTCCGCCTTAGGAAAACTAAAAAAAGAAATAAAAGATTATAGAAATAGTTTAAGCTCATCTGAGGAAATTTCCTCCTCATTAGCGAAAGATATTCTTAAGATTGCACGGAGAATTGAATATGCGAGTATATTTCCACCTAATACTTTAAAAGACATGCAGGCATCAATAATTAATTTTGATAATGTACAAAAAAAAGAGCAAGGCAGTCTAAGGTGGGTTGATATTCTTTTGTTTCCAACAGGTACGATTATTTCAAGTGGCCCTAGTTGTTCTGAACAAGGGTCTGGCAGATGGCTTCCAAAACCATCGGATACAATTAATAAATTTACATTAATGTTAAATCCTAGTGTGGGTTACAAACAAATTCCATTAATTTGGTATGAAATGATGGATGTAAGTAAAATTATTGGTTTTTTAATACCTGATTGGTTTGCAGATGTTTTACCAGGAGAATATCCAGTTCATAATGAACAAGGTAAAATTAAGCCCAATTTTAAAAGTAAGGTTTTAAGTTTTGTTACTGGAGACTTTAATTTATTTAAAATTCCAATTCCTACTGGTCATATATGGGATTCATTTTTAAGAGTGTTCCTTGGTTTAGTAGCCGGAATTATAGTTGGAGTTCCATTAGGATTATTCATGGGATTAAATAGGTTTGCTAAAGGATTTTTTGATCCTTTAATTGAACTATACAGACCAGTTCCGCCATTAGCATGGGCGCCATTAGTTATTTCAGTTCTAGGAATAGATAATCTTGGAAAAGTATTTTTATTATTTATGGTGTCATTATCGATAATGATTATTTCAGCTAGAGCTGGGGCTTCAGGGACCCAATTATCAAAAATTCATGCAGCACATTCTCTTGGAGCATCTAAATGGCAAATATTAAGATACGTTATTTTTCCGAATTCCTTACCAGAAATATTAACTGGAATAAGAGTTGCAACGGGAATGTGTTGGGGAACATTAGTTGCTGCAGAATTTTTAGCTGGGACTACAGGTGTTGGCTTCGTAGAAAATGTCGCGAAAAAATATTTCCAATATGAAGTAATATGGATCACAATATTTATTATGGGAATGTTAGGATTAATTTTTGATATCACAATTAGAAAGATAATTGACAAAACGATACCTTGGCGAGGAAAAGGTTAATCCATTTTATAATTTATGATTGGAATACTTGGTGGCATGGGCACACAAGCAGGGTTAGATTTTTGCTCTAAACTTGCAAAGTTAAATAGGGGGAAAGCAGATCAAAGGTATCCTTTGTTTATACTTTACAATAAAGCTTCTATTCCAGATAGAAAACAACATAAAAAAAAATACAAAAAAGTTTTAGATAGTTTAATTGAAGGGTGCAAATTTTTACAAAAAAATAAATGTAAATTTATTGCGATGCCATGTAATACAGCGCATTACTGGTTTTTAGATTTAAAAAAGAAAATTAAAATTCCGATTTTAAATATGCCAGAGCTTGTATATTTAAATATTTCTAAAAAATGTAAAAAAAACACGAAGATAGGTTTATTGGCGACTGAGACAACTATTAATACAGGAATTTATAAAAAATCCTTGAGAAGTAAGTACAAACTTTTGTTACCATCAAGAAAACTTCAAATTAAACATGTAAATAAATCAATTAAATATGTGAAGATGGGAAAAACAAAAGAAGCTGAAAAAGCTTTAAAGCCAGCTGTAAATTATTTAATTAAAAATAACTGTAAAAAAATAATTCTAGGGTGTACCGAGCTTCCTATTGCGGTATTCGCTTATAAATCTTTTAAAAAGGCAAAAATTTCAAAAACTTTTTTAGATCCAAATTTATTATTAGCCGAAGCTTCAATGAAAAGATATATAAATAAAAGATAATTATATGGAAAAAAAATTTATCATAGTTTTCTTTTTCTTATTTTCTTCATCTCTGTCAGCAGAAATTTTAGTTTTTAAAAATTGTAAAAGTGAAGATTATGAATTTGAAAAAAATGAATATAAGATTGATATAAATAAAGGAGAGATGACTAGAGAGTTTATTTATACTGATGAAACTTATGAGAGGTTAAGAATGAACGATATGCGTGTTCAAAAGGAAAACATTTCTACGAAAGGAGTTACGAAGGAAAATGGAGAAATCATAACTGAAATTTCAGGTTATCCAGCCTTTTACACTCAGATGATATTCGACACATTTGATAAAACTATTAAATTAAAAAGTGTTTTAAATAATACAGAAGGTATAAGTATACTTTCAAATTGTGAAAAAATAATTAAATACAAATTAGAAAGCTAATGAAAAAAGTTTTATTAATCATATTTTTATTTTTACCTCTTCACTTGTTTGCGGTTGAAAAAACAAAAGAGGAAAAAGTAGCTAAATATGTCTTAGAAAATATACAAAAAGATTATGTGGCTTGTTATAGTTTTTATAAGATAGCTGCAGAAAGTTTCAAAAAAGCTGGTAAAGAAAAACAAATTATTGAGGGTCTTGAAAAAAGCGCTGATGTAACTTTGAAATTTAATCATGATCTGGGTGAAGTTTTAGGGATGCCATCTCAAATTATGACTAAAAAAACAAAGAAAAAAATAGATGAATTCACAGTTATTGCTAAAAAAGATTTCTCCTCTCTTGCTAACCAATATGGTTTGATGTGTAAAAAATTAGTTGAAAACCAGAAGCAAAGAATTGATTATTGGGAAGCTAAAGGGAATAAAATTATTAAGTGAAACAAAAAAAATTAAAACTAATTTTAAATCAAATTTTTCAAAAACATAATCTTTCAAAAGATCATTCCAAAATAGTATCAGACTACTTAATAAAAGCTGAGCTCTTAGGTGCTTCATCTCATGGGTTAGCTAGATTAAAAATGTATTGTGATCGAATAAAAAAAAAATTAATTAAAGCAAAGCCAAAATTAAAAACAAAAAGAATTAATAATTCTATTTCTTATGTCGACGCTGACAATAGTATAGGATTTATAGCAGCTGATATTGGAATAAAACAAGCAATCAAAAATGCAAAAAAAACTGGAATTGGTTTAGTTGCAGTAAAACGAAGCGGACACTATGGTCTCTCAAGTTTTTATGCTGAGCAAGCTGTAAAAGATAATTTAATAGTTTTTTGTTTCACTAATGCCCCGGCTGCTTTAGCACCTTATGGGGCAAAAAAATCTTTGTTTGGAACTAATCCGATTTGCTTTGGTGTACCAACTGGCAAAACTCCTTTTATTCTCGATGCTTCAACCTCAATGATTAATAGGGGTAAAATTAGAAGAGCTAGTAAACTTGGAAAGAAAATTCCTTATGGAGTTGCGTTAGATAAATTTGGAAATATTACGATTGATGCTAATAAAGCTTTAAAAGGAACTCAGCTTCCTATTGCATCTTTCAAAGGATCAGGATTAGCTTGGATGGTGGATATTTTAAGCGGAGTTCTCACAGGCTCAAGTCATAGTGGAAAAACAAAGGATCCTTTTGATGACTTCTCTGGTCCTCAAAATATGGGTCATTTATTCATAACAATAAATCCTAAAATTTTTGTTGGTAAAAATTTTTTAAAAGAAATGAAAATTAATATTTCAAGGGTAAAAAGGCTGCCAAAAGTTAAAGGATTTTCATCTATTCTTTATCCGGGTGAGAGAAAGAATAAAACGTATAGAAAGAACCTGAATAAAGATATATCTATACCGTCTAAAATTTTAAAAGAGATAAATGAATTAAATGCTATCTAGTAAAGAAATCATCTGTCCAGAAAAGCTGTTAAAATTAGCAAAAACAAAAGGACCAGTTAAGGTCGTTATTGTTAATGCTGGTAAAGCAGTTTCAATAGAGTCTACTAAACAAGCTTTTGACGAAGGATTAATTGAACCAGTTTTTATTGGAGATAAAAAAGTAATTGAAACACTTGCTAGTGAGATCAAGTGGGATATTTCGAAATTTGAAATAATAGATGAGCCTGTTGAAAATAATACTGCACCTATTGCTGCTAAAATGGCAAGTGAAGATAAAATTAAAATTATTGTTAAAGGTCATATTCATACTGATGTTTTGATGAAGGCAGTCCTTAAAAGAGATTTAAATCTGATTGGCAAAAAAAGATTAAGTCATGTTTGGCATATGACTTTAGAGAAGAATGATAAACCATTTATTATTACAGATGGTGCTCTTAATGTTTTACCTAAACTAGAAACAAAAATGCACATATTAAAAAATTCGGTAGACTTTGCAAAAAGAATAGGAATAAATAAACCTAAAGTTTCTGTGCTATCAGCTACAGAAGAGGTTTTAGAAAGTGTACCGAGTTCAATAGATGCAAAAGAATTAAGTAAAAGAGCTAAAGTTGAAGGGATCGATGCAGATGTTTTTGGTCCGATGGCTTTTGATAATTCTGTTTCAGAAAAGGCTGCGCAAATTAAAGGTATAAAAAATACGGTTGCTGGAAAGGCAGATATTTTGCTGGTACCAAGTGTTGAGACAGGCAATGGGTTAGTAAAAATGATGATCTATTTCATGGGTGCTTGCGCTGCAGGAGTTGTAGTTGGTGGAAAAGTTCCTGTAGTGATTACAAGCCGTGCTGATAGCGCTCCAGCAAGATTAGCCTCGATAGCAGCTGCTATTGTAGCACTTTAATGAAAAAACTTGAAAACTGGGATAATAAAACCTGGTTATCATCAAAGTCGTATATTTCTCAATTTAATAAATTTCTTAAAACAAAAGTTAAATTAAACAAAAATTCAAAAATATTAGATATTGGATGTGGAAGAGCAAATATTATTAGTGCTCTTCAAAAAAAATATAAATTTAAAAATAAACCCATAGGAATTGATATTGTTGCAAATAAAGATGTAAAAAAAAATATTTTGTTTAAGAGAATTGAAGCTTTAAAATATTTAGATAGTCAAAAAAAATATGATCTAATCCTAATCAAACAAACTATTCATTTTTTTTCAAAAACAAATTTAAATCACCTTCTTAATCTTGCTAAAAAAAGCTTAAACACAAAAGGCAAAATTTTGATTTTTTCATTAAAAACAAAAAATAATAAAATACCTTGTTTTAAAAAAATGAGAAAAAATTTAGAAAAAAGTCTTAAAAGAGATGAAAACTTATTTAAAATTATAAAAAAAAATTTAAAAAAAACTAAAAATTTTTATTTCAATTTTAATGTAACTATTTCAAAAAAAAGGTATGTATGGATGATAAAATCAAGATATATTTCCTGTTTACTCGATTTAAAAGAGAAAGATATTAATAATGGTCTTAATGAGATCAAATTAAAATATAATAATAATATTAAATTTATAGATACTTTGAAGTGTATTTCATTTAGTAAATAAATGACTACAATAACTTAGGCCTGACCAAACTTTTTTATATCCTTGATTTACTAAAAATTTATAAATTTCATTATTTTTAATTTCTTTTTCTCTTTGCTTTGATTGAATATCTCTATAACCTAATATTTCAACACAGATTAATGAGGGGTCATATGTTTCAAAGTTGAGAGTATTCAAAACTTTCATCTCAGCACCTTCTACATCAATATTCAAAAAATCAATCTTTTTATTCTTATATTTGGAATTATCTAAAATATTTTGAATTGTTTGACATTTTACTTTTTTCTCTTGGAACTTTCCCTGAAAATTTTCTTTAGCAATTCCTTTATCGGTTGTGTTTAATTGACTAAATTTTTTTTGATAGAAAAGCGAAATCTCTCCTTCTTTATCAGAAACTGCAATTTGTAAATTTAAATCTTCAGGTCTTAAAAAATTAAATAAATCTATTGAAAATTTATTTATATCTATGTTTATGCCCTCCCATCCTTTTTTAAATAATAAATGGGTATTATTTCTTTGTATCGGATGATGGGCGCCAATGTCTACGTAAAAACCTTTTTCTAATTTTTTATTGAATAAATTTATGGCTGTATCTTCACCATCCATTGCGTAAGATTTTCTCTTTATAAAATACTTATTTTTTAAATAGATGTTTTGTAAAATATGAATTTTGTTTTTAAGCCTACCAAACATAGGTTTTTTTAACCTATGTTTGATAAAATAAACACTTTATTTTCCAGGCTCTTTATATGATGAAGCCATTTTCTGAGCAGTTTTTGCTATCTCATTTAAATCTACATCTTCCAAGATTGTAAAATCTGAAACAGCACCACTAGAAACAGCAACCATAGCAGCTGCAGCAGCTTGATCAAAAGTTCCTTCAATCACAGCCATAAAATCATATTTCCCTCTTAGGCCAGAGTATTGAGTTACTTTCGCTCCTACAGAAGCAGCTAAAGCTGATGTTGCAGCTTTTCTGTCTGTTGAAGGGTTGTTTACAAATCCAGCAAGACCCTTAGCTGTATAGCATCCAAGTGTATAGAATTTAGCCATTGTTACTCCTTTCTTATTTCTCGATTACAACTGTACCAGAGTGAGGGTCAGTAACACCCAACTCGGATGACAGTTCTTCTAAAGTGTGCCGAAGTGAGTCCAAAAATTCAATCATCTTTGGTCTAGCTTTAGCTATTGCATCTTCAGAATTCCATTCACCAATCATAAAAAATTCGTTAGGTTTAGTTTCAACATACTTAGCTGAAATTTGCCCATCGAACTTTGGCATCTCATCAATTTTTTTCAGATACTCTTCTCGATTAGATGTTTTCACTTTACATCTAACAATGTTCATAAATTTTGTCATATATCTCCTTAAACGTAAATTTTATCTGCTAAACCATAACAAAGAATAGCGCTGATAATAACAAGAACTAGTGGGGCGTATATTCCATCATTTCTAGTTTTTTTTGTTAAACCCGTTTTATCAATTTTTAATGTGTAAAAATTTACAACTAATATTGAGACGTTCATTAGAAAAACTAAATTAAAGAATGCCCAAGTAGCCACTAAACCGCCTGATCTTATAAAAGCAACATAAATTGCCATTAAAACAGTAGCGATCATAAATGAACCTGCAAATCTAGTAATTAAGGTAGCAGTTTTATCTACTCCTCTTCCCTTAAGAAATTTTTTTGTATCGAAGACTAATTGATAGGCATAACTACCAACGATTATGAAATGAGCTAAGTAGATTATTAAATAAAAAGCGTTTCCAAATTTATCTATCATATTTATTCCTTTATTTATCCTTTATATTGTTCCAAAAGGTCTTCACCCATTGGAGTTGTAACTGATTTCTCTAAGACTACTCCAGCTGCTGCTCTTTCTTTATGAAGTTCCTCATCAGCCTTAAAAGCTTTAAGACCATCCATTGTATCAAATCTTATAATGGTAGTGATTTTTGAGTCATTATCTTTTTCTGTTCCAGCATAAAGAAATGTCATACCGTATTTTTTAATCTTTTCTGAATTGCTGTGAACCATCGCTTTCCACTTTGCAAAAGTAGCAATTGGTCCTTCTATTTTTACTATCATATTATACTCCTTTAATTATTATTCCATTAGCAACTGAGTTTGCTAATCGAATAGGTTTAACTGGTTTATACTCCTCAGAGTCATACCACTCTAAAGCTTTTTCATAAGTTGGAAATTTAATTACTACCGTCCTAGGATATTTCCATTCACCATCTATAACTTTGTAATCACCAGCACGCACAAGGTATTCTCCTCCAAATTTTTGAACTGTAGGTACTACTTTCCCAACATATTCTTTATAAGCTTCGGGATTTTTAACGTCTATATTAGCAATCACATATCCACTCATTTAGTAAATCCCTGATTTAACTAGTTTATCAATTTCAGCTTTGGACTCTGGAATTAATT
>JBJLED010000012.1:0-9764 GCA_045566055.1 Candidatus Pelagibacter sp. | reverse complement strand
CTTTAATAAAAGAAAAAGGGGTTAGTTACATTACATCAGGATCTAAAAATATATCTGATAAAATTAATCTTACAGAAAATCCAGAAATAATTATTTGGGGAGTAGTAACTTATGTCATCCACAAACAACAATAAAAAAAATAAGATTGCATTAATAGACTGTAATTCTTTTTATGTTTCTTGTGAGAGATTATTTAATCCTAAGATAAACAATAAACCTGTTGTTGTGCTATCTAATAACGATGGCTGCGTAATTTCAAGATCAACAGAAGCAAAAAAACTTGGAATTAAAATGGGTGAACCTTATTTTAAAGTTAAAGAGCTTGTTAAAAAAAATAAAGTTCATATTTTTTCTTCTAATTATGCATTGTATGGTGACTTATCTAGAAGAGTTATGAAAACATTGAAATCTTTTTCAGATAAAATAGAAATTTATTCAATAGATGAAGCATTCATAGACTTATCCCATATAAAAGAAGAAGAAGTAGAAAGTTATGGAAAAAAAATAAGAGAAAGAATTTTAAAATGGACTGGGATTCCAACTAGTGTTGGTATAGCAAGCACAAAAACCCTAAGCAAGGTTGCAAATCACATAGCAAAGAAAAATAAAACAGGAGTTATATATTTACATAAAGATATTGATGCACATCTTAAAAACTTTTATGTTTCTGATATTTGGGGAGTAGGGAAGCAGTTATCAAAATTGTATGAAAAAAATGGAATAAGCACCGCTTACCAATTAAAAAATATCTCTAATAGCTGGGTTAAAAAAAGTACAAATGTATTAGGCGCAAGAACAGTGATGGAGCTTAGAGGAATTCCTTGTGTTGATTTTGAAATAGAAGAAGCTAAAAGAAAAAGTTGCTGTGTTTCAAGATCATTTGGAAAAAAAGTAGAAAGCTTAGATAAGTTAAAAGAGTCAATTACAACACATTGTTTAAATGCAGCTGAAAAAATCAGAAATGATGAACAAACAACAAAGTCAATAACTGTTTACATAAGAACAAGTCCTTTTGATAAAAATAGAAAATATTATTCAAACTCAATAACTATTGATCTTCCGGTATCTACAGATAATAGTTTAGAGTTAGTAAAGATTGCTATAAATGGTTTAACAAAAATATACAAATATGGATATTTTTATCAAAAAGCTGGAATTATTTTATCGAAATTAAGAGAGGCCAGTGAGAATGAATTTAATTTATTAGCACCAATTATGGAAAAAAAATCAAAAACACTAATGAAAGCAATAGATTTTACTAATGCAAAATATGGACGTAATGCAATAAGTATAGCCCAAGCAGGAATAAATAATGATTGGAAAATGCGTAGAGAACATTCATCAAAAATAGATACTGCATCATTTGACTCACTACCTAAGATAAGTATATAAAGTAAGTACGGGGTGTCAAAAAGACTGAGATTAAACCCGACGAACCTGACCGGTAATTCAGTGAGGGAACTATGGAAACAATATATTTATCAATACAGTCATCATTAATAGTAATTGTCGTAGTTGGCCTTTTTTTTATTGGGTTAGGGTATCTAAACTCAAAAAAAACTATCGATAATAGAAATTATATAATTGGAAAAAGAGATGAAGATATATTTTCATTAACAACAAGTTTGTGTGCATCAGCTTTAGGAGCCTGGATACTATTTGGTCCAGCCTCAGCCGCTACATGGGGAGGTTTTGGAGCAGTGATAGGATACGCATTAGGCTCTGCAACACCAATGCTACTGTTATACAATTTCGGACCTAAAATTAGAAAAGAGTTTCCAAAGGGATTATCCTTAACAGAATTCATTAAAAAACGGTTTGGCATTGGGATACTTAAATTAAGCTTATTTTTAATATTGTTTTATTTAGTTATTTTTTTGATAGCTGAAGTTACTGCAATAGCCTTTCTATTAAACTTTATTTCCAAAACTCCATTATGGATTACAGCAGGAATAACCTTAATAATTTGTTTGCTTTATATTTTAAGAGGAGGGTTCAAGCTTTCTATAATAACTGATAAATATCAATTCATTATAATAGCAGTTTTGATATTTGCTTCTGTGATTTTAATTCTTGGAAACTTAGAGATAAGTAGTTTTAAATTAATCAAAGAAAATTCTCCAAATCTTATAAGTAGTAAATATTTACCTAATTATACAGCCGGCCTAACTTTTTTTATAGCAGTAGCTGCAACAAACTTATTCCATCAAGGAAATTGGCAAAGGGTATTTGCTGCTAAAAATAATTTAATATTGAAGAAAAGCTTAATTTATTCGTCAATTATAACTTTATTAATAGTTTTATGGATGGGATACACAGGACTTATTTCTTTTTCTATGAATTCAAAAGTAATTCCTGATTTAGCTTTTTTTGATTTAATATTATCTGAAAATTATTTATTAATTATATCGATTTTAGTATTAGCTTTGGCTTTAACATTGAGCACAATAGACACTTTAATAAATGCGATATCAAGCATTCTAATTGTAAACGGAAATAATATTAGTAAATCAATTTTTGGTAATTCTTTGAAGAATAAAACGAATTATATAATTTTACTTATAAGTATTTTAGTTTTTGTTTTTGCATCAAAGGGATTTAGCATTTTATATTTATTTTTATTAGCGGACTTATTTTGTTGTGCGGCAGTTGTCACAATTTTTTATGGTTTTTTTAATAAGAAAATTAATTCTCAATTGTCACATTTCTCTATTTTAAGTGCTTTAATTTTAGGAATATTATTTTTTCCAAATACGGATTTTCGATCAAGTATATTAGTAGGGAATTTATTGCCAATAGAATTTTTTAGTCCAATTATAACCGCTAATTTACTTTTTGTCTCTTTTGCAATTGCAATAATTACCCAAATTTTCTTTATAATATTTTATTCTTTACGAAGTTCGTTCAAATAAATTATTACAGCTAACCAAATAAAGATAAACGATATCAGTTCATCTAATGCTAAAGGCTCATTAAAATAGTATAACCCTAAGAAAAATTGTGCAGTTGGTGTTAGAAAAAAAATCATGCTTGCTGGTCCGATTCCTATCAATTCAAAGCCTTTAGTGTACCAAAACAGAGGTACCAAAGTCATTAAACCTGCCCAAAATAGATAAAAAGAAAGTAGCGGTTCACTTGAAGAAAAAATATTTAAATTATTACTAATAAGAAAAATAAATAAGATAATAGCAATTGGAGTTAGAAGTAATGTTTCTAAAAGTAAACCTATATCTGATGAAACCTTAACTTTTTTTCTAATTAAACCGTATAAACTAAATGTTAGTGCTACAGTAATTCCAATCCAGGGGACTTCACCAAGTTTTATGAGAAAATAAATTAAAGCTAAAATAACTAAGATTACTGAGATTATTTTATTTCGATTATACTTTTCTTTTAAGAAAATAATTCCAAGAAATACACTCAAAATCGGAAAAATATAATATCCTAAAGCCGAGTCTAATAAATTATTTGTGCTTACCGCATATAGCCACGTAAACCAATTAATAGCAACAAGTAGCCCTGTTATAAAAAGGATAAATATATTTATCTTGTATTCAATTATTTTTTTAAATTCTTTCCACTTAGAATAAAAAGAAGTGGTTAAAACTAATAATAGAGCAGTCCATATCGTTCTATGTATAGTTAATTCTAAAGGGGACGCATAAGATACGAATTTAAAGTATATAACACCAATTATACCCCACCAAAGAGATGCACCGACTGTAAAAGAAATTCCTTTAAATAAATTTTTCTTCATTTGACCATTTTTTTGATTGATTTATAAGGTAATTAATTAATAATTAGAACTAAATTAGCTTGGTTAAATGGAAGAGTGGGTGAGCGGTTTAAACCAGTTGGTTGCTAACTAACCGTACGAGTAACATCGTACCGAGAGTTCGAATCTCTCCTCTTCCGCCATAAAAATTAGTTGAAATAACTATCAATTTTTACGGGTTCTTTACTCAAAATATATTTGTATACATTAATATTTTCCAAAACTCTTTGTACATAGTTTCTTGTCTCTTCAAATCTTATCTGCTCAATCCAATTAATATAAGATAATTGCCCTTTAGAGGGATCACCATTTACTCTTCTCCAAGTTTTGACTCTATTTGGACCAGCATTGTATGCTGCAATTGCAAATGGATAAACGCCATTATAATCTTCAATTAAAGAATTAAAATAATACGAACCTAATTTTATGTTGTACTCAGGATCTTTTGTAAGACCGCTAATGCTGTAAGGAAGCTTTGCTTGTTTAGCAACGATCTTTGCAGTGTATTTCATTAGTTGCATCATTCCTCTTGCACCAGCCCAACTATTAGCGCTTTTATCAAATTCACTTTCTTGTCTAATGATAGCTAATATAACTTCAGATTTAGGCATAACTTTATTATTAATTACTTTAGGCGTAGCAATAATTGGATAATTGTATTTATTGTAAAATCTTTTTTCATAAGATGCTTTTTTTGAAATTTGTATAGCAAAATCATATCTTTCTAAATTTGTTGCCAAGTTTGCTGCTAGTACTTCACTTCCTTTTTCAATATTTAATTCGGCCAGATGTTTAAAAATATCTTTTCCTAATTGAGTAGCATTTAGTTCTTTTAATAAAACAAGATGCCTAATTAATTTATTTTTTTTAAATTCTTTCTCGTAGTCTCTTTCAAAAAAACTTTGATCTTTAAGTTCAAAATTTCCACCAGGATTGATTTTATTAAAGGCAAGTTGGCCATAGTATGTCATTGGAAATTTCGCTGCTTCAGAATAATATTGTTTTGATAAATCTATTTCATTTAACAACTCGTATGATGCTCCCAACCAGTAAGCACCTCTAGCTAAACTAATTGGGTAGCCAACATTATTATAAAAATTTTGAAAATGATTGATTGCATATTCCGGTGAGTTAAGAAAAGTTAATGCGATCCATCCAGATAACCATTCAGCTTCAGCAAAAGAAGGCCCGGCGGATAAAGCATGTTCACTTGATATTTTGTAAGCAGTTTTATATTTTTTTTTGTAAATCAAATTTCTAACTACACTCTCTCTTTGATCCCACCATTTATCTGGTCGAACCATTTGACTTTCAGTTTTAAGAGAATTTCTATATAAAATTTCTAACGAACCGTCTAATCTACCTCTTCGATTTCTCCATCTAAGTCTATCAAATTCAAGACCAGGATCTTCTTTAAGATATTGAGGAACTTTAGCAATTGCATTATCTACCCCGTATGAATTGCTCATTAAAATTTGTCTTGCGTTATAGAGAGCTCTTTGGTCTTTAGGCAGGTATTTTAACATCCGTTTCAAATCCCAATATTTTCTTTCCCAAGCTAAATAATCAGCTCTTTTAATATGGTCATCTGTGTCTATGAATTTTTTAAATTTAGCCCTGTAATAACCTAAATCATTTTTTCTAATAGTGGCTGTGATCCAACCATCTTTAATTAATTCCTTAACTTTTGCAGTTTTTCCTTGTTCAAGATATGCTTCTGCTAATTTTATCTTTCCCAATCCACCAAGTGGAGGATATTTTTCAAACCAATTTATTATAGAAGTAGGTGAGTTATTTCTTAAATATATTTTTTCTTCAGCTAAATATCTTATTCTGTTAATCCTTGGATAGTCTTCATTTTGTTCGATAAATTTTTTATACTCACTAAAAGAGGCACCATTTCTTGTCGTTTTCAAATACATCCAATTAACAAGATTTCTAAATTCTCTATCTTTGACTTTTGCCGAACTCTTTAGTGCACTATTCCATTTTTTATTTTTTATAAATTCAATAGTTTCCTTAGCTCTAGCAAAATCTTTTTGATTTAAAATAGATGATTTTTCCGCAGTTTCAGTTTTTAATTTATAAATCGAAGGTTTTTTTTGTGGAAATACAAAAGAGCTTTTTTTCTTTATTGGCTCAACCCTTTTAACTTCCTTTTTTTCTTTAATATCTAACTCATTTTTCTGAATTTCCTCTTTTTTAGGATTTTCTTTTAGATTAATTATAGGTTTTTTTTGAGGAAGATTACTTGAATAATCTTGATCTTCATTCTTGATAATTTTTTTAAATATTGATGGTTTTTCTTTAGGAAAAAGGAATTGATTGTCTGAATAACTACGGCCAATAGATAAAATTAACATTATTATTACTAGACTAATTAATTTATTGGTCATAAGTTAAGACTTATTTATCTTATTTTGTTTTATGCTTAAAGGATCAATTGTAGCTCTAATAACCCCATTTGATGGCGACAACCTAGGTGAGGATAATTACGTTAAACTAATAAATTATCATTTAGAAAGTGGTACTAATGGTGTTGTACCTGGAGGAACTACTGGTGAGTCTCCTACATTATCTCATAATGAACATAAAAAAATAATCGAAATAGCAGTTAAGGAATGTAAAGGAAAAATTCCAGTAATAGCGGGAACAGGTTCTAATTCAACTGATGAAGCAATAGAATTGTCCAGGTTTGCAGAAAAGGCAGGATCAGATGCATTACTTGTAGTAACACCATATTACAACAAACCAACCCAAGAGGGCTTGTATCAACATTATAAAAAAATTAATGACAACGTTGGAGTTCCGATTGTTATTTACAATATACCATCAAGATCTGTCATTGATATGAGTGTAGATACAATGGCGAAATTATATGAACTAAAAAATATTATAGGTGTAAAAGACGCTACTGGAGATTTAAATAGAGTCGATCAACAATTAAAAGCGATGGGTAAAGAATTTATACAGCTTACTGGGAATGATGATAACGCTTTAGAATTTAATAAACGTGGTGGGGTTGGAGCGATAGGAGTAACAGCAAACGTTGCAGCAAAACTTGCATCAGATTTTCAAAAAGCTTGTATAAAGGATGTAAAAAGAGCTGCTGAATTAGATAAACTTCTTCAGCCACTTCATTCTTCATTATTTATTGAGAGCAATCCCTCACCAGTAAAATTTGCCGCATCCTTATTAGGGATGTGTAAACCTACAGTGAGATTACCATTAGTTGAAATTAGAGAAGAAACGAAAAAAAAAGTTTCTGAGGCACTTAAAGTAGCTAAGTTACTTTAATGAAAAAAAAATTAGCACCCGGTCAGAAAATTATTTGTCTTAATCGAAAAGCGAGTTTTAATTATTTTTTTCTTGAATTATTAGAAGCTGGAATATCTTTAAAAGGATCAGAGGTAAAATCACTTAGAGATGGAAAGGGAAGTATAGCAGATTCGTACGCCGTAGATAACAATGGTGAAATGTTTTTAGTAAATTCACACATACCTTTATATCGTCAATCATCTTACAATAATCATGATCCAAAAAGTGATAGAAAACTTTTGCTTAAGAAAAAAGAAATTAATAAACTTATTGGTAGAGTTAACCAAGATGGCTTAACATTAATACCCACTAAATTGTATTTTTCGAAAGGAAAAGTTAAAGTAGAAATAGCTGTAGCTAAAGGAAAAAAGTTATATGACAAAAGACAAGTTAAAAAAACAAGAGATTGGAATAGGGAAAAAGCAAGGTTGTTAAGCAAAAATAATAAATGATACATTTAAATATTGGTTCAAATTTAGAGTCAACTCATGGATCTAGGTATGATAATATATTAATAGCTATAAATCTTTTAATAGGTTCAAAAATTAAAGTAAAAAAAATTTCAAGTTTTTATGAAACACCATCTTACCCAAATAGCGATTTCCCAAAGTTTCTAAATGTTGGATTATCTATAGATTACGAAAGCCAATATCTGAGTTTGTTTAAAATAATCAAATTAATTGAAAAAAAATTAGGTAGAATTAAAACAAAAAAGAATGATCCTCGTGTAATAGATATAGATTTAATTGATTTTAAAGGTGTAATTAAAAAAACTAAGGAATTAATTTTGCCGCATCCCAGATGTCATTTGAGAAATTTTGTATTATTCCCAATTTTACAAATAGATCCTAATTGGTTTCATCCAATTTTAAAGAAAAATGTACAATATTTGATTAATAATCTTGGTCAAAAATCCAGGATTGAGATTACAAGATTGAAGAAAAATGTTAATATTGGAACATGATTAACAACCAAGAATTAATTAATCAAATAAAATCATATAATAGATTTTTAAATTCAGATTCTCTAAACAAAGCTTATAATTTTGCTCTTGAAGCTCATCAAAATCAAAAAAGAGATGAGGGAGTTCCATATATAATCCATCCAGTAGCAGTTGCAAAGATTTTAACAGAATTAAAATTAGATAGCGCCACCATAACTACGGGATTATTACATGACACAATAGAGGATACTAATGTCACTTACGAAACTGTAAAAAAAGAATTTGGTGAAGAAGTAGCTAATCTAGTGGAAGGTGTTACAAAAATTTCAGCTTTAGAAGATAAAGCATCAAGTGATTCCAAGGCGGAAAATTTTAGAAAATTAATTCTTGCAACATCAAAAGATATCAGGGTTTTGTTGGTTAAATTAGCAGATAGACTGCATAACATGCGAACGATCCAATTTGTTAAAGATAAAGACAAGATCATAAGAAAAGCTAAAGAAACAATGGAAATATATGCACCTTTAGCTGATAGAATGGGAATGAACAGAATTCGAGATGAGCTTGAAGATTTATCTTTTTCTGTCTTGAACAAACCAGCGAGAGATTTAATTATAGAAAGATTAAATTTTATAAAAAATAATACCAAAGATACTTTTAAATTAATATCGCAAGAATTAATTGAAATTTTAAAGAGCAATGGTATTACAGCTACAATAACTGGTCGTGAAAAAACACCTTTTTCTATTTGGAGGAAAATTCAAAATAAAAAAATATCATTAGAACAACTTACTGATATAATCGGTTTTAGAGTAATAGTTAAAAATATTGAAGATTGCTATAAAACTCTTGGAATTTTTCATAGTAGATTTTCTACAATTCCTGGAAAATTTAAAGATTATATTTCAACACCGAAAATTAATAATTACAAATCAATACACACCGCAATAATTGGTCCAAAAAAAAATAGAATAGAAATTCAAATTAGAACACTTGAAATGCATGAATTTGCACAAAGAGGAATTGCTTCTCATTGGAAATATAAATCATCAGAAAAATTCTCTGAACTTTCTTGGAAAGAATATGACTGGTTAAGAGATTTAGTTGAAATCATAGAAGCAGGAACAAGCCCGGAACATTATTATGAGTTTACAAAGCTACAAATGTTTCAAGAAAACGTTTTTTGTTTTACTCCAAAAGGTGCGGTGATTAAATTGCCAAAAAATGCGACTCCAATAGATTTTGCTTATGCTGTTCATACAAAAATTGGTAATAGTGCGATAGGGTGCACAGTTAATGGAAATAATGCAACACTTCAAACTATTTTGAAAAATGGTGATCTTGTTAATATAGAAACATCTAAGAATGCCTCACCTTCTTTACATTGGCTTTCATCTTCAGCTACCGGTAAAGCTCGATCTGCTATTCGTAGATATTGGCAAGACAAATCTACTGAAAACTCCAACGTCATTGAAAAAAACTACTCTAGCACAATAGAGATAGATTTACCTCACAAACCAGGCGTCTTAGGTCATATTACATCATTAATAGGGCTTAATAAGGGAAATATTGTAAATTTAGAAATATTAAAAAGAAAAAAAGAACATCTTACTTTCTCAATCGATCTACAAATTAAAGATTTGAAAAATTTTACAAACTTGATAAGTCAAATAAAGCAAAGTAATTTAAGATTTAAAATAATTCGACACAAACAGAAAAAAAATGCTT
>JBJLED010000011.1:0-9836 GCA_045566055.1 Candidatus Pelagibacter sp. | reverse complement strand
TGGTTTGGCGTCTCTTACTTTTCCGCATATATTGCTCGAATACTTGTTAGAAAAGAATGAAAAAAGAACTTAAAATTTATTTAGCTTCTCCCAGAGGATTTTGTGCTGGTGTTAAAAGAGCAATTGAAATTGTCGAACAGGCAATCAATAAACATGGTGCTCCTGTATATGTGAGACATGAAATAGTTCACAATAAACAAGTTGTTGATGAACTAAGAGAAAAAGGTGCAATTTTTATAGATGAGCTCTCTGGTGTCAAAGACAATAGTAGACCTGTGATTTTTTCTGCACATGGAGTTCCTAAATCAGTTCCTGATGAAGCAAAATCAAAAGATTTATCTTACGTAGATGCAACTTGCCCTTTGGTTTCTAAAGTGCATAGGGAGTCTGAACAGTTACATAAAAATGGATATGAAATATTTTTAATTGGACATAAGAATCATCCAGAAGTTATAGGTACTATGGGACAGCTCCCTAAAGGATCAATTAAATTAATAGAAACTAAAACTGACATTGAAAATCTTAAAGTAGATAATTTTGAAAAACCTTTGGCGTATATAACTCAAACAACCTTATCAGTAGATGATACTGAAGAAATTATAAATACTCTTAAAAAGAAATTTCCAAAGATTAAAGGTCCTATCAAAGAGGATATTTGTTATGCTACAACTAATCGCCAATCTGCTGTGAAGGAAATAGCATCAAAGTGTGATTTATTTTTTGTTGTCGGCAGTAGAAATTCATCTAATTCCGTAAGACTGGTAGAGGTGGCAAAAAAAGCGGGATGTAATAACTCTCATTTAATGCATTCAGAGAAAGAAATACCTTTTGATGAAATAGAGAATTCTAAAACTATAGGAATTTCATCTGGAGCGTCGGCACCAGAAGAACTAGTTCAGGCTTTATTAAAAAACTTAAAAAAAGACCGAAAAGTTTCTATAGAAGAAGTGGTGGTTGCTGAAGAAAAAGTTGTATTTAAATTACCAAAAGAATTAAATTAATGGCTGTTTATACAAAGTTAAATGAAAATGAGATGAAAGATATAATTCTTTTGTATAATCTAAAAAATTTACAAAGTTTTTCACCTATTGAAGAAGGAATAGAAAACACTAATTATATAATTGTTGCTGATGATACAAGATATATTTTAACTATATTTGAAAAAAGAGTAAAAGAGCAAGATCTTCCATATTTTTGTGAATTAATTTTAAGATTAAATAAATTAGGCTTCAAATGTCCTAGACCTCTGATAAACAATAATAAAAGTCTTATTTCCGATTATAAAAATAAAAAACTAACAATACTTACATTCATCGATGGAAAATCAAAAAGTATTTTAAACCCTAATGATTGTAAATTAATTGGTGTTGAAACTGCTAAATTACATAAACTCACATCTTCTCTTACAATTAATAGAGAAAATTCATTATCAGTAAAAAGTTGGCGAAAAATGTTTGATAATATAAAAGAGAGTTGTGCAAAGATTCATAATGATTTACCTAAGCTCATAGAAGCTAACCTTGTAGATATTGAAAATAATTGGCCAGAAAATTTGCCAAGAGGAATTATTCATGCTGATTTATTTAGTGATAATATTATTTTTAAAGATAATGAGGTTAATGGTATTATTGATTTTACATTTTCTTGTAATGACTTCTATGCATTTGAAATAGCTATATGTTTTAATGCTTTATGTTTTGACGGATATAAAAATAATCTAAGCTTTAATGTTACTAAAGCTAAAAATTTTATTGAAGGTTATTCCTCTGTAAGAAAACTAGAAGATCTAGAAAAACAAAATATAAAAGTTCTAGCTCAAGGAGCTGCATTAAGATTTTTGTTAACTAGAGTTTTTGACTCTTTAAATACTGTTGAGGGAGCTATCGTAAAAGTAAAAGATCCAATAGAATATTTAAAAAGACTAGAGTTTCATAAAAATGCTAAAGATTATGAGGATTACTTTTTTTAATGAAATTTAAAATTTACACTGATGGCGCTTGTTCTGGCAATCCTGGCCCTGGTGGATGGGGTGCAGTAATATTTGATAAAGAAAACAATCAAAAAAATATTTCGGGAAAAGAAAAAAGTACTACAAATAATCGAATGGAACTTCTTGCAGCAATCATGGCTTTAAAAAAAGTAACTATTAATTCAGATGTTGTGATTTATACAGATTCGATTTATGTAAAAAACGGTATTACAGAATGGATGGGTAGATGGAAAAAAAATGGGTGGAAAAATGCGAATAAAAAACCAGTAAAAAATAAAGATCTTTGGATTAAATTAGATGTACTGTGTGAAAAGAATAAAGTGTCCTGGAAATGGGTGAAGGGCCACTCCACCAATAAATACAATAATTTAGCAGACGAACTTGCAACCCGAGCAATAAAAAATTAAATTCCTTTTATAAAGTTTTCTGCAGCAGAAATTTCGCAACTCGCAGTTTCTTTTTCTGCTTTTATTATCTTAATCACATTATCTTCAACTAGCATGGTGTACCTTGAAGACCTTAGTCCTAAACCTCTTTCAGTTCTATCAATTTCTGCCCCGATAGATTTTGTAAATTCACAATATGGATCTGCTGCCATAAAAATTTTATCCTCTACATTTTGATGTTCTCCCCAAGCTTTCATTACATTTGGATCATTTACAGAAACACATAAAATTATGGTTATCCCTTTTTTTTTAGCTTCGTCATAATTATTTACATAACCTGGTAAATGTTTTGCAGAACAAACTTTTGTAAAAGCTCCCGGAACTCCTATCACTATAGCTTTTTGTTTATGTAATAATTCTGTACTATTAATTTTTTTAACTTCCCCACTGTTATCAGTATGAAAGAAATCAATTGATGGTATTTTTTCACCTTCCTTAATCTTCATTATGATGAGCTCTCTTTTTTATATATTTTTTTATAACTTCAATATCATTTTCTAAAACTTCATACTTTTCATCTGGTCCTAAAAAAGATCCTTGTATAGGAATTTCCATTTTAATTCCAATAATTTTTTCAACTGTCTCGACAAATTTGTATGGGTGTGCTGTTGCTAGACAAACTGTTTTTGTATCAATATTTATTTTTTCTTGAGCTTTAATAGCTATCGCTGTGTGTGGATCAATAATGAAATTATGTTTTTTATAAATTTTTTCGATTGTTTCGCGTGTTTCTTTATCGTTGACTTTTACTCCAATAAAGCTCTGTTGTATATATTCTAAATATTCTTTTTTTAATTTGAAGCTTCCTTTTTTCTTTAAGTCAGACATTAACAAATCGACTTCAGTATCATTGAAGTTTGTTGCGTCAAAAATTAATCTTTCAAAATTGCTAGCTACTTGAATATCCATGCTTGGTGAAATTGAAGGTTTAACTTCCTTTGGAATATACTCTCCAGTATTAATAACTCTTTGCAAAATGTCATTTTCATTAGTCGAAACGATTAATTTGTCTATAGGAAGTCCCATTTTTTTTGCTAGATAACCTGCATACACATCTCCAAAATTACCAGTTGGTACAGAAAAATTGACTTTTTCGCTATTAGATATTTTAAAGTAAGCATAAAAGTAATAAATTATTTGAAAAATAATCCTAGCCCAGTTAATTGAGTTAACGCCGGATAAATTAGTTGTTTTCCTAAATTTTTCATCATTAAACATTTTTTTTACGATGTTTTGACAATCATCAAAAGTTCCTTTAACCGCTATATTGAATATATTTTTAGATATTTTGTTTGAAAAATAAAAATTTTCCGATGTCATTATTTTTCTCTGCATTTTTGATATTTTATTATGAGGATGCAAAACAAATAAATTAATATTTTTTTTTTGTTTTAAAGCGTTTACTGCAGCAGCTCCCGTATCTCCTGAAGTTGCAACAATAATATTTATTGGGTCCTTTGTTTCTTTTATAAATTCTGAATAAAGGTTGCCGATTACTTGCATGGCAATATCTTTGAATGCTAATGTGGGTCCATGATAAAGTTCTAAAACATTTAAATTATCAAAAGATTTAATGCTAACAACATTTTCGATTAAAAAATTATAATAAGATTTTTCAATTATATTTTTTAGTTTTTTTTTATCAATATCGTTTCCACAAAAATATGAAACGATTTCTAATGCAAGCTGAATATAATTAAGTTTTTTTAATTTAAGAAAATCTGCCTTATCAAATTTTTTTATGTTTTCTGGTACAAAAAGTCCCCCATCGGATGCAAGACCTCTTAAAAAAACTTCCTTAAAATTATATTTTTCTGATTTATTCCTTGTGCTAAAATATTTCATTTCTTTTTTCTAAAATACAAATAATAAAGTAAAATTGATATTGCTATAGAATACCAAGTTATAGCATATTTGAGGTGATTATTTGGCACATCAATTGTTATTTTTTTAGGTAATGGCACTTTGATTTCTGGATTTTCCAAAAATATTACAAAATTAGGAAACTTAGTTTTTGTAAATTTCTCCATATCATTCAAATTAATTGAAAACCAAATATTATTTTTTAAATCATTCTCGGGCTTGAATATATTCGGTTTGTAAATTTTTCTTAAAAGGCCTGTAATTTTTTTTGATTTAATATTTGTATTTATTTCTGAAGATTCTTTAAGCTCCTTTTCAATCCATCCTCGATTAATTAAAACATTCTCGTTACTATTTGTTTTAAATGGAGTAATAATATCATAACCTGGTTTCCCTTTTTCATTTAAACTGTATAAATAAATTTGATCTTTAAAATTGAAGAAACCTTCAGAAACAACTCTCTGATAATTTTTTTCAATTGATTTTGAATATTTCATTGGTGTAGAATTTAAACCAAAATTAATTTCACTTATTAACTCCATCTTCCATTGCAGGCGATAAAGTTGCCAAGTGCCTAAAGCACAGAATATAGTTATAAACAAAACTACAAATAACTGAAAAAGTAATTGTCTTTTCAATTTGAGATTAGCTTCCCCAAATATAGATTGCTGCAAAAAGGAATAACCAAACTACATCGACAAAATGCCAATACCAAGCAGCTGCTTCAAAACCAAAATGATGAGTCGGTGTTGAATGACCTTTCATTGATCTAAATAAACACACTGCTAAAAAGATTGTTCCAACGATAACATGGAAGCCATGAAAGCCTGTAGCCATATAAAATGTGGAACCATAAATATTTCCATCTAAAGTGAAAGTGGCATGATGATATTCGTAGGCTTGAAAGCATGAAAATATAAATCCTAAAAATACAGTTGCAATTAATCCATTCACTAATCCTTTTCTATCGTTCTCTAGCATTGCATGGTGTGCCCAAGTCACTGTTGTTCCAGATAATAATAAGATAAGAGTATTAATTAATGGTATATCCCAAGGATCGAATGTCTTTATGTCAGGTGGCGGCCAAGTACCTCCAATTGACTCTGTTGGAAATAAACTTGCATTAAAATAAGCCCAAAACCATGCAACAAAAAACATCACTTCAGATGCAATAAAAAGTGTCATTCCATAGCGATGACCAATTTGTACTACTGGTGTATGATGACCTTGATGCTCTGCTTCCTCAATAACATCTCTCCACCACATAAAGGCTCCATACACAACTAAAGCAAATCCCACTAATAGGAGCCAAAGCGCTTTGGAATGAAAGTAATAAACTGCACCAACTGCTAATACTAAAGTCGCGAAAGATACATATATAGGCCAAGGACTAGGATCTACTAGATGAAAATCATGTTTCTTTTTTTCAGCCGACATTAAATTTTTTCCTTTTCATAAAATTCTGATGCAAAGAATGTAAAAGATAAGGTTACATCAGAAATATTCTTTGTTTTATTATCATCAACTACTTTGGGATCCAAGAAAAATGTTAAAACAAATTCTTGTTTTTCATTAGGTTTTAACGTTTGTTTTTCAAAACAAAAGCAGCCAATCTTATTTAAGTACTTGCCAAATGAAGAAGGAGAAACATTAAATGAAGCTGATCCTGATGAAGTCTGGTTACTTGGGTTTTCCACATTAAATTTGACTGTGTGAACTTGGCCCGGTTTTAAATCTAAAGTATTTTTTTCTGGATAAAATCTCCAATCTGAAGTGCTATGAACGTTAGTATCAAACCTCATTTTATAATCTTGATTAACAATTATTTTTGGAATTTCTTTATCCGAAGCATTTTGTGTTGTTCCTCCAAAGCCAGTTACTCTACAGAATAAATCATATAAAGGTACAGCTGCAAAAGATAAGGCCAACATTAATAAAAATATCGAAACTAAGGCTATTGGTGTTAAATTTTTTTTATTAATGGTCATTAAATTTCTCTATTATAAATTCCAATGTTGTAAAAAGTAAGTGCAAATAAAAAGATCATAAATAACACTAATAATATTGCTGTGATTATATTTTTCTTTTTTTTATTCATTTAAAAAGACTCCTAGCATTATCAATTAGTAAAATTAGATAAACAAAAAATAGATAAAAGATAGAGTAGAGGAACACTTTTCTTGCAATTTTATTTGAAGTTTTTGTAACCTTTGCTTTAAACAACCCTAAGCATAAATAATTATAATAAAGTGTCATAACCAATGCTGTGGCTAAGTACAACAAACTCGCAAACTCAAAATAATATGGAGCTATTACAACTGGCAGCATTGCAAATGAGTAAACTAAAATATTTTTTTTTGTAGTTTTTGTTCCAGCAATAACTGGTAACATAGGTATCTTAGCCTTCTTATAATCTCCAGATTTATATAAACTCAACGCCCAGAAATGAGATGGTGTCCAAACAAAAATAATTAAGAAAAGTATTATTGGTTCGATTGTTATTGTTCCTGTAGCTATCGTCCATCCAATTACTGGAGGTAAAGCTCCTGCAGCACCTCCAATTACAATATTCTGTGGAGTTTTTCTTTTAAGCCAGATCGTGTAAATAAAAAAATAAAAACCAATAGTCGATGTTAATAATATTGCTGAAATAAGATTTGCCGAATAGTAAAGCATAGCAACAGAAACGATTGATAAAATAATTCCAAAATATAAAGCCTGATTTCTTTTTACTTTTCCTGTTGGTATCGGCCTTAAACAGGTTCTGCTCATTAATGCATCAAGATCTGACTCATACCACATATTTAAAGCTCCAGCTGCACCTGAGCCAATCGCTACTGCTAGTAACGAAATTAAAGAAGTTTTTAAATCAACACTATAAGGTGCAATCAATAAGCCAACCATGCATGTAAATAAAACAAGAGACATTACCCTGGGCTTCATGAGATTAAAAAATGAATTAAAATCTAAGGCTAAACCAAGTTTAGAGTTTCTCGTTTTTAAAAGTGTTTGGCTCAATTTACTTTACTTTAGGTAGCTCTTCAAAAGTATGGAACGGTGGCGGCGAAGACACTGTCCATTCCAAAGTCGTTGCTCCTTCTCCCCATGGATTTTGCTCAGCTTTCTTCTTTTTAGCAAAAGCATATAAAAGATTTATTAGGAAAACTGCTAAGCCTACAACTGAAATATATGACCCAATAGAGGAAATATAATTCCATCCTGCAAACGCATCCGGATAATCGGCATATCTTCTTGGCATTCCAGCAAGTCCTAAAAAGTGCTGAGGGAAAAAAATTAAATTTACTCCAATAAATGTTAGCCAGAAATGAAGTTTTCCTAAAAATTCTGAATACTCATATCCGCTCATTTTACTAAACCAATAATAAAAGCCTGCAAATATTGCGAATACCGCTCCTAAAGAAAGCACATAATGGAAGTGTGCTACTACGTAATATGTATCGTGTAACGCTGTATCAACACCTGCGTTAGCTAACACTACTCCAGTAACTCCTCCCAAGGTAAATAAGAATATAAAACCTATTGCCCACAACATTGGGGTTTTGAAACTAATAGAACCACCCCACATCGTAGCAATCCAAGAAAAAACTTTAATTCCTGTTGGCACTGCTATGATCATAGTAGCAGCTAGGAAATATGCTTTTGTATCTGTATCTAAACCGACTGTATACATGTGGTGAGCCCACACAACAAATCCTACTACACCAATTGCAACCATGGCATAAGCCATTCCTAGATAACCAAATACTGGCTTTTTAGAAAAAGTTGAAACGATATGACTTATCATTCCAAAGCCTGGAAGAATTAAAATATAAACTTCAGGGTGACCAAAAAACCAAAACAAGTGTTGGAATAGAACTGGATCTCCTCCTGTTTGAGCCTCGAAGAAAGCAGTTCCAAAATTTCTATCAGTTAGAAGCATTGTGATTGCT
Organism: Candidatus Pelagibacter sp.; assembly: GCA_045566055.1. Lineage (GTDB taxonomy): Bacteria > Pseudomonadota > Alphaproteobacteria > Pelagibacterales > Pelagibacteraceae > Pelagilacustribacter. Next base: position 1,587 of record JBJLED010000011.1, on the reverse strand, counting down.
CCTGCTAAAACTGGTAAAGATAATAAAAGTAAAAATGCAGTTACTAATATAGACCATGAGAATAATGGCATTTTATGTAACGTCATACCTGGCGTTCTCATATTTAAAATAGTAGTAATGAAATTTATTGCTCCTAAAATAGAAGAAGCTCCGGCTACGTGTAAACTTAAGATTGCTAAATCCATTGCTGGACCTGGTTGTCCTGTCTTAGAAGATAAAGGAGGATAAATTGTCCAACCTCCGCCAACTCCTTGAGCGCCTGGGGGGCCATCCACAAAAATTGAAGCGATTAATAAAATCAAAGCTGCTGGCAATAACCAAAAAGAAATATTATTCATTCGTGGGAACGCCATGTCTGGAGCGCCAATCATAATTGGAACAAACCAATTGCCAAATCCACCAATCATAGCTGGCATTACCATGAAGAAAATCATGATTAGTCCATGTCCTGTCACCAAAACGTTATATAAATGATAATTTCCACCAAGTATTCCATCACCTGGATGCATTAACTCCATTCTCATTAACACTGAAAAAGCTGTTCCAATAATTCCTGCGATAATTGCAAAAATTAAATACATTGTTCCAATGTCTTTGTGGTTAGTAGAATAAGCCCATCGTTTCCAACCAGTTGGGTTATGATGATGTTCGTGTGATGTAGTCGTTGCTGACATTAATTTATCTCCTTAATTTTTTTAGCTACTTTAATATTATTATTATTTTCTTCTTTAGCAAATTCTACTTTGGCTTTTTCTAGCCATTGCTTGTATTCTTCCTCGGTTACTACATTAACAGTTATTGGCATGAATGCATGTTTAATACCGCATAGTTCTGAGCACTGACCGTAAAAAGTTCCAGTTCTATCAGCCTTGAACCATGTTTCATTAATTCTTCCTGGTACAGCATCTCGCTTAACTCCAAATGAAGGTAAAGCCCAAGCGTGTAAAACATCGTTAGCGGTAATCATGACTTTTACAACTTTATTTACTGGTACGAAAACTTCATTGTCTACAGCGAGTAATCTTGGTTGACCTTCTTTTAAATCTTTTTCTTCAATCATATATGAGTCAAAAACTATATTTTCGTCTGGATACTCATATCCCCAATACCACTGATAGCCTATAGCTTTTATAGTAACATCCGCTTTTGGAATTTCATCTTGGGAATATAAAACTTTAAATGATGGAACAGCTAAAACAATTAAAATTAAACAAGGAACCAAAGTCCAGATAACTTCAATCATTGTGTTGTGGCTTGTAGTTGAAGCTTCAGGATTTCTTGAAGCTCTAAATCTTATACAGGCGTAAGCGATAAGAAAAAGTACGAAAACTGTTATTGCTGTAATAACAGGTAATAACATATAGTCATGAAACCAGACTATATCATCCATAGTTTTTGAGGCTGATTTTTGAAAACCTAGCTGCCAATCTACTGGTTCATTAGCCAACAGAGAAACCGGCGTTAATAAGAATAAAGCGTATGCAAATTTTTTAAGCATGAGTTTTTATACAGCTTTTAAACAATTTCACAATTTCAATTAATGCGACAATTAATGAAAGTTATTGATAAAATTCACTAATGAAATAG
>JBJLED010000010.1:0-10084 GCA_045566055.1 Candidatus Pelagibacter sp. | reverse complement strand
AACTGAGCTACACCCCCACAGTTATTGAATTTAATGGTGGGCGGTAAAGGACTCGAACCTATGACCCTCTCGGTGTAAACGAGATGCTCTACCAACTGAGCTAACCGCCCTATTAAATAAACCGAGATATACAATAAAAATTTTATAAAGTAAAAAAGTATTTAAATTGTAGTGTAATTTATATAAATAGCAGTATTATTGATTTTGTATGATTTTAACTTGTGATTCATGCGGTAAAAAATTTGTAGTTCCAGATAGTGCTATAACAGCTTCTGGAAGAGCGGTTCAATGTGGATCTTGTGGAAATAAATGGAAGCAGTTTCCTGTTAATGAAACCAAAATAACTCAACCTATTGATAACACTCAAAAAGTAATTTCGAGACCACCAAAAGTTCAACAAAAAATACAAACACCAAGAAAAACTAAAAAAAGTAAGTTAAAAAAATCTAGAGAAATAGATTTGTATTCTCCAGAATATTTGGCAAAAAAACACGGTATTAAACTTAGTAATGATGTGAATAAAAAAACATCACTTGAAAATAAAATCTCTTTCGGCTTTTACAATTCATTACTGTTATTTATCGTAGTAATTATTTTTTTATCTAGAGGACTATATTTTTTTCAAGACTTTGTAGTTCAAAAATTACCTTTTACTGAATTTTATATTGATTACTTTTTCGAAAGCATAAGAAATATGTTTGAAATATGGAAAAACTTAATTTCTAATTATTAGACTCTAGCTCTTTTATATTTATAAAGTTGTCTGATAAACTTAAATTGTTTTTTTTAATATCATCATAAAAATTCCATGCTAAAACCAGTAAAACATTATCTTTACTCTTAATTTTTGATTTATTTTTAATAGGTATCTTTACACCTGGAATAAATTTATTATGTTTCAATTTATTATCTTCAACAATGAAATCAATTTCCTTTGATACTCCAAAAAAATTTAAAGCTGTAGTAGCTTTAGCTGGCGCACCATATCCTATTATTGTTTGATTTTTATCTTTTAGTTTTTTTAAATTTTCTAAAACATTTTCTCTGATTTTATAAACCCTCTCCCCAAATTTTTGATAAGTTTTAAAATCTTTTATTCCATATTTTTCTTCTTCAATTAGCATCTTTTTAACATTATTCTCAATTTTAACTCTTTGATCTTTTTTTATATAGACTCTAATAGAGCCTCCGTGAGTATCCACTCTTTCAGATCTATAAATTTTAGCATTAAATTGATTAAAAAAATAAACTAATGATGTTAAAGACCAATAATTATAATGCTCATGATAAATATTATCAAATGTAAGATCTTTTAATGTATTCATTAAGTATTGAACTTCTATGACAATAGTTCCTTTTTTACTTAACAGAGTTAACATGCACTCAGCCATTTCTTTAAGTTTATCTGAATGAGCAAAAACGTTAGAAGCTAAAATTAAGTCTGCATTCTTTTTAATTTTTTTTAAACTTTTTTTCTCTAAAAAACCATTAAATGTTTTAATTTTATTTTTATTTGCTAGTTTTGCTAAATTTTTTGCTGGTTCAATTCCAAGAACTTTTTTAAATCCTGAGTCTAGAAACGGTTTAAGAGCAACCCCATCATTGCTGCCTATATCGATTATATAAGATTTTTTTTTATTTAATTTCAATTCTTTAATGTATTTTTTAGCTGCTTCAATAAAGTGATTTCTAAATACTTTTGATGTTGATGATGTATATAGGTAATTTGAAAACATTTTTTTTGGGTCCACCGCCACAGATAGTTGGCAGTTATGACATTTATTGCAGTAATTAACCTCTAGGGGATATAAATCACATTTTTCATCTTTTTTATTTATCAAGTTGTTTGCTAATGGCTGATAACCTAAAGAAACAACTCTTTTAAGATCCGTGTTTCCACAAGACCTGCAATCAAATTTATAACAACTTAATAATAAATTTTTTTCTTTTTCATCTACAAAAACATGTTTGATTGTATGTGTGATACCATAATTTTCATGATCCCTCTCACCCCTTACTAGATTTAAAAATGTTGTGTCTTTTGTAAAAACCATTGTATGGGCTACATTAGGTTTTATAATTGATAGCTGACCTTCGTTAACTACTTGTGTAATTTTTGGAGCGTTGGGATTCAAAATATCTTGAAAGATTTCTATAATCTGGCCTTTGGTAAATAAACATTTTTGCTCTTGTTGCGGATGATAATGATTAGCTCTAATTGTGCCTTTCTTTGATTCTATCATTCCGATTAAATTGATTGGTTCTGTTAATTCATGGTTGCTAATAACGCCTCTTTCATCAATAAATAGGTTTTTTCCGTCTTTAACGTGCTCTAAATCTTTTATTAAATCTTGATTAGACCACTTTTCTATCATTTCTTTAATATTTTGATCCAAATTATAAAGAAAATCAAAACCTATATTCAATAATTTTTTATTTGATAAAGAAAATCCTAAATTAGGAACCTCGTCGTTAGTTTCTTTAAGATTTATTTTAGGGTTATGTTTTTTGCAAATTTCTGCAACTTCTTTTACTGTTAAAGTATCTTTAGTTAAATTAAATATCTCAGAATTTATTTCATTCTTTTCTTCCATAAATTTGAAACATCTTGCTACATCTATTAAAGGTACAAGACTTTTAATTTGTCTACCGCCTGCAAAAAGTTTCAAAGTACCGTTTTGAGAAGATATTTTTGAAAATAAATTTGGCATTATATCAATTCTCATTGAGTCGGTAGAATAACCATAAACTGACCCTAATCTTAAAATTATATAATTTTTTCCTGATTTTTTTAACTGTTCTTCATTTACAGCTTTAGATGTAGAGTAAGATAAGATTGGTTGAGTGGTTTCTTCCTCAGTAATATCAGTCTTTACTTCACCAATACCTTCATAAACAACATGCGTTGAAGGAAATATTATTTTACAATTTTTTTTAATAACATCTAATATATTTTGAGTGCCAATTTCACCAACTTCTTTGATTTTTTCATCACTTGAAGTTGATGATTCACTTTTTGTGCGAGGTACATCAGTTATTCCAGCTAAATGATGCACTACATCTGCATCTTCACAATGTTTTTTTACAATATTTTTATCCAATATATCACCTTGGATAAATTCTATATTCCAATTACGAAGTTGATTTACTCTCTCTGATATAAACCTGTTGTCAATTACTACTATTTTATGATGCCAGCTTACTCCGGAGTATAATTTACACAATTCAGTTCCAATGTAGCCTAATCCGCCAGTTATAATAATTTTTTTCTTCATGAAAATTAATAGATATTTACTTATATTATAAATTATTATAACTCAAATATCATGAATATTTATGATTGCTTCATGTACTTTGATGAAGACCTTTTATTAGATATTAGGTTAAATGTACTGGATAAATACGTAAAAAAGTTTGTTATAACTGAGGCGACATACACCCATAATGGAAGTAGAAAAAAACTCAATTTTAATATTCAAAATTTTAGTAAGTTTAAAGATAAAATTGAGTACATTGTAGTCGATCAACGACCTCCTGATGTTAAAGAAATTAATGATGATGACTCCCCAAGAATATTAGAAGAAAAACTTATTTTGAATGGAATGGCAAGAGATTATTTTCAAAGAGAATGTTTAAAAACAGGTTTAAAAAATTTAGATAAGGATGACTTGGTCATAATAAGTGATTTAGATGAAATTCCAAATTTAGAAAACTTAAAAACTAATGAAATAAAAAACAATATAATTATTTTTAGACAAAAAATGTTCTATTATAAATTAAACCTTCTTTACGATGAATTTATTTGGGCTGGTTCTAAAGCAGTTAAATATAAAAATTTTATTTCACCTCAATGGTTGAGAAATATTAAATCAAAAAAATACCCTATTTGGAGATTGGATGTTTTTTTTTCTAAAAAAAAATATTCAAATCTTCATTATATAAATAACGGTGGCTGGCATTTTACTTGTATACGAACACCTGAAGATTTAGAAAAAAAATTACTTAATTTTGCACATCATTATGAATTCGAACAAAGTGGTCTTAAAATTACAGATTTGAAAAAATTTATTAAAGAAAAAAGGGTAATGTATGACCATAGTGTCGATCAAACAGGGTATAAGTGGTCTGGAAAATCTATTCTCAAAACAGTGAATGTTAACCAATTACCTCGATATATAAGAAATAATTTTTCAAAGTTTAAAGATTGGCTAGATTGATTCTAGTGTGTGCTTAATTCTTTTTTGGGTTTGTCTTTTTTAGATAATTGGTCGACGTCTACCCACTCTACTCTTTTTAAAGGTTTTGTTAAAGCTACTTTTAAAACTTCATCTACGTTTTTAACTGGTATAATTTCAATCGAGTCTAAAACTGTTTTAGGAACTTCTACAAGATCTTTTTTATTTTCCATTGGTATTAATACTTTTTTTATTCCAGCTCTATGAGCTGCTAATAATTTTTCTTTTAAACCTCCTATTGGAAGCACAAGGCCTCTTAATGTTATTTCGCCAGTCATTGCTACATTTTTGTTTACTGGAATTTCTGTAATAGCTGAAATGATTGATGTTACCATACCAACGCCTGCAGATGGGCCATCTTTGGGTGTGGCTCCTTCTGGTACATGTATGTGAAAATCTTTTTTATCGAAAAGTGGTGGAATTATTCCATAGTCTAAGCTTTTTGACCTTATATAAGATTTTGCAGCTTTAACTGATTCTTGCATTACATCACCTAATTTACCAGTAATTTGCATTTTTCCTTTTCCTGGCATAACTGCTGACTCGATTTTTAAAATTTCACCACCAACTTCTGTCCATGCCAAACCAGTAACTACTCCTATTCTATTTTCTTCTTCTATTTCACCATAATTAAATTTTTGAACTCCAAGCAAATCTTTTAAATCCTTTTCATTTATTGGATTATTTACTTTTTCATTATTATCAATTTTTTTTACTAATTTCCTTGCTACTTTAGAAATTTCTCTCTCTAAATTTCTTACACCTGACTCTCTAGTGTAGTGTCTTATAATTTTTCTGTTGATGGCTTCGTCAATATCCCACTCATCTTTTTTTAAACCGTTATTTTTACTTTGGTTAGGTATTAAATATTTTTGAGAAATATTCACTTTTTCATCTTCAGTATATCCTGAAAGTCTTATTACCTCCATTCTATCTAGCAAAGGTGGGAGTATGTTTAATGTGTTTGCAGTTGTAACAAACATTACATCTGATAAATCGTAATCTACTTCTAAATAGTGGTCATTAAACTCTTTATTTTGTTCAGGATCCAGTGCTTCCAATAAAGCTGATGATGGATCCCCTCTATAATCGTTACCGACTTTATCTATTTCATCTAATAAGAATAGTGGATTCTTAGTTCCAGCTTTTTTCATCATTTGAATTATCTTTCCAGGTAAAGATCCAATATAGGTTCTTCTATGGCCTCTTATTTCTGCTTCATCCCTAATTCCACCTAAAGAAATTCTAATAAATTTTCTATTCGTAGCTTTTGCTATTGATTTGCCAAGTGATGTTTTGCCTACTCCTGGAGGGCCAACTAAACAAAGAATAGGTCCTTTCATTTTTTGAATTCTCTTTTGAACAGCTAAAAATTCAATAATTCTCTCTTTCACTTTTTCAAGTCCATAATGATCTTCATCAAGAATTTTTTGAGCATTTTTTAAATCGGTATTTATTTTTGACTTATTAGACCAAGGTAACTCTGTCATCCAATCTAAATAATTTCTTACAACTGTCGCCTCTGCAGACATTGGACTCATTGATTTTAGTTTTTTAAGTTCTGACAAGCATTTATCTTTAGCCAATTTAGGCATCTTGGCATCAGAGATGGCTCTTGATAAAGAAGTTAATTCATCTTTTCCTTCATCGATTTCTCCGAGTTCTTTTTGAATAGCTTTCAACTGTTCGTTCAAGTAATATTCACGTTGAGTTTTTTCCATCTGATTTTTTACTCTTCCACGAATTTTTTTTTCAACTGAAAGTACACTTGTTTCTTTTTCTATAATCTGATGAATTTTTTCTAATCGTTTTTTAAGATCAAGAATTTCTAATAACTCCTGTTTTTCAAAAATTTGAATATTTAAATTTGAAGATATATTATTAGCTATTTGAGAGGGATCTTTAAGGTTTTTAAGATTATTTGATCCGTCATTTAATTCTTTTTTACTTAAAACTTGTAATCTATCAAACTTCTTAACTAATCCTAAGGCTAAGGTCTCAAGATCCTTTGATGTATTTTGGTCTTCAGCTACTTCTACTTCGCAAGTTAAAAAATCTCTACCATTCTCATGGTGTTTTAAAATTTTGATTCTTTTTTCACCTTCTACTAAAACTTTTACTGTCCCGTCTGGAAGTTTTAAAAGTTGCAGAACTTTACTCAGGCAGCCATACTGATATAAATCTTTGCTGCTAGGATCGTCAATCTCAGAATTTTTTTGTGTAACTAAAACTATCGATTTATCTGATTTCATTACTTCTTGGAGAGCTTTAATAGATTTCTCTCTTCCAACAAAGAGTGGTACTACCATAGAAGGAAATATAACTATATCTCTTAGGGGTAATAATGGTTTTAAGTATGATGCTTTCATTATCCAATTATATGGCGATTAATATACTAATTTCAAGAAACAAATTAATTTTAAGCTACAGATGTTGATGATTTTTTGCCGTATGTGACAATGGGCTCTGATGTCCCTTTTACTGCAGTATTATCAACGGTAACTTTAATCACATTTTCCATATCAGGTAGTTCAAACATTGTTTTGAGTAAAATATTTTCTAATATAGATCTTAAACCTCTAGCACCCGTTTTTTTAGATATTGCTTTTTTTGCAATCTCCAATATTGCTTCATCTTTGAATTCTAGTTCCACTTCCTCAAATTCAAACAATCTTTGATATTGTTTTATTAAAGAGTTTTTTGGTTCTTTAAGTATTTTTACCAAGGATTTTTCATCTAAATCATCTAAGGTAGCAATAATTGGCATTCTTCCAATAAACTCTGGAATTAGTCCGTATTTAATTAAATCTTCTGGCTCTAATAGTTTCATTATCTCTGATAAAGGCTGCTCTTTGTAATTTTGAACTTTTGCACCAAAACCAATTGAGCTTCCTTTTCCTCTGCTATCAATTAATTTGTCTAAACCTGCAAACGCACCTCCGCAAATAAATAAAATATTAGTAGTATCAACTTGTAAGAATTCTTGTTGAGGATGTTTTCTTCCTCCTTGAGGCGGTACACTAGCAACAGTACCTTCCATTATTTTTAATAATGCTTGTTGAACACCCTCTCCTGAAACGTCTCTTGTTATTGATGGATTTTCGGATTTTCTACTTATTTTATCAACTTCATCAATATAAACTATTCCTCTTTGGGCTTTTTCCACATTATAGTCCGCTGATTGTAACAATTTTAAAATTATATTTTCTACATCTTCTCCAACATAACCGGCTTCTGTCAAAGTAGTTGCATCAGCCATTGTAAATGGAACATCTAAGATTCTTGCTAAAGTTTGGGCGAGTAAAGTTTTTCCGCATCCTGTTGGTCCTACTAAAAGTATGTTTGATTTAGATAGTTCAATATCTTTATTGTTTTTATTTTCATGATTTAATCTTTTATAATGATTGTGAACTGCGACAGATAGAATTTCTTTAGCAAATTTTTGACCAATTACATAATCGTCTAAAACGTTGCATATTTCTTTAGGTGAAGGAACTCCGTCTTGATGTTTAACAAGTGAGCTTTTATTCTCCTCCTTAATGATATCCATACAAAGCTCGACGCACTCATCGCAAATAAAAACTGTTGGTCCAGCTATAAGTTTTCTTACTTCATGTTGGCTTTTTCCGCAAAAGGAGCAATATAATATATTTTTATTATTTTTTTCTGTCATATCGAATCAATATAACTAATATAAAACTCTGCTAAATGCTTAGCAAGTTGAAGTTGTACAAAAAGCTAGATATTGTGTTTTATTTACGTTTCTCCACAACAGAGTCTATTAATCCAAATTTTTTTGCGTCTTCTGCTGTCATAAAATTATCTCTCTCCAACGCATTGGATATTTCATCAATCGATTTTCCAGTATGTTTTGAGTAAATTTTATTTAACCTTTCTTTCAAGGATAAAATTTCCTTTGCATGAATTTGAATATCTGTCGCTTGACCTTGGAATCCTGCTGAAGGTTGGTGAACCATAATTCTTGAATTGGGAAGAGAGTATCTTTTACCTTTCTCTCCTGCGGCTAATAGAAAAGATCCCATTGATGAAGCTTGACCGATACAAAGAGTCGAAACAGGTGAATTAATATATTGCATCGTATCATATATACCTAAGCCTGCTGTTACTAAACCACCTGGACTATTTATATAAAAATTTATTTCCTTCTTGGGATTTTCTGACTCCAAGAACAACAATTGAGCAGTAACTAAAGATGCTACCGCATCATTAACTGGTCCAACTAAAAAAACTATTCTTTCTTTTAATAGTCTTGAATAAATATCATAAGCTCTTTCCCCTTTGCTTGTTTGTTCAACAACCATAGGAATAAGGCTATTCATTTTTTCTTCTAATTCGCGACTCATGATTGGTTTATACAACTATTGGTTACTTTTTACTAATTTTTTTTGATTTTGACTTATTTTTTGTTGGAGATGGGGTTTTAGATTTGTCGGTATCTACATTTGATTTGTTAAATTCTGCAATTATTTTTTCGGCTTCCTTAGAATTTATCTCTTTTGATGTAAGGTTAATTTTTGATTTAATTAGCTCTATAATTTTTTCTTCATATAAAGAACCTTTCAAGCTTTGAGATGCGCTTGGATTTTTTTGATAATATTCGAGAACCATTTTTTCTTGGCCTGGCATACCTTTAATTTGTTTTTGTATTTCGTTTCTAACTTCTTCTTCTGATACTTTTAAATTATTTTTTTCTCCAAATTCATTCAGTAATAAACCAAGTTTAATTCTAGATTTTGCTAATTTTTCATTATTAGATTTATGTTTTTCTTTCTCTTCTGGTTTAAGATTTTGGGTCATGATTAAAATCTCTTGATCAATTAAATTTTGAGGTAAATCAACTTGATGGTTTTTTTCAATTTGATCTAAAATTTCTTTTTTTGTGATCGAATTCAATGCTTGAGAATATTGATTTGCTATTTGTTTTTCTATCAAAGATTTTAAATCCTTGATATCTTTTGCTCCCATTAATTTAGCAAAATCATCATCAATTTTACTTGCCTTAGGTTTTTTTATATTTAAAACTTTGCATTCAAATTTAGTTTTTTTGTTAGCTAGTTCTTTTTTTGGATGATTAGCTGGAAGTGTTGCAACTAATATTTTTGTATCATTTTTTTTTACACCAATTAATTGTTCATCAAAACCTTTTAAAAAAAGATCTTTTCCTAACTCAAGTTGCACTCCTTTTCCCTCACTTCCATCAAATTTGTTTCCATCAACAGTGGCTGAATAATCAAATGCAACTTGATCTCCTTTTATTGCTTTTTCATTTTCATTTTTATCTTCAAATTGTTTATTTTGATTTGAAATTTCTTTTAATTTTTCATCAATAATTTTGTCTTCAATTTTTATTTTAAAATTTGTTGCTTTGAATTTATCAAAACTTTTTAAGGTCACACTCGGCAAACAATCAATCTGGAGTTCATAATTTAAATCTTTCCCTTCTCCAAACTGTTTTAAGTCAATTTTTGGTTGGCCAGCAACTTTTAGTTTTTTTTCTTCAATCGCTTTTGTAGTCGTATCTCTTAAAATTTTATCAACTACTTCTCCATAAATGGATTTTCCAAATTGACTTTTAATCACTTCTGGAGGAACTTTTCCTGGTCTGAAACCTTTTAGTGCTACTTCTTTTTGAAGCTCTTTAAGTCTTTCATCCATTTTTGTCTGTATGTTTTTTTTATCGACTATTACAGATAAAATTGTTCTAAGTCCTTTTTTTGATTTTACTTCTACTTTCATAATATTCTGGTGGGCAAGAAGAGACTCGAACTCTTAAGCCTTGCGGCACTGGTTTCTAAGACCAGCGCGTATACCAATTCCGCCACTTGCCC
>JBJLED010000009.1:0-10656 GCA_045566055.1 Candidatus Pelagibacter sp. | reverse complement strand
GGCATCGCTGCATCAGGGTTTCCCCCATTGTGCAAGATTCCCCACTGCTGCCTCCCGTAGGAGTCTGGGCCGTGTCTCAGTCCCAATGTGGCTGGTCTTCCTCTAAGAACAGCTATTGATCGTTGCCTTGGTAAGCCTTTACCTTACCAACTAGCTAATCAAGTGCAGGCTCATCTTTCGGCGTTAAAACTTTCCCCGTAAGGGCTTATTCGGTATTAGCACAAGTTTCCCCGTGTTATTCCAAACCAAAAGGCAGATTCCCACATTATACTCACCCGTTTGCCACTCAGTATTGCTACTGCGTTCGACTTGCATGTGTTAGGCGTGCCGCCAGCGTACGTTCTGAGCCATGATCAAACTCTCAAGTTTAATAACGGCGCACACTAGCTTTTATAACTTTGAGATAATCAAAGTTATTTTTCGTTAAAGTGTGTACGACAATTTCTTTATTAACCTAGCCGTCCACACTTCTCTTCTTAAAATTTACAATTTAAAAAAGCTAAGATTTTAATGATTAAAATCTACACACCTCTAGCTACGTTAAAATATTAATTTCGTAGAGGTGAGCGCTGGTTTTATTACAAATTTGTTATAAGTCAAGGCGTATATTGTTTAATTTAAGTAGCAAAATAAGGCTTTTTTAAGCATCTAGCATTGCAAAGGTCATCTTATTTTTATAAAAAACAACTATGGCGATAATTCAAAAATTAAGTAATTTCTTCAAAAAAAAACTAAGCTTTTTTCCAGTTTTAAACGTAAAAATTTTACAAATTCAAAAGCCAAACCTGCTAATTTTAATCACATTTTTAGTTTTTTTTTCGACGCTTTTTTTTATTTCATCACATCTAATTAATAAAAAGAACAAAGAAAACTTAAATAGCTTTGAAGAAATTACTAAAACTAACGAATTTTCAAATTTAACCAATTATTTAATCTCAAAAATTAATAACCCCTACAAAGAGATAGTTTATATAATTGAAAATAATGATACCGTTGAAAAAATATTAAAAAAGTTCAAAGTAAGGAATGAAGATATTAATAAAATTTCTGTTCAACTAAAACAAAAAAAGCTAACTAATATTTTTTCAGGAAGAAAACTCTCATTAATATTAAAAAAATTAGAAAATGGATCTAACACTATAATTAGTTTTAGATATCCGATAAATAACACAACCAGTGTTGAAATCGTAAAATTTAAAGATAATTTTAAAGTGAAACAAAATATTTTACAACTTTATAAGAGAGAGGTAGTAATCAAAAATACTATTAAAGATAACTTATATAGTTCTGCGGTTGAAGTAGGAATTGAACCGAACATAATCGTTGAATTTGCAAGAATATATGGTTTCGAAGTTGATTTTCAAAGAGATATAAGAAAGGGAGATTGGTTTGAAATAATGTATGAAAAATTTGAAGATGATAATAATAAAGTAAGAGATACTGGAAAAATAATATACGCATCGATGTTTGTTAATGGTGAAGAAATAAATCTTTATAATTTTAAATATAACAACGAAGAAGAGTTTTATGATATTAAAGGAAAAAGTATAACAAAATCTTTAATGAAAACTCCCATCAATGGTGCACGCTTATCTTCATCATTTGGAATGAGAAAGCATCCTATACTTGGATACAACAAAATGCATAGAGGTACGGATTTTGCAGCACCAACTGGTACTCCCATAATGGCCTCTGGCACTGGAACAATTACAAGAGCTAGGTGGTGTGGTGGTGGAGGGAACTGTGTAAAAATAAAACATAATTCTACATACGAAACAATTTATGCACACATGAAATCTTTCGCTAGAGGGATAAAAGAGGGAAGAAAAGTTAAACAAGGTCAAATAATTGGATACGTAGGTTCAACAGGTTTGTCCACTGGTCCACATTTACATTATGAAGTTATTGTTAATGGTAAAAAAGTAAATTCACAAAAATTAAAATTACCATCAGGAAAGACTCTTAAAGGGGAAGAAAGAAATCAATTTGAATTGGAAAGAATTAAGATAGATTTAAAATTATCTGATTTAAGATGATTAATTTAACTAGAAGTTTGTTGAGTTTCTTTTTCAAGAGTTTTGTCTTCAGATAATGATTTTTCATCCGATGTTGTTTTTTCATTAGAATTTTCTCTTCTCTCATTTAACTCATTATATCTTCTCAGATAGTGATCAGCATGCTGTAAATAGTTTTGAGCTAACACTGGATCTCCGTTACTTTGAGCATCTTTTGCAAGTTGATTAAATTTCTGCATAGTTTTTTCAACATTATGAATATTGTTCATTGAGCCGTTTCTTGAAAAATTTGAATTACCGTTGTTAAGGTTGCTAGAATTATTCGAACTTAAAGATGCTCCCCGTCTTCTGAAATTATTCTTTTGTGGTCTCGGTCTGTAATTTCTTCTTCTATTATTGTTGTTCATCTATATATGGTTAGCGATTACACATCTTACGTTATTTTTATAGTCGGTTATTAAGTTCTTTACTCTAAAATTGTTATCAATTAAAATTTTTGAAACTTTTTTTATTTGCTCATTTCCAATTTCTAAGGCGAGCGTACCATTAATTTTTAAAATTTTTCTAGATTTGTAAATAACTTTTTTAATAAGGTCAAGCCCATCATTTCCGCCATCTAAGGCCATTATAGGTTCATATTTTTTTATATCTTCGCTTAGATTTTTAATATCTTTTCTTTTTATATAAGGCGGGTTTGATACTATTAAATCAAATTTTTTTTCAAATATACTCTCTAAAGATTTGTTTAAAAGTTTTATTCTATTAAACAATTTATATCTAAAAGCATTTTTTTTGGCTGCAGAAATAGCTTTTTTTGAAATATCAATTCCAATTCCTTTAGATTTTTTCAAATTATAAAGCAAGCTTATAATAATGCAGCCGGATCCAGTTCCTATATCTAATATTGATATTTTCTTTCCATCATACATCTTCAATAGCTTTTCCACTAATAATTCTGTCTCAGGCCTTGGAATTAAAGTATCTTTGGTAACAAAAAATTTATTACTCCAAAATTCTTTTTCTTCTAAAATATAAGCTATAGGTTCACATTTTGATCTTCTTTTCAGAAATTCTTTAAAAGTAGAAATATTTTTTTTACCAATTTTTTGATCTAAATTAATCAATATTTCTTCTCTAGATTTGTTTAACGTTTTTGAAAGTAGCAATTCCGAGTCTAGAATGTGGGACTGAATTTTCTTTTCTTTTAGTAAATTTGAACCAATCTTAATTATTTCTGATGCTTTCATTAGTTTAAACCTTCAAGTTTAAGGTTTTGTTCTTTTAATCTTAATTCTTGATTCATTTCTTCATGGATCTCGCCGCTTAGAAATTCGTCTAACTTGTGTAAAGTTAAATTAATTCTATGATCAGTTACTCTTCCTTGTGGAAAATTATATGTTCTTATTCTCTCTGATCTATCTCCCGATCCTATTTGATTTCTTCTATTACTAGATCTTTCTTGATCTTTTTTTCTTTTTTCAGCCTCATAAACCCTAGATCTCAATATTTTTAAAGCTTTAGCTTTGTTTTTATGTTGAGATTTTTCATCTTGTTGACTTACAACTACTCCACTCGGAATATGTGTAATTCTTACTGCACTATCTGTTGTATTAACTGATTGTCCGCCTGGCCCTCCAGCTCTAAAGACATCAATTCGTAAGTCAGACTCTTTAATCTCTATGTCAACATCCTCTGCTTCAGGTAAAACCGCTACTGTAGCAGCGGAGGTGTGTACTCTTCCTTGAGTTTCTGTTTCCGGTATTCTTTGAACTCTATGCACACCAGACTCGTACTTTAAATACGAGTATATATTATTTCCATTAACCGAGAAAATTACTTCCTTAAACCCGCCGGCTTCGCTCTTAGAAATATTGATAATTTCTAATTTCCATTTTTTCTTTGAGCAAACTTTTTCATACATTTTAAACAAATCAGAACAAAAAAGAGAGGCTTCTAAACCTCCTGTCCCTGCCCTTATTTCTACAATCGCATTTTTATTGTCGTCTTCATCTTTTGGTAATAAAAAAACTTTTAGATCATTTTCGTATTTTTCTTTTTTTTTTACCAATTCGTCTAGATCTTTTTGGGCTAATTCTATTATTTCTTTATCGTTTGCTTTGTCTTGAACCATATTTAATAAATCTTTTTTTTCTTTCTCAAAATTTATGTAATCTTTTGCGATGCCAATAATCTCGCCAAGACTAGAATATTCTTTAGATTTTTTTGCAAAAAGTTTTGGCTCGATATTTCCTGATGAAAGCTCTTTTTCTAAAGTATCATGTTTATTAATAATATCTTTTACTTTTTCGATTGGAACCATAATCAATCTAAATTTTTTATTTTTTCTTCAACAAGTTTTACAACTTTATCAATAATTTCTGCATTTGAAACTTTTGTATGAGGAATGCCAGAAATGTATAATAGATTATTATCTTGGCCACCGCCCGTTAAGCCAATTTCCGTTTGAGCTGCCTCACCTGGACCATTTACTACACAACCAATTATTGAAAGATTAATAGGTTTTTTTATATGAGCTAATTTTTTCTCTAGTAGTTTTACTGTTTCAATTACTGGAAATGCTTGTCTTGCACATGACGGACAAGAAATAATATTTATGCCCCTAGACCGAATGCCTAAAGATTTTAAAATTTCATAACCTGCTTTTACTTCGTCTACTGGGTCCGATGAAAGGGAAACTCTTATGGTATCACCAATTCCATCCATCAGAAGTTGTCCTATTCCTATTGAAGATTTAATACTACCGGTAAGTAAACTTCCTGCTTCTGTTACTCCTAGATGTAAGGGATAGTCACAAATCTCGGACAATTTTTTGTACGCTTTTACAGTTAGAAATATATCCGATGACTTCACGCTTATTTTAAAGTTAAAAAAGTCATTATCTTCTAAAAGTTTTATATTTTGTTGAGCGCTCTCTACTAATGCTTCAGGACAAGGCTCTTTGTATTTTTCTAACAAATCTTTTTCTAATGAACCGGCATTTACACCAATTCTAATTGAACAGTTGTTATCTTTAGCTGCTTTGATAACCTCTAAAATTTTCTTTTGGTTTCCAATATTTCCAGGATTTATTCTAAGACAACTAGCACCCATTTTTGCAGCCTCTATAGCTCTTTTATAGTGAAAATGTATGTCAGCAACTATAGGCACTGAAACTTCTTTAACAATTTTTTTTAACGCTTTTGTTGAATTTTCATCAGGACACGAAACTCTGACAATATCTGCCCCTGCATCTTCCAAAGAGTGAATTTGATTTATTGTTTTTTTTATGTCTGTCGTTAAAGTATTTGTCATCGATTGAACACTTATTATTGAATCTCCTCCAACGCTAACGTTGCCAACTTTGATTTTTTTTGTTTTTTTTCTTTTTATTAATCTATGAGGTCTAATTTCCATTTTAATCTAGCTCAAATACAGTATGTAATTTTTTAATTGCCTTTAGAATATTATCCTCTTCAATAATTACTGAAAGTTTAATTTCAGACGTTGATATGGCTAAAATATTTATTTTTTCATCAGATAGTGCTCTAAACATTCTATAAGTAACACCAGGTGTGGAAACCATACCTGCTCCAACTATAGAAACTTTTGCAACCTTATCGTTATGAATTATTTCTTTGTAATTAATTTTACTTAGTTTTTCTAGTATCTGTTTTGTCTTTGAAACATCATCTCTTTTTACAGTGAAAGTAATATCTGTCGTTTTTTGATCAGAAGAAATATTTTGAATTACCATATCTACATTTATTTGAGACTTGCTTAATGGTTCAAATATATTCGCAGCAACTCCTGGTCTATCTTCTACCCCTATAATTGTAATTTTAGCATCGTCTTTAGAATAAGCTACCCCGGTAACACTTTTTGTATAATCAATATTTTCCTGGCTAAAAATTTTTGTTCCTTTTCTTTCTGTAAAGGTTGACCTGACTTCTAAGGGAATATCATACATCATAGCTGTTTGTACTGCAGATGGTTGCATTACTTTTGCTCCTAGTGAAGATAGCTCAAGCATTTCATCATAAGAAATTTTATCTATTTTTTTTGCAACTGGTATTTTATTTGGGTCAGTTGAAAAAACACCGTCTACATCTGTATAAATTTCACAAGCATCTGCGTTAAATATCTTAGCAAATGCTACTGCGGTCGCATCTGAGCCTCCTCTTCCTATTGTGGTAATCTCACCATTTTTTGAGATACCCTGGAAGCCAGGTATGATTGCGACACCTTTTTCATCTAAATATTTGTTTATTTTTTCCACGTGCATATTTATTATTCTTGAATTTGCATGGTCTCCATCAGTAAGAATTGGTATTTGCCAGTTCAACCAAGATTTTGCCTTAACATTTAATTTTAATAAAGCGCCAGAGAGCAATGCACAAGTGACCTGTTCCCCGGAAGATAAAAGCACATCAAACTCTCTTTTATTAAATTCATTTGAAATTTCTTTTGAAAGTTTTATTAACTCATTAGTTTTTCCTGCCATTGCGGAAACCACTATAATCAATTGATTTCCAGAAGCATGCTCATTTTCTATAATCTTTGCAACATGCTGAATTCTTTCAGTTGTTCCAACAGATGTTCCCCCAAACTTTAATACTTTTTTAACCATTTAAGAATGTAATATAATAAAATATAGATATTAATATAAAATTAAAATTTTAAATAAATGAGTACTATAAATAAAGAGGAAATTCAAAAGTTTTCAAAATTGGCTGATGAATGGTGGGATGTTAATGGAAAATTTAAACCACTTCATCTCTTCAATCCCATTAGAATTCAGTACATAACTGAGATTATTAAAAAACATTTTAAGATTTCAGAAGAAAAAAATGATTTCTTAAAAGGCCTAAAAATTTTAGATATTGGTTGTGGTGGTGGTCTAATCAGCGAACCAATGGCCCGTCTAGGAGCTAACGTAACTGGCATAGATGCATCGGAAAAAAATATTAATATTGCTACTTTACACTCCAAAAAAAGTGGACTTAAAATTAATTATATTAATGCATCGCCAGAAAATTTAAATAGAAATAATCAATTTGATATAATTTTAAATTTAGAAATTGTTGAACACGTAGACAATTTAAGTCTTTATATTAGTTCTTGTAATAAATTATTAAAAAATAACGGGATAATGTTTACCGCCACTCTTAATAGAACTTTAATTTCTTATATAAAAGCAATTATTGGAGCTGAATATATATTGAGGTGGCTTCCTATCGGAACACATGATTGGAATAAATTTTTAAAACCCGAAGAACTTGAAGCGTATTTATCCAAAGAAAAATTTTCTACTTTAGATATTGTTGGGTTATCATTTAATCCTTTTTTGAAAAAGTGGAAAAAATCTAACGATTTATCTGTTAATTATATAATAAGTAGTTTAAAAAATTAATTATTTTTGTTCGCCCAAGGTATTGAAAGTAAATCTATACCCTCTTCTGCTAAATCTTCTTTTTCTTTTAATGTTGCTTTTCCATAAATAGCTTTGTTGCTTTTTTTATCATAATAAATTTCTCTTACTTTTTTACTAAAATCATTTCCTACATAATCAAAATTCTTTTCTATAAAATTTCTTAGTTGTAAAAGTTTGTTTTTTTCTAGCTTAAGATAACTGTTCGCCAATTCCATGCTTTCAGATTTATTTTTAGAACTTGAAATCATTGGTGCCATTATTGATTTTTTAATGTTTTTTGATGAACAATAAATACATTCGAGAAGATTTTTTTTATTCAACTTATCAAACTCATCTGAGTCCAAAAACCAGCTTTTGAATTCATGATTATTATGACATTTCAAATTATATTTTATCATTTAGTTTCTATAATCGGCATTAATATCTATATAATCGTGAGTAAAATCACATGTATAACATTTGAAAGCATCGTTTCCAAGTTTCAAGTTTACTTCAATTTCAATTGAACCCCATTCCATATATTCTTTAAGTTTTTGCTCATCATAAGTCTCGGAAATTTTACCGTTCTCAGCAACAATAAAATTTCCAATTTTAATTTTTAGTTTTTTTTGATCAACTATTTCTCCAGATTTCCCAATCCCCATAGCTATTCTTCCCCAATTGGGATCTTCGCCAGCTACTGCTGTTTTTATTAAGGGCGAGTTAGCAATTGAGAAAGCAATATTTTTTGCGCTGCCTAAGGACTTAGCGTTGATTACTTTAATAGTAACAAATTTTTTTGGCCCCTTCTCCATCGACTACAATTTGTTTTGCTAAATTTAAACAAAGTTTTTTTAAAGCTATTTCAAATTTTTGCACCCCTTTATCATTCAAGGATATATTTTGGCCTATTTTTATTGCTCTAGTAGAAAAAATTGAGACCATATCATTAGTAGATTGATCGCTATCTACTGTTATTGCATTAAAAGAATTGGCAACTGCTCTTTTCAAAAGTGTTTTCAGCAAGTTCGAATTGATATCGGCATTAGTAAAAATAAATGATAACATTGTAGCTAAATTAGGAGCAATCATACCAGAACCTTTTGCAATACCGGAAATTTTTATAAGCTCGTCACCTATAATAATTTCCTCATATGCTAGCTTAGGTTTTGTATCAGTTGTCATTATTGCAGACGCCATTTTTATCCAATACATTTTATTATGATCTATCCTTAACCTATCAACTAAATTAGGTAAACATTCTCTGATCTTTTCTACGGGAAACTCTTCACCAATCACACCGGTTGAGGCAAAAATCAAATCTTTAATCTTGACTGTTTCACTTGTTCCTTTTTTATTTTTTGACTCCTTAATAGTTAAAACTCTTGACAAATTTTTTGCAAGAATATCAATACTTTCTTTTCCTTGTTTTCCAGTAAATGTATTAGCATTTTTAGTATTAACTAATAATCCTTTTATAATTTTTTTATGGGAATTATTATTCCAAGGAATAAATTCTGAAGTGATGGAGTTCGAAGTCGTTAGAGTTGCATAATTAGCTCCTTTCGTAAAATAAAATAAAGCTAAATCATCTCTTCCATCTTTATATAAGTCTGCAGAAATTGATGCCATTTCTAAACCCTCTATTTGTTTAAGGCTTTGAAACTCGCCCATTTTAGATAGTTTTGTTTTATCGTTTAAAAAATTTTTAATATTTATTGTCATTATTGCTGTTTAATTTACATTAATAATACATATATAGATGTATAATGAATTTATTTACAAGAACTTTTAGTAAAATATTTAAAAGCTCTAATCAACAAGAATTAGACAGAATTCAAAACATTATTGAAGCAATAAATAATAAAGAAAATGAAATTAAGTCTTTTACAGAGGCTGATTTTAAGGAAAAAACATTTAATTTCAAAAAAAATGCTCAAAATGGAACTTTAAAAGTTGACGAGATAATTCCTGAGAGTTTTGCATTAGTTAGAGAGGCTGCCAAAAGATCTCTTGGTGAAAGACATTATGATGTTCAACTAGCTGGTGGATTAATTCTTCATAGTGGAAAAATTGCTGAAATGAAAACAGGAGAGGGGAAAACTCTTGTTTCAACATTACCAGCATATTTAAATTCTTTAGCGGGAAAAGGTGTGCACATAGTTACAGTAAATGATTACCTGGCCAAAAGAGACTCTGAGTGGATGGGTAAAGTGTTTAACTATCTTGGAACATCAACTGGTTGCATCACCAATGATTTAAATGATGTTGATAGAAAAAAAAATTATAAAAATGATATTACTTACGCAACCAATAATGAACTTGGATTTGACTATCTGAGAGATAATATGAAATATGAACTGGAAGACATGGTTCAACGTAATCATCACTTTTGTATTGTTGATGAGGTGGATAGTATTTTAATTGATGAGTCTAGAACACCTTTAATAATTTCTGGAAAACTTGAAGACAAAACAACTCTTTATGTAACATCAAATGAATTTATTAAACATCTGCAAAAAAATGATTTTGAATTAGATGAAAAAAATAAAAATGTAATTCTTACTGATTTAGGAATTGATAAAATTGAAAAACTAGCAATTCAAAAAAGAATATTAAAAAATAATAATTTTTATGATCCAGCCAACCTAGATTTAGTTCACCATGTGAACCAGGCTTTAAAAGCTAATTTACTGTTTAATAAAGATACTGATTACATAATTAGAGATAGCAAGGTACAAATAATTGATGAATTCACAGGAAGAGTGCTAGATGGAAGAAGGTTTTCCGATGGACTTCATCAAGCAATAGAGGCTAAAGAAAACGTAAAAGTTGAAGAGGAAAATCAAACATTGGCGTCAATAACTTATCAGAACTATTTTAGATTATATCAAAAATTATCTGGGATGACTGGAACAGCGCTGACAGAGGCGGAAGAATTTTTTGATATTTACAAACTGCCTGTTGTTTCAATTCCTACTAATAAAAAAATGTTGCGAAAAGACTTTAACGATCAAATATTTAGAACTGAAAAAGAAAAATATAATGCAATTACTAACAAGATAATTGAATGTAGCAAAAAAGGTCAACCAGTATTAGTGGGAACAACTAGCATTGAAAAATCAGAAAAAATTTCATCTTACTTAAATAGTAAAAAAATAAATCATAAAGTTCTTAACGCCAAACAACATGAAAAAGAAGCAAATATTATTGCTGAGGCTGGCAAAATAA
>JBJLED010000008.1:0-11249 GCA_045566055.1 Candidatus Pelagibacter sp. | reverse complement strand
AGATGGTTCCGACGTAACGGGCCAATTTACAAATGCTAACGAAAGTTACGCACTTGCAGCTTAATTAACTTTGTTAATTAAGTAACGGGGTCCGGGGCACCTGGCAACAGAACGCCCCTTACATATTTACAATTTTCTTTTATTAATAATACTAATTTAAGCTATGCAACCTGACAGGTCGTAATCTAGTCGTTGTTTGTTCAATGAAGTGTTCTATCAAATACTAAAATTCTTATGTACTGATAATCGTTTTGAATATCAAACTCCAATTCTATATCATCATCCGGATCTAAAGTTCTACGTACTAAATTAACGTACTTATCAATTTTTTCATAAGAAATTTTACCTCTAAATATTTTTTGAAATCTTTTCATTTACCCCCTACAAACACTTTCTATACGTGATGTACCTGCGCCATCTCTTTTCATATCTCTTTTGCAACTGTGATAAGGTGATAAATACTGATAAATTATAATGAATAAAATTATACCTGCACCAATTTTTATTAATTTTTTGTTAGCTATCAAATTTTTATTAATAACTTTACTCGTCTTCAAAGCAGCTTTTTGAATTTCATCAGATCCATCGTCTTTGCTAGTAATCCCTCTTCTTTATTTCTTAAATATTTTAGTGTTAACCATATAACTCCGACAACAAGTATTAATGGGATGAACTGTTCAAATTCTTGAATCATTTTTTAAAATTTCTTTTTTTTAACACTCTTGCAAGTGCCGTCCATCGTAAAATCTATATTCGCATTTTTTCTATTTTTTTTCATTCCCTCCCAAAAATTAATTTTATGAGAAACTCGAACAAGAACAGATCCTGTGTATCTATCTAAACGATGGTATAAAAAATAAGCATCTTGATTATCCATTTTAACAACTCTCCAATAAATATATTCATTTGTTATTTCAGGCTTCCATTCACTACCTTTTTTCAAATCGTAAACTCCACTGCTGACTAATGTATTGCTATGATAAACTTTGCAACTTGCTGTTACAGCATTTCCAATATTGCACCAAAATATTGTTAAAATCACGATCGCTAAGAGTTTTTTCATATTAATTACACTCAATTATTGTTGATTGATTAGAAGCCTCTTTGATGCTGCTAATTACTATTTTTTTTGCTAAATCAATTTCTAGTATTGCTGTTATAACTGGATTAATTTTTCTTTCAGCTTTTACAAAACGTTTGTCCGAATAGTTAATCTGAAAATCTAAAGCTTCTATTTTATCTAAACGTGGTTTTAATATTGTAGACGGATCATCATGTTCTTTCTTCAAACGGGTATATTCACTTTTAGTTATAACACGAATTCTTTGAACAGTGGATTTGTCGATATCAATTACAAAATTATATTTTTCATATTTTTTTGAGTCAAATTTAAAACCTGATTGAGCGCATTTATTTAATTGAACTGTTTCAGAATGAGCGTTTGCACCCCAAAACAGACCTAAAACCATGATCACTAAAAGTTTTTTCATTTAGAATTTCTTTTTTGCTATCGAACATTTGCCATTAAAATATAAAGTTTCAGTGCCAAACCATACTTCATTATAAATTCCAGTATTTCGAACTATTGAAAAATTAATATTAAGGGGCCCCTTTCCCATTTTGTACTCCATTATATATAGGTCAGGTCTAACTGTTAATACTGCAGGATAATTTTGAACTGTAGCTTTATTTCTATCAGCATCAATTACAACGTTTGTAACCATGGTTCGGTCCGACGATAAACAGCTTAATTTTAACAATTTTTCAGCATAAGCATTTCCACTTAAAAACAAACCCAGAACCACGATTGCTAAAAGTTTTTTCATTTAACGTTTATAACTTTTTATTTTTACTAATGTTACAAATTCCTTTGTATTTTGGAGCGTCTGCAATTATTTCTAACATTTCTGTAAAAGGTGTGTCCACACTACGTTTTTTTAAAATTGTTGCTTCATACACTCCTGTTTTTCTATTTATAGTTATTAAATAACCTGCTGTTTGACCTTTGAAAGTATTCCGATATTGAATTCTATATTCTTTTTCAAAAGTGTGTAACGATGTATATTCACGATCTTTTTTTTGGAATAATTGATACTCTCCTGATCCTGGCTTAAAATTATTAGTTGGATCAAGCCGATCGATTTCACTCAAATCATATATTTGAGTTTCTTTTGAGCCATTAGGATTATTAATTAAGCACTCTAGAACTGGTAGTTTCGATTTTGCATGTAAGTTGCTACTACACAACAAACCTAGAGCTACGATCCCCAAAAGTTTTTTCATGTTCCACGATTCTAACATAGGATTTCACTCGTAATCTACTCGTAATTTTCATCAAAGTTTTTGATATTATGCAATAGCAAATGGCGTATAATAAGGAATAATGTTACAAAGTCCGGGGCACCTGGCAACAGAACGCCCTAATTATATATATTATTTTTTAATAAATTGTATTGACGTAATTTGTTTAAAATGATTTGTTAAATTATGAAAAAATTATTTATTATTACAACAGCTTTTATTCTTACTTCTTGCGCAACAATAGTGAACGACGCTAACGTTCCTGTTTCGTTATCTTTTTCTAATGGAGAAGAGGGTACTTGTAATTTATCTAATAAAAGAATTTCTATGCAAGCAAGCATTCCAGGAACAACTATGGTTAGAAGATCAGACGACGCTTTAAGATTTGATTGTAAGACTAAAACTGGAAAGAAAGCATTCGGCAGTATTCCAAGTGAAATGGAAGGTGCCAAGTTAGGTGCTAGTGTAGTATTTTTTGACTTAGGAATCACAGACGCGATTACTGATAAACATAGAACTTATCCTTCTAGTTACGTTATTCCGGTTAGATAAGATTTAAGTCATCTTGAGCACTTAACAAAAAATGTCTTTTTTGGTGCTATAACTTTTGTAAAAAAGGAGTCAAAATGAGTGGATGGGA
Source organism: Candidatus Pelagibacter sp. (assembly GCA_045566055.1). Lineage (GTDB taxonomy): Bacteria > Pseudomonadota > Alphaproteobacteria > Pelagibacterales > Pelagibacteraceae > Pelagilacustribacter. The sequence goes on along the minus strand of JBJLED010000008.1, from coordinate 8,308 downwards.
AATTTTAATTATTGCTGGAATACTCTACGCAATATTTAGTTAAAGATTTTAGAGGTCTGGGGCACCTAGCAACAGGACGCCCCTAAAAAATATATTTGTCCCCTAAATAAATTAATATTCCGACAGCAACACCAAGCAATATCCAATAATAATTATCTTTCATCATGCTACAAACTTTCCTAGGTCAGGCTTAAAATAATTAGGTCCTTTCATCACTTTACCTTTATCGTTATAGATTGGTTTTCCATTAGACCCTAATTTGCTCATATTTGAATTTTGTACCTCTTCAAAACACTTATCTAAGTCTATTCCAAAGGCGTGCCCAGCTCCATACGTTACGTAAAGAATATCTGTAAGTGCATCAGCAACTTCTTTGATATCCTTATTATCCATTGCTTCTTTTAGTTCCCCAAGCTCTTCCTTTATTAAATCGTACCTAAGAGAAGTGATCTTATCATCTGGAAAACTGGCTTTTTCTTTGATTTCTTGACCAAATGTTTTCATAAATATTTTAACACTTTTAAAATTAGTCATTAATATCCTTTATATTTCATAATTTTTTAATAAGAGTGTATTATATCAATGAATCAAATATGAAATACAGAACAGAATTTGATAGTATTGGAAAAATAAAAGTTCCTGGTGATAAGTATTGGGGAGCTTCGACCGAGAGGTCTAATAAATATTTTAATATTGGTGATTTTTTAGTCAGACCTATAGTAATTCACTCTATAGCAATAGTAAAAAAAGCTGCTGCGATAGTTAATGCTAAAAATAAAGATTTAGATCCAAAAATAAGTAAATTTATAATTAGAGCAGCGGAAGAGGTTATTAAAGGTAAACATGACGATCATTTTCCTCTAAAGGTTTGGCAAACAGGCTCGGGCACTCAGACTAATATGAATGTTAACGAGGTGGTTGCAAATAGAGCAATTCAAATGATGGGTGGTAAACTAGGGTCCAAAAAACCAGTGCACCCTAATGATCATGTTAATAAGTCTCAGTCAACAAACGACGTTTTTCCTACTGCTATGCATATTGCAATAGCAATAAAAACTAAAGAAAAACTTTTGCCATCTCTGAAATTGCTTGAAAAAGAATTGGCAAAAAAATCAAAAGAATTTAGAAATATTGTAAAAGTGGGCAGAACACATTTACAAGACGCAACTCCCTTGACTTTAGGTCAAGAATTCTCGGGTTATCAAGTTCAACTAAAAAAATGTATTACAAGAATCGAGGTAGCTTTAAAAGAAATTCATTGTCTAGCTCAGGGAGGTACAGCAGTAGGCACTGGACTAAATACTAGGAAAAATTTTGATAAAAAAATTGTCAAAGAAATTAGTAAAATTACAAAAATATCATTCAAACCAGCGATAAATAAATTTGCTGCATTAGCAGCTCATGATGAAATTGTAAATTTTTCTGGAACTCTAAATACTACAGCTGTTTGTCTTATGAAAATTGCTAATGATATTAGGTTTTTAGGTTCAGGTCCTAGAGCCGGTTATGGAGAACTTATTTTGCCTTCAAATGAGCCTGGATCATCGATAATGCCTGGCAAAGTTAATCCAACTCAGTCTGAAGCAGTTACCATGGTTTGTGTAAAAGTAATTGGAAACCATAATGGAATTACTATGGCAGGCTCTCATGGTCATTTTGAATTAAATGTTTTTAAACCACTAATCATACATAATATTTTACAGTCAATTGAAATAATGAGTGATTCTGCAAAAACTTTTGCAATGTATTGTATTAAAGGAATTAAAGCTGATAAAAAAAGGATCAAATATTTATTAGATAACTCTTTAATGCTTGTAACTGCATTAGCGCCAAAGATAGGATATGACAAAGCTGCTAGCATTGCAAAGTCAGCACATAAAAATGGTACCACTTTAAAACAGGAAGTTATTAAATCGGGATTAATAAAAGAAAAAGATTACGATAAAATAATGGATCCAATCAAAATGACAAAACCGAAATAAATTAAGAGATTTCTTTAATGAAATCTTTAATTTTATTTACACTAAAAATTTTAAAAAAGTTTTTATCAAAAAGTATATCCTCAAACGTTTTTTTAAAATATTTTAAGTCATCTTTTGACGCTTTGTAATTATCGTTGATAATTATATTTTCAAAATTAATTTTTTTATTTATTAAATTTAGATTCCCTGTGGAGGATATCTTCAAAAAAGTATTTTTTTCTTTTGTTTTGATAGAAAATATTTTTAAAAATTTTTTTTTGTCATTTATTTCCCCGCTACAATCAAAAAATAATAAAGGATAATCCTCTAATAAATTAATATTTCCCTCACACTCAAAATGGTTCTTTGATATTGAAAACTTTTTAGAATAATCTAGCCTTCCATAAGCTAAATCTACTTTTAAAATTAATTTATCGATTGAGTCATGTGGCAGTTTTTTTGGCACAAAGTTAAATTGTTTTTTTCCATTAATTTTTTTGATTAAATCTTTTTTATCAAGAAATTTATTTATATTTAAATTTTTGAAAATGATTGTATTAAACTCTGTAACATTTATTAAAGACTCTATCTCAAGAAAAGGTTTAAAAATGATTGTACTATTGTTATTAAACGATAGATTTTTACTTCTGAAATAAGAGTCAAAAATTTTTAAAACCTTTTCGTTGTAATCAAAATTAAACTTTAGTTTTGTATCAAGAATTTTTGTTCTAAAAACTCCTTGAATAGATTTCTTTTTACTGATTTCATCAAAATCTATTTCAACATTTATTCCAGAATTAATTAATATAAAATTAATATTTTTAATATCTTTATCTACCGTTATTTTGAATTTCTTATCAAAGATCTTTCCAAAAACTAAGTTTTCGTTGTAACCATAATTAGACAAGCTTATATTTTCTAAATTTACTATTGATTTGTTTTTTTCAATAACTTTTAAGTTAAGATTGTTTAAAACTAATTTTTTTTCATTAGTCAAAATTTGTTTAATAAAACTACTTAAATCAAAAATTTCTAAAGAAATATCATTATCTTTTAGATTTAATTTATTAATTTTAAAATTTTTAAAATTAATAATACTTAGAAATTTTGGATATATAATTAAATTTTTAACATTTAGAGTCGATTCAGAGTTCTGAAAATAAGCTTTTGCGTTTCTAATTGTTAAAGTAGGTAGAGGGAAAGCGCTATATTCAATATTTTGATATTCTTTTATTTGAATATTATAATCTTTTAAAAGATTATTTTTGATTAAAACTGCCCTTTTTTTATAATCAAAAAAATTTGGTGTTATTAAAAAAATTGCTATTGAAATAAAGAAAATTGCAAATAAATATCTTATAAAAAAGATAAATTTAAAAAACCTTGAGTACCTATTGTGAATTGTTTTGTAAAATTTATTTAACATTTTTTTTATTTTTATATCTAGTATATAAATGAAAATTCTCTCTTATGAATAACATAGATAATTTAATTAAAAACCTTAACAAAGAACAAAAGGAAGCAGTATTGAGCACCGAGGGACCAAACCTAATCGTTGCTGGAGCTGGTTCGGGAAAAACTAGGGTTTTGACAACAAGGCTTATTCATATCATAAATCAAAAAAAAGCATGGGCAAATCAAATACTGTGTGTGACTTTTACAAATAAAGCTGCAAAAGAAATGCAAAATAGAGTTATGCAGCACGTAAAAGGAAACACTAGTGCTGTACCATGGTTAGGTACTTTTCATTCTATAAGTGTAAAATTTTTAAGAAGACATGCTGAAGCTTTGGGCTACAAAAGTAATTTCACAATTTTAGATACTGATGATCAAAAAAAATTGATAAGAAATATAGTTAAAGGTGAAGAATTGGACGCAAAGAAATTTTCACCTCAATTAATATTATATCATGTTGATCAATGGAAAAATAAAGGTCTTCTTCCAAAAGATGTAAAATTGAATAAATCAGGCACAATATTAAAATCAATTTTAAAAGTTTATGAAATATATCAGAGCAAAACTAAAGATCTAAATGCATTAGACTTTGGTGACTTGATTCTATTTTGTGTAAAACTTTTTGAAGATCATAAGGATATAAGAGAAATATATCAAAAAAATTTTAAATATATTTTAGTTGATGAATTTCAAGATACTAACTTTATACAGAATAAGTGGTTAAATTTACTTGTTAACGAAAATAAAAATATTTGTTGTGTTGGTGATGATGATCAATCAATTTATAGTTGGAGAGGTGCAGAAATAAAAAATTTTCTTACTTTTGATCAAATTTATAAAGATTGTAAAGTGTTCAAACTTGAACAAAACTATCGTTCAACAAAAAATATTTTGGAGACCGCTTCAGGATTAATTTCAAACAATTCAAGTAGGGTTGGTAAAAAATTATGGTCTTCAGCAAATCAAGGAGAATTAGTCAAACTTAATTGTTATAGAACTGGTAAAGAAGAGGCTCAGGGTATTTGTGATATAATAGAAAAAAAAATTAAAAAAAAATATTCTTTAAACAACGTTTCAATACTAGTTAGAGCAATTTATCAAACTCGAGAATTTGAAGAAAGATTTCTTCAGGTTGGAATTGGATATCGAGTTTTAGGGGGAATAAAGTTTTACGAAAGAGCTGAAATTAAAGACGCTGTGTCCTATCTCAGAATTATAAATCAAAAGTTTGATGATCTAGCTTTAGAGAGAGTCATTGGTGTACCTAAAAGAGGAGTTGGTGAAAGTACTCTTAACCAAATTTATTCTTTCGGTAAATTAAATAAAATGTGCCTTGAGGACTCAATTATCAAGATGATAGAAAAAGGTGATTTCAAACCTAAAATAAAAACATCACTTAACCAATTAATAGGCATGATCCATAAATGGCGAAAAGACTCTTTAAAAATAAAACATTTCGATTTGTTAAAACTGCTTTTAGATGAATCAGGTTATTCCTCAATGTTAAAAAATAAAAAGGATTTAGAAAATGAAAGTAGGTTAGAAAACTTAAAAGAATTACTTAGAGCCATGCAGGACTATGATAATTTACAGAGTTTTTTAGAACACGTGGCTCTAGCTACTTCTATTGATCAAGAATGGGAAGGAGCAAAAATAAATTTAATGACTATGCATGCTGCTAAAGGTTTAGAGTTTGACGTGGTATTTCTACCAGGGTGGGAAGAGGGTTTGTTTCCTCATCAAAAATCATTAGAGGAAAAAGGTGATTTTGCATTAGAAGAGGAGAGAAGGCTGGCTTATGTGGGAATTACAAGAGCAAAAAAAGAAGCTTATTTGTCATTTGCTATGAAGAGAGCTTATCATGGAGACTGGATGGATGCTTTGCCATCAAGATTTTTAAATGAAATTCCAGATGAAAGTGTAGAAAAAAATGAAATAGATTTAAGTGATAATGATGACTTTGATTTTAATCAAGATAATACAATCGAATTTGAAAGTGAATATAGAAGTCCTGGATGGGATAGGTATAAAAAAAATAAAATATTAAAATGGAAAAAGTAGAAAAATTAAAAAAAATTTTAAAGAAACAAAAAATAGATGGCTATATTATTCCTAAAAATGATGAATTTTTTGGTGAATATATTCCTTTTTATAATGATAGATTAAATTTTATCTCAAATTTTTCGGGCTCCTATGGTTTTGCCCTAATATTAAAAAACAAAAATTATTTATTTGTTGATGGAAGATACACCTTGCAAGCGAACAGGCAAAGTGGGAGGTTGTTTAACATTGTTACTGTGCCTGACAATATGCCTTGTGATGTCTTAAAAGGAAAAAAATTATCAATTGGTTTTGATCCTAAGTTATTTACAAAAAAATCGTTATCAGTTTTTTTTGGGAAAAATAACTTTAAATTAAAAACCCTTTCTAATAATTTCGTTGATCAAATTTGGAAAAGAAGAATAAAAAAAAATAAAAAAAAATATTTTATTCTTCCAAGAAATTCTGTAAGTGAAAAATACCAATCCAAAGTTAATAAAATTGTTCACTATTTAAAAAGAAAAAAATCTGATTTTCTATTTGTAACTGCAAGTGAAAACAATGCTTGGCTACTGAATATAAGGGGTCACGATACAGATTATACACCCATACCACATAGTTATATTTTAATTGATAAGAATAAAAATATTAAGTTTTTTTGTGACTTAAAAAAAATATCATTATCGTTTAAAAAAAATTTTAAAAATATAGAATTTTTAGATATAAAAACTTGTTCTAAAATACTCTCAAAAATTAAAAGGAAAAAATTTATAATTGATAATATTTCTTGCTCATATTTTTTTGAAAGTTTAGTTCGTGAAAATAATAAAATACTCAATTTTCATGATCCTATTTATTATTTCAAGGCAATTAAAGGTAAACGAGAAATAGAAAATATAAAAAAAGCTCATATCTATGACGGAATTGCTTTAACTAAATATTTATTTTGGCTAAAGAAAAATTTTTATAAAAAAAATATTTCTGAAATAAGTGCCTCTCAAAAATTATTAAAATTCAGACTAAAAAATAAAAAATTTAAATTTCCTAGTTTTCCCACAATATCAGGAACGGGACCTAATGGAGCAATCATTCATTATAAAGCAACAAAAGATACTAATAGAAAATTAAAAAAAGGAGATATCTATTTGGTTGACTCTGGTGGTCAATATGAATTTGGAACAACAGACGTTACTCGTACTATTTCTTTAAAAAACTCAAACAAAAGAATTAAAGATATTTTTACAAGAGTTCTTAAAGGGCATATTGCTGTTGCAAATTTTAAACTTAAAAAAAATACATCTGGATCTGAAATTGATATTGAGGCAAGAAAATACCTCAAAGAAATTGGATTAAACTATGCACATGGAACTGGTCATGGAGTTGGGTATTTTTTAAATGTACACGAAGGACCTCATGCAATATCAAAAAAAAATATGATTAATTTTAAAACGGGTATGATTGTATCTAACGAACCTGGTTACTATGAAAAAAACAAGTTTGGTATTAGAATTGAAAATCTTATTTATGTTAAAGGAAATAAAGAGGTGATGTCTTTTGAAAATTTAACTATGGCGCCTATAGAAAAAGATTTAATTATAAAAGAAAGCCTAAATAATAATGAAATAAATTGGCTTAATAATTATCATAAAACTGTCTTTAAAAATTTAAGAAAATCAATGAATAAAGCTGAAGTGTTAGAGCTTAAAAAAGCTTGCTCAGCTATTTAAAATTTTATTCCAATCTTTTTCTAGAATTATTTTAATATTTAATTGCTTTGCCTGTTCTATTTTTCTTTTTGTAGGCTTCGAGTCGCCAACAACTAAAAAATCCAACTTTTTAGAAATTGACCCCAATACTTTTCCCCCATTATTCTCTGCAACTGCTTTTGCTTCTGATCTACTCATATTTTTAAATCCACCTGTGAACATCAATTTTTTATTAGAAAGTTTCCCATCTTGATTTTGCACTTTATAGTTTTCAATGTTTAATTTAGTAATTAAACCTTTAATTATTTTGGTGTTTGTTTCATTGGAAAAAAAATTATCAATAGACAAAATTTGCGTTTCACCTATTCCATCTAAATCCACAAGATTGTTTAATATTTTTTTTTTATAATTATTATCAAATAATTTTGTAAATTCTTCAATTGAACTGAAAAAACCTGCTAAAATTTTCGCATTTTCTTGACCTATATGTCTAATACCTATTGAGTAAATAAACCTATCTAAAGAGATCATCTTAGATTTTTCTATAGCTTTTTTTAAATTATTTATTGAAAGCTCACCCCATCCTTCTAACTTTTCAATCTTAATAAGGTTTAAGTTAAAAATATCTGATGGTTCTTTTATTAAGTTCAAGTCCCAAAATTGTTCAATTACTTTTTTACCAAGTCCGTCAATATTAAATGCTTCTTTTGAAACAATATGTTTAAGTTTTTCTTTAGCTATAAATTTACAATCGTACCCTTTTATGCATCTTCTTACTGCATCATGTTTTTTTGTACTTCTGCTAAATTCTTTTTTTGTCTCAGCACCACAAAGACATTTTCTGGGAAAAAGATATTTTTTACTTTTCTTATCTCTTTTTGATTTATCAACTGATACTACTTGTGGAATAACATCACCTGCCCTTTGTATAATAATTGTGTCTCCCACTCGAATATCTTTTCTCTCTATTTCATCCTCATTGTGTAATGTAGCGTTGGATACAACTACCCCTCCAACCGTAACTGGGTCGTGTACTTAAATCTAACTCCTTATCATCAAACACTAATTCAATTTCAATTTCTGGATTTAATCTCATAAACTCTTGAATTCTAGGTGTTAACCAGTGCGTCCCAAAACTTCTAACAG
>JBJLED010000007.1:0-13417 GCA_045566055.1 Candidatus Pelagibacter sp. | reverse complement strand
TATTATTTGCGCCCATATCAAATAGTTAATAATTTTTATTCAGAAATCAATATCTAATTTAATAAAATTTTATTATATGCTAATAATTGTTTGTGAATAAGTCGTTTTTAAAATTTATTACGGACTTTGGCCCATTATTAATTTTTTTTACTATTTACTATAAAAGCGGCAATAACTTAAGTGCAGCTATTCCTCCATTAATAATTTCAACATTAGTAGCAGTGGTTATCATGTATTTTGTTGAAAAAAAAATTCCATATGTTCCTTTAATTGGTGCAGTAGTGATCTCATTATTCGGTGGTTTAACATTATATTTTAATAATCCAATTTTTATTTACATGAAACCAACAATAGTAAATTTGATATTTGCAGCTATTCTTCTTGTCAGTAAATCTTTTTTTAATAAAAATTTTTTAAAACTTTTTTTGCAGACTGCATTTCAATTAAATGAAGAAGGATGGGGAAAACTTAATTCAAGATGGGCGTATTTTTTTGTATTTTTAGCTTTATTAAATGAAGTTGTCTGGCGAACTCAGCCTGAAGCAACTTGGGTTAACTTTAAGGTTTGGGGAATGTTGCCAATTACAATAATTTTTACTGCGATGCAGTTGCCACTAATTAATAAGTATAAGTTATGAATAAAATAAGACTAGTAGTTAATAATTATTCAAAAAGAAATGAAAAAGAAAAATTTTTTATTAAAAAAGAATTACAAAGTATCTTAAATTTGTATGCAAAAATGGTTTCAAACGGTTCATGGAAAGATTATTCGTTTACTTCTGGTATAAAAGAAGTTTCATTCGATGTTTATCAAAGAGCTTCTGAGAAACCTGTCCTTAGAATTTTAAAAAATCTTAAACCAAAATATTTTAATGAAAAATATCTGATTAAAAATAAAAACGGGGAAATTATAAAAAAATCTGAAAATTTAAATCAATTAATAGATAAAACTAGTTGGAATAAATTAAAATTAGTAAAATAATTATCTTCTCTGACCGAAAAGTCTTAAAAGCATTATAAATAAATTAATAAAGTCTAAGTACAATGTTAATGCTCCCATGACAGCTTTTTTTCCCATCATTTCTCCGCTATCACTTACTAAATACATGTTCTTAATTTTTTGCGTATCATAGGCCGTTAAGCCTACGAAAACTAATACACCAATTATAGATATTACAAAATACATCATCGTAGATTTCATGAATATATTTACTAATGATGCAATTATGATACCGAAAAGACCCATCATTAAAAAAGATCCTAGCTTAGTCAAATCTCTCTTGGTCGTATAACCATAAATACTCATCGCCCCAAATGTTCCAGCAGTAATAAAAAAAACTCTAGTTATACTTGCTCCAGTATATATTAAAAATATTGATGAAAGCGAAGCACCCATTAATGCTGCAAAAATCCAAAAGGTAGTTTGAGCTTTTGCTGCAGACATTTTTGCAATTCCAAAACTCATATAAAAAACCACAGCAAGAGGAGCTAACATGATTACCCACTTAAGTCCTGAAGCGTAAATTGTGTTCCCAAAGTTTGTTAAACCGATGATCTGACCTTCATTTGAAGTTACAACAGCCATTTTAAAAAATGCAAGAGCTATTAAACCGGTCAATAAAACACCAGAAGCCATATAGTTGTAGACCTTTAACATGTAAGAACGTAAGCCCTGATCTATAATTGCTTCAGAAGCTGATGATCTTACCGTAGATGTTTGTTTGTTGAATTCCATACTTTATATATAAGTTTTTTTTAAAACTTTTCAATAGTCAAAAATTGACCTAAAAGTGAGCAATAAATATTAATTTTTATGAAATTTAGGAAACTTGGGACCACAAATATTGATGTGAGTTTAATTTGCCTTGGGACAATGACTTGGGGAACTCAAAACACAGAAAAAGATGCTTTTGAGCAAATGGACTATGCGGTAACTCAAGGAATAAATTTTTTTGATACAGCGGAACTTTACTCTATTCCACCAAATTCGGATTCCTTTGGTAAAACTGAGGTAATGATTGGTAATTGGTTCAAAAAAAGAAAAAATAGAGATAAAATTATTTTAGCCTCCAAAGTTGCTGGTCCAGGTTGTGATTGGATAAGAGGTGGAGGAAACAATTTTGATGAAAAAAAAATTGGGGAAGCTATTGATGGTAGTTTAAAACGATTAAAAACTGATTATATTGACTTATATCAACTACACTGGCCCGAAAGATCCACTAATTATTTTGGTAGTAGGGATTTTCTTTATAATAATAAAGAAGGAAATTGGAATAGTTTTGAAAATATCCTAGAGGCTTTAGAAAAATTTATTAAAAGTGGAAAGATTAGATTCATCGGTATGTCTAATGAAACGCCTTATGGTCTGTCTAGATACCTTGAAATCTCAAAGAATAAAGGGGGCCCTAGAATGATGTCAGTGCAAAACCCGTACAACTTGGTGAACAGAACTTATGAAATAGGCATGTCAGAGATTTCTATTAGGGAGAAGTGTGGTTTACTTGTTTATTACCCTCTTGCAGCTGGAGGATTATCTGGAAAATATAGAAACGGTAAAATGCCTAAAAACTCAAGAATGGCACTCTTTAAAGGTTGGGAGAGACATTTAAATCCTCTAGCGATGAAAGCTTATGATGAATACTTTAAACTTGCCGAAGATTTTAATTTATCAATGGTTCAACTGGCTCAGTCATTCGTTAATTCTAGACCATTTGTTACTAGTAATATTATTGGAGCAACAACAATGAATCAACTAAAAGAAAATATAGAGAGTATAAATATAGAATTTACAGATGAAATGATGAGAAGAGTGAATGAAATTCATAACAACAACCCAAATCCATCACCTTAATCGATCGTTGAAATCAAATTAATTTAGTATAAAAAAGAATTATGGTGGTCAAAAAAATATTTCCTTTAATCATTCTTTTAATCTTTTCTTCTAGTGCTTTTGCGAATACACCGCGATCAACTGGAAAATATAAGAATTGGGAAAGTTTTGTTGCAGAAACTGAAAAAGGTAAAATATGTTTTGCTCAAACTGTTCCTACAAAAAGAGCTCCTGGGGCAATTCAAAGAGATCAATCAAAATTATTTGTTACGTTTAGACCAGGTGAAAACATTAAAGATGAGGTAAGTGTTACAAGTGGCCACGATTATAAAAGCTCTACAGTTACTGCAAGCTCAGGAAAAAAAAGATATTCCCTTTTCTCACAAAAAAATTTCGCTTGGCTTTTAGATGATCGAGAGGAAAAAAATTTTATTAAATTAATGAAAAAAGCAACAAATCTTATCGTTAAAGCTAGAACAGCAAAAGGTGCGGAGACTACTGATCATTATTCAATGATGGGATTTACAAAGGCATATAACACCGCAAAAAAAACCTGCGGCTAGATGAAAAAAATTGTATTAGCCTACTCTGGTGGATTAGATACTTCAATTATTCTAAGATGGTTACAAGAAAATTATAAAGCAGAGGTAATTGCTTACACTTCAGATATAGGCCAAGAAATTAATAGAAAAAAAATCATAACCAACGCAAAACGTCTTGGAGTTAAAAATATAATAATTGAAGATTTAAAAAATGTATTTGTAAAAGATTATGTATTTCCGATGATAAGAGCTCACGCTGTTTATGAAGGTGTATATTTACTTGGCACTTCAATAGCCAGACCTTTGATAGCTAAGAGACAAATAGCTATTGCAAAAAAATTTAAGGCCTATGCAGTATCTCACGGAGCCACAGGAAAAGGTAATGATCAAGTTAGATTTGAACTTGGTTATGCTTTTTTTTGGTGGAAAAAAAATTAAAATTATTGCGCCTTGGAGAGAGTGGAAACTACAATCTAGAGCGGACTTAATTAAATATGCCAAAAAAAATAATATTCTGATTCCAAAGGATAAAAAGGGTGCGCCACCTTTCTCTATTGATGATAATATTTTTCATACTTCTACTGAAGGAAAAGTATTAGAAAACCCTAAAAATTCAGCGCCAGAATTTATTTTTCAAAGAACTGTTTCACCGGAGAAAGCTCCAAACAAAAAAACAAAAGTAAAAATTACTTTTAAAAATAGCGATCCAGTCGCCGTGAATGGAAAAAGATTAAGACCTGATAAACTTTTAGATAAATTAAATATTCTTGCTGGAAAAAATGGTATCGGAAGAGTAGATCTAGTTGAGAACAGATTTATTGGTATTAAATCAAGAGGTGTTTACGAAACACCTGGTGGAACTTTGTTATATGCTGCACATAGAGCAATTGAGTCAGTGACTTTAGATAAAAAAACATCGCACGACAAAGAGAGAGTTATGCCTGAGTATGCAGAATTAGTTTACAATGGATATTGGTTTTCAAAAAAAAGAGTTAAACTTCAAAAAATAATTGATAAAAAAAGAAATCAAGTTTCTGGCGAAATAGTTTTGAGCTTATACAAGGGAAATATCACAATTATTTCAAGAAAAACTAAAAACAAAGCCTATTCAATGAAAAAAGTTTCTTTCGAAGAAAACAAAACCTTTAATAAGAAAAAAGTTGAAAATTTTATAAAATTTCATTCTAAACAGTTAAATAAAGGTTAAATTTTTGATACAATACTTTTAGATGAACAATTCGATTCGAAATATTCAGCTAGTTGCTGTTGTAGTTGTCCTAATCTCAACGATAATTGCTTTCTTTTTAGAGATGAGAGAAATGTACGAGAATAAAGATATTACATTAGCAGACCTGCTTTTGATGTTCATCTACATAGAAGTTATCGGATTAGTTAGATCTTATTGGGAAACAAGAGCAGTTAGAATTACTTATCCTTTAGTAATTGCAATCACAGCCTTGGCCCGATTTATAATATTACAAGATAAAGAGAGTGATCCTACAAACTTAATTTATATATCTGTTGCAATTTTAATTGTAGCTTTAGCCACCGTAATAATTAGATTTAGAAACAGTAAGTACTTAAAAATTGATAAATCAAAGTCTAACGAGCTTTAAAACAATCTAGGGTATTTTTTAGTAAGCAAGCAATAGTCATTGGTCCCACCCCACCAGGTACCGGAGTTATAGCTTTGGATTTATCTTTTACAGCATCAAAATCAACATCCCCAACAATTTTGTCTCCCACTTTATTTATTCCTACATCAATAACTATTGAGTTTTTTTTTACCCAATCTTCTTTTACTAGCTTGGCTACTCCAACTGCAGCAACTAGGATATCAGCCTTTAAACACTCTTGTTTCAAATCTTTTGTTTTTGAATGAACAATTGTAACTGTGCAATTTTCTTTTAAAAGTAATTGAGCCATAGGTTTACCATTCAAATTTGATCTACCAATTATAACCGCATGTTTTCCTGATAAATTTTTTTCAACTTTTTTTATCAAATACAAGCATCCTAAGGGAGTACAAGGAACTAAAGAATGATAACCAGATGAAAGATTGCCAACATTAATGGGATGAAATCCATCTACATCTTTTTTAGGACTTACAGCATTAATAATTTTTTCCTTATTAATTTGAGGAGGCAAAGGTAGCTGAACTAGTATACCAGAAACATCGGTATCATTATTAAGATCTTCAATCTTTTTCAAAATTTCTTCTTCTGTTACCTCTTTTGAGTATCTGACAATATTTGAATTAATTCCAACCTCTTTAGCACTTTTTTCTTTGTTCTTAACGTAAATTTGGCTTGGCGCATAATCGCCAATTAATATGACGGTTAATCCAGGAACTTTATTATTTTTAGATTTTAATGATACAATTTCTTTTTTAATCTCTTGTCTTAAAATTTCAGCTTCTTTTTTTCCATCAATTATCATCATTAAAATAAACTTGGGGCAAACATTTCAAAAATAAAATTTCTTAAAAACATTAGTGCTAAAATTAATATTACAGGAGAAATATCTATCGAACCTAAGTTAGGTAGAAACCGTCTAATATAATTTAAAGCTGGAGCTGTTAGCCTATAAGAGAAATCTAAAACTGAATAAACAAACCTGTTTCCAGTGTTTAAGATGTTAAAAGCAACTAACCAACTTATAACTGCGTTGATGATTAGTATCCATATATAAAGATTGATTACATTATCAAACAATATTAAAACTGATTTCATTAATTTTTCTCCACGTAAACTGATGTGCTAGGGAACGCAAATGAAGCTTTATTTTTTTCTACAATGTTTTTAATCTCTAAAGCCAAAGTATCTTTTACATTTAGCCATTCTTGGAAATGCCTTGTTTTTGTAAAACAAATTAGTCTGATATCTATTGAGCTTGCAGCAAATTGATCTATTTTAACTGACAACAAAGTATCTTCGGATTTAACGAAGTCATCACTTTTTTTAATATAGTCTTCAATTTCTATCTTAATAATTTTTAATTGTTCGCTAGTGGTTCGATATTCCAAACCAATCATCCAATTAATTCTTCTATTTGTTGTTTGAGTATTATTAATCACTGCATTTTCAGCAAATTGAAAATTCGGAATTGTTGCGAGAGATTTATCAAATCTTCTCACTACAGTTGATCTAAAACCTATGCTTTCTACAGTTCCTTCAATAACTCCCTCTACGTAAATCCAATCACCAACTTGAAATCTTCGCTCGACTAAAACTAATATGCCTGAAATTAAGTTTTTAAATAAATCCTGAGCTCCGAGTGCAACAGCTACACCAAATAAACCTAAACCAGCAATAATGGGGCCAATTTTTATTCCCCAGAGCTCAAGGACTGCTGCTGCTCCCAAAATAAAAATTAAAACTTTAATAGCTTTTATAATCCAATTGATTAAATCTTTTGAAAGCAGACCTCCTACCGATTTGATTACCACTGATAAAGGTCCAATGACTTGATGGAATGTCCAAAATATTAAAATAGTTATTAAAGATCGATTGATAGTTTCCAAAAATTCAGCCGCTTGTGACTCAACAGTTAAATAACTTGTAGAAACAAAAAATCCTAAAACCACTGGAAAAAACTTTGCTGGTCCCTCCATTGAAAAAACAAGAGAGTTATCAAAATTATTTGTAGATTTTGATACGTAATTTTCTAATCTTTTGACAACAAACTTGGAAAAAACACCCCTTAAAAATAAAAAAAATAAAAAAATTAGTAATGCAATTATTATCTCTGAAATATTGATTCCAGATATGCCTTTGTTCCACACATCAAAAAATAAATTTTTAAAATTTTGTAACACTTCCATATTTTTAAACTTTCAATTTTTCTAATTCTTCTCCTGGCTGGAAAATTTCTAGTTTTTTCCATCCCGAGTTTTTAAATACACTTAAAACTTTTTCACTTATACATAATACTCTAGACTCTGTCATCAACCCATTCAAAGAGTATTTTTTTACTATTTCAATAAAACTCTCAGCACTTCTTTTAGAATAAATAAAAATTATGTCAGGAGGATGATTTTTAATAATTTTGTTATTTTCCTCATTAAGATCGGTAATTTTTTCAGAAGTGTAATTGATAATCTTATCAATCTGAAAACCTTCATTTTTAAGTTCGATGTCTAGATTAGAAGAAATGTAATCCCCACAAAAATAAGCAATAGATTTTTTTTTATCAATTTGGTCTGAATTTAAAATAATATTTTTTAAAGCGTTTACAGTTCCGCCTGCAGAAATTGAGTTATTGTATCCTTTTTGCCTTACAATTTTTTCTGTGATGGAACCAACACAAAAACATATTTTACTAGTATCTTGATTTTTCAACTTTAAATTTCTAATAGCGTTAGTACTTGTAAAAATAAATGCATCATATTTTTTTGCATCAACTGGATCAACATTTGCTGCAGAGATTTTTAAAGTTGGGATATGAACAATCTTATGTCTAAGAGAAAAAAACTTTCCCATTAAATCTTCTGAGTCTATTAAAGGTCTTGTAATTAAAATATTCATTTTTTTTTAAATTCCGATCCTGCAAGTTTTAATAGTTCTGTCCCTACTGATTTCCCAATATTTACTGCCTCACTAGTTTTGCCCGTCATATCACACTCATAACTTTTCAATCCGGAGTCAGAAAATAATTGAGCTGTAAATTTAAGATTATTATTTTCTATTATTGCTAAACCGCCAACAGCTGTTTCGCAATCACCTTCGATTGCTTGTAACATTGCGCGTTCAGATTTTGCGCATGTTTCAGTCTCTTGATCATTAATACTTCTTAACAAATTTTTGATCACATCATCATTTTTATTGCATTGAACAGCTATTATACCTTGTCCCACTGCGGGCAAAACCTCTTCTGTTTTAAATAATAATCCTATTTTTTTATCTAGATTTAAACTTTTAACGCCTGCAGCAGCCAAGATTATTCCATCTAATTTACCTTCTTCGAGTTTTTTAATTCTAGTATCAATATTTCCTCTCATACTTAATACGGAAATATTTTTATTAATTTTTTTTAGTTGTAACTCCCTTCTTCTTGAGCTCGAACCAATGGTTATTTTTCCTTTAAGATCTTTTAAACTCTTTATTGTATTACTTATAATAGCATCTCTATAATCATTTCGCCTTACATAAGCACCAATCATAAGACTACCGTCCTCTACGGACTCCATGTCTTTTAAAGAATGTACAGCTATATCTATTTCTTTCTTTTTAAGTTTCTCCTCAATTTCTTTACAAAAAAGATTTTTACCACCAATTTCAGATAATTTTATATTTTGATTAATATCACCAGAAGTATTAATAGCTTTAAAATTTATATTTTCGTCTTTTAAATCTTTATTTTTTTGTATTAAAAGCCCTTTAACCTTTTCCACATATGCTATTGATAGCTTGCTTCCTCTGGCGCCGATTGTAATTTTAGTCATAAATTGATTATATATTTGAAAGATCTAAATTATACTATTTAAATAATTGAACATATAATGGCAAAAAAAATAACTTTTCTTGGTATCGAAACTAGTTGCGATGAAACAGCTGCTGCTGTCATAAGAGAAAACGACAAAGGAACTGCGGATATTCTATCTAATGTAGTTTCAAGTCAGATCGAAGAACATAGAAAATTTGGTGGCGTTGTTCCTGAGTTAGCTGCTAGAGCTCATTTAGAAAATATTGAATTCATTATTGATACAGCTTTAAAAGAGAGTAAAATTTCCATCGATGAAGTTGACGGCGTTGCAGCAACTGCTGGGCCTGGTTTAATAGTTTGTTTAACTGTTGGTTTAAATATTGGAAAATCAATCGCTGCATTTTCTAATAAACCTTTTATTGGAGTAAATCATTTGGAAGGACATGCATTAAGTCCTGGCTTAGAAAAAAAAATTAAATTTCCTTATTTACTATTATTAATTTCAGGGGGTCATACCCAATTTTTAATAGTTAAAGATGTAAATGAATACGAACAATTAGGAACAACAATTGACGATGCTTTGGGAGAAGCATTTGATAAAACTGCAAAAATGTTGGACCTGGGTTATCCAGGCGGGCCAAGTGTTGAAAAATTTGCTAAATTAGGAGATAAAAACTTTTTTAAACTTCCTGAACCAATCATTGATAAAGCAGGATGCAACTTATCATTTGCGGGTCTTAAAACAGCAGTTCTAAGGGAGTCTAAAAAAATTAATGGGAAAGAAAAGTTGAGATATAATTTAGCGGCTTCTTTTCAAAATACAATTAATAGAATTCTTTACAAAAAAACTAAAATTGCTGTTGAAATGTTTAGAGAAAAAACAAAAGAAGAAAATTTTCAATTAATTGTAGCCGGTGGCGTTGCAGCCAACAAAACAATAAGAAAAAATTTATCAACTTTATCGGATGAAATAAACTTTGAAACTATTTATCCAGATCTAAAGTTTTGTGGTGATAATGCTGCGATGATAGCTTGGGCAGGTATACAAAGGTTTAAAAAAAATATGATTGATGATGTAAATATGTCTGCAAAATCAAGATGGCCTTTAGATAAAAATGCTCCCTACATGAAAGGGCCTGGTCTAAAATTGTAATGAAATATTGGTTAATGAAATCCGAACCTGATGTTTGGTCAATTAAACAACAAAAGAAAGCTGGAAAAAAAGGGGTAGCCTGGGATGGTGTTAGAAACTATCAAGCAGCCAATAATTTGAAAGCAATGAAAATGGGTGATCTATGTTTTTTTTATCATTCTAATATTGGAAAAGAAATTGTGGGCATAGTAAAGGTAATTAGAGAGGCATTTATTGACAAAACTGATAAAAAAAAAAGATTTGTAGCAGTCCAGGTTAGGTTCCTCGAGCATCTAAAATACCCTGTATCACTTGAAAAAATTAAAAAAACAAAGGCTATTTCTCATTTACCGCTCATCAAACAAAGTAGATTATCTGTTATGCCAATTGATTTTAAAAGCTGGAAAATTATTTATAAGATGGGTAAAATAAATGCTAATTAGGAGAAATTGTGGCTAAAAGAAAAAAAAAGAAAAAAAAATCAAAAAAGACCAAAAAGACCAAAAGAAAGAAGTCTAAAAAAATTGTTAGATCGAGAAAAAAGTCCAGAAAAGTAAAAAAAACAAGAAAATCGAAATTAAAAAGAAGAAAGAAATCTAAATCTAAAACAAGAAAAGTAAAACCTAGAAAATTTATTTTTAAGGCGCCTAAACTACTTGAAGATGGTGACGGTAAATCTTTGATTAAAGTTTCAGATAGCTGGGCAAATCATGCCTATGTAAACGAGTCGAAATATAAAAAGAAGTATAAACTTTCAATAAAAGATAATGATAAATTTTGGGCTAAAGAAGGAAAAAGAATTAATTGGATAAAAAAATATACAAAAATTAAAGATGTTAAATACAGTAAAGATGAAGTGAAAATTAAATGGTTTTATGATGGCACATTAAATGCTTCAGCTAATTGTATTGATAGACATCTAAAAAAGAATCCAAGCAAAACTGCAATTATTTGGGTTGGTGATGATCCTGCAGATAACAAAAAAATTTCTTATAAAGAGCTGCATCAAAATGTTTGTAAAGCTGCAAATGGTTTAAAAAGTTTGGGTGTTCAAAAAGGTGATCGAGTAACAATTTATCTGACGATGATACCTGAACTTGCTTACATAATGCTTGCTTGCGCAAGAATAGGTGCTGTTCACTCAATTATTTTTGGCGGTTTTTCTCCAGACTCAATTGCAACAAGAATAACAGATTGTGAGTCTGAGTATTTAATAACAGCAGATGAAGGTGTAAGAGGTGGAAAAATAATTCCACTTAAAAAGATTGCTGATGAAGCTCTAGATCAGTGTCCTAATGTAAAAAAATGTGTGGTGGTTGAAAGAACAGGCAATCAAGTTAACTGGAATGATGAGAGGGACGTTTCTTATAAAAAACTAGTTTCGTCCGTTCCAACTAAATGCGATCCTGAAGAAATGAATGCTGAGGATCCATTATTTATTCTTTACACTTCTGGTTCTACTGGCAAACCAAAAGGAGTTTTACATACAACAGGCGGTTATATGGTTTACGCTTCTATGACGCATCAATATATTTTTGATTACAAGCCTAATGATATTTATTGGTGTACTGCTGACATCGGTTGGGTTACGGGACACAGCTATATCATTTACGGGCCTTTAGCTAATGGCGCTACCACTATAATGTTTGAAGGAATTCCAAATTATCCAGATAATTCTAGGTGGTGGCAAATCGTTGACAAATACAAAGTTAATACATTCTATACTGCTCCGACTGCAATACGTGCTTTAATGAGAGAAGGAGACGGACCAGTAAAGAAAACAAGCAGGAAATCTTTAAAATTATTAGGCACAGTTGGTGAACCTATAAATCCTGAAGCTTGGATGTGGTATTACAAAACGGTAGGTGACTCTAGATGCCCAATAGTTGATACTTGGTGGCAAACAGAAACTGGCGGTATATTAATTGCTCCACAACCTGGTGCCATCGATTTGAAACCAGGTTCAGCTACAAAACCATTCTATGGAATCAAACCAGTATTGGTGGATAAAGACGGAAAAATTATAAAGGGCGAAGGTCAAGGAAGATTATGTATGGCAAGTTCTTGGCCAGGTCAAATGAGAACTGTATATGGCGATCATCAAAGATTTATAGATACATACTTTTCTCAATTTGATGGAAAATATTTTACAGGAGATGGATGTAAGAGAGATAAAGATGGTTACTATTGGATTACGGGTAGAGTTGATGATGTTATTATAGTTTCAGGACATAATCTTGGAACTGCTGAAATTGAAAGTGCATTTGTTGCTCACCCTAAAGTTGCTGAGGCAGCTGTGGTTGGTTTTCCTCATAGTATAAAAGGTAATGGTTTATATTGTTATGTTACTCTAAATGCTGAAGAAAAACCCACTGGCGATTTAGAAAGAGATTTAAAACAATGGGTAAGAAAACAAATTGGTCCCATTTGCTATCCAGATGTAATTCAATTCGCACCAGGGCTTCCTAAAACAAGATCTGGCAAGATCATGAGAAGAATTTTAAGAAAAATCGCAGCGAATGAACCTGATAATCTTGGAGACACCACAACATTAGCAGATCCAAGTGTTGTGACATCACTAGTTGAAAACAGGCAGAATAGAGATTAATTAAAATTTAAATTTTTTGTCAATTTTTTAAATTCATCCATTTTTAAATTCCACTTTAATCGCATTGAGTTTAAAACTATTTCTTTATCTAAAATTTTTAATTCATCGGCAATAGGTGCCCAATTATAAAGTGCCATACAACTTTCTTTAAATGGATTGTCTAAGTAATACTTGTTAAAGTCTATTTTTTCGTATCGATTTAAAAATTCTTGCTTAGCTTTTAGATGCACTTCATTATTTAAACCATTTGTTTTTTCTTTTTCTATAATATTTAAATAAATTTTTTTACAATCGTTCTCTTTAAGATTTTTTTCGCTAATTAAATAAGAAAAAGTGTAAAAAGTGCAATCAGCTATGGCTACCATATAAATATTCCATTTCGCGATATTAATTGATTTCGAAAAAACCTCATCGTCAACCATTGCTGTGTATTTAACTCCAATTCTAGTTTTTAGGTAACCATACAAAGTTGTTTGCGTAACATGAGCTGATCTTTGTTGAATAAATTTTTGTAAATCACCTTTTGATTTAATGCTTTTAAAATAGCTTGTTACTTTTTCTACTGGGAATAAATATTCTCCCATTGTTTTTAGAGCAATTCTAAGTTTTTCTAGATTCAATTTCACGTTGTATTTTAAAAACCCCTATTTTGTTGAACTTATAGCATTTCAAATTGGTTTTAGGGTCCTTTTTTCTCTTTAAATTAAACTCATAATGGGTAAGGTTTCTGGAAACTAATAATACTTTTTACGTAAAAAGTTAAAAATAATAGGGGGAAATATGTCAAATAAAGACGCATATTGGAATAAGACCAAAAACCATATGATCGTAACATTGGTTCTTTGGGCTTTCTTCTCATTAGTGATCTTCATGTTTGGTTC
>JBJLED010000006.1:0-13701 GCA_045566055.1 Candidatus Pelagibacter sp. | reverse complement strand
CATCATAAAAGTTTACACCAACAAAAGTTAAACCAATGTCAGCATCTCTTGATAATGTCCAAGTAGTGTTACGTGCAAGCACATCTATTTCACCTGATGTTAAAGCCGTAAATCTTTCTTTAGCACTTAATGGAGTGTATTTAACTTTGTCTGCATCACCTAATACAGCGGCTGCAACAGCTCTACATACATCCACGTCGATACCAGACCAGTTTCCTGATGCATCAGCATTAGAAAAACCAGGGGAGACCTTGCGAAACACCACATTTCACAAAACCAGCCTTCTTAGTATTGTCCAAAGTTTTTGATTTTTTTGAACCAGCTCCTCCTCCACCTTGGCCGCAAGCGACTAAAAGCAAAGATGCTAATCCAACTAAAATCCAAGTTTTGATTGATTTGATCATATTATTATAATCCTCTTTAGTTATATTATTGTTAACAATATTTTTGAAACGAAGTTTCAAAACGGGTCAATTATTATCCTATTTAATTTGAATTACAATTTTATGCAGGTACTAAATATAGATACATTTATTAATGACCTTCAATATGTATGATAATACTACTTAAAACTAAGTACTTTTTGTCATTTCAGATAACCTACTAACAGTTCGTTTAAAAATCTCAAAATGTTTATCTGATGAACTTAAATTGCTTAGGTCTTCCTCAATAGATAAAGTTAACCTAATTTTTTTTTCATAAAATATATCTATCAAGGTTATAAATCTTAATTGTTGGTTTATATTTGTATTATTGAACTTAGGAATATCTTCAATAAATATATGAATACAATCATTTGCTATATTTATATAATCTTCAGCGCCTATATATTTATCACATAAATCATTAAATTTAAATCTCGCAACTCCTGAATAAAAATTTTCAATTATAAAGTCTCTTCCTTTTGTTGTTATTATTTTTCTCTCTTTATTTTTGTCTCTGGTTAGTTCCCGAAACCTTTGATTAAATCTAAAGGAGGTTTTTTCATTTAATGGAAAGAAAAAATCTTTAGGTTTTTTATCATTTACAGTTCTGTAATCATCTTTAATTTGCAATTCTTTTTGAGTGGAGAACTTTTCTATAATCGAAATAAAGGGGAGAAATTGGTCTCTTTGTAGTCCATCTTTGTAAAGATCATTAAGCTTTGTATTTGTGGTAATTATTATTTTAATATTTTCCTCGAAAATTATTTTAAATAGTTTACCTAGGATCATTGCATCTGCAATATTAGTTACTTGAAATTCATCTAGATATATTAAATCGTATTCTTTTTTAAGTTTTTTTACAAAAGTCCTTATTGTATTTTCGTCTTTTTTTTTGTATTTAAAATCGTGAAAATTAATCATAAACTCATTAAAATGTTGTCTACTTTTTTTAATTTTTAGATTATTGAAGGCAAAATTAAGAAGCATTGTTTTGCCTACACCTACTTTTCCATATAGGTAAAAACAAAATTTTTTCTTTTTTTTAAAAAAAAAGCTTAAAAAATTTTGTCTTTGATGTAAAAATCTATCTAATGAGTTAATTATTTGTATTTGTTGCGTGTTAATTTCAAACTTATTTTGTTTGCAAAATTCTTCAAATGAATTTTGTAAATTCATTTCTGACATTTAATTTATTTTTTTTTCCCAATCTAAACAGCTTTTCACAATTTTACTTAAATTATTAAATTTTGGTCTCCATTTTAAAAATTTGATTAATTTATCGTTAGACGCAATAATCTTTATTAAATCATTTTTACGTCTGTTGCTATTAACAATAACAACTTTTTTATAAGATTGACGTCTAAACTCTTTGGCTACCTCCAAAACAGAAGAGCCTTTATTGTATCCACAATTCAATATTGTCGAAATATTTAACTTATCAATTTTTTGTAAAATTAAATAGTGAATATCAGCTATATCAGAAACATGAATAAAGTCTCTTATACAAGATCCGTCTCTGGTTTTGTAGTTTGTTCCATAAATTTTTAATTTTGGTTTTTTCTTCATTAACTCTATTGAAAAATTTTTAAATAAATGATCGCTATTTCTATTTATCAAACCTATTCTTCCTGATGGACTCGACCCTGCTATATTAAAATATCTTAAGATACCATAATTTAAATTATTTTTTTTTGAAAAATTTTTTATTAAATTTTCCGCTTTTATTTTGGTTTTACCATAAATGCTTTTAGGTTTTATTATGGATCTTTCTGAAACTTTATACTGTCCTTCTTTGTAAATCGCTGCTGTAGAAGAAAAAATAATGTTTTTTACAGTAGTGTCTTTAAATGTTTCAAGTAATTTTTTGGTCCCTAACACATTATTTTTGTAATATTTTTTTGGTTTTTTTTGGCCTTCTCCAATGATTAGATTGGCTGCTAAGTGAATTACTGAGTCAATTTTATATTTTTCTATTATTTTTTTTATTTTTTTATTGTCATGAATGTCTAATTTAAAAAATTTTGCTTTTTTATTTATTAATTTACGATGTCCTGTGGACAAATTATCTATCAAAAATACCTTTTTATATCTCTGTAATAAAATTTCAGTAACATGAGATCCTATGTAACCTGCCCCTCCGGTAATTAAAACGTTTTTGACCATTTTATTAATTTATATTAAATAGTTTCTTACCTAAAGGACTTATTGGCTTTTGAGGTATTAGATCTTTTCCAATTTTTTCTTTTGTAAGTTTTAAAAGTTTCTTTGCTAAACCTTGTTTTCTAAAAGCTGGATTTACAAAAATGTACTCTATTTCACCGTTACTATTAAATCGAATAAAACCTAATGTGGTATTTTTATTTTTAAAAGTGATAACACCTTCAATTTCACTGATATCGTAGTTTAATATTTGATCGTCAATCATATAATGGCGCGCCCTGAAGGATTCGAACCTACGACCCTCGGTTTAGAAAACCGATGCTCTATCCAACTGAGCTAAGGGCGCATGAATAATATCTTTTACTTAAAAACACACTAGATGGTCAATATAAATCGGTGTTTTTACTCCAAATTTTTCTTCAACCTCATGTTGATGTATATGATGAGAATGTACAAATACAGGTATTAAATCATCATTTTTAGTTTTAAGTGTATAAATAAAATTAGTGCCTCTAAATTTTCTGTCAATTATTTCTAATTTTAAATTGCTTTTATCGTCATGTTCTAAATCATCAGGCTGTACTAATAATTTTACAGCTGTACCTTTTTTATATTTTTTTACAAAATTTCCTTTAATCACTCCTAAACATTTATGCTCAACACTACTATCATCTAACACTTTAGCATCAACAAGTATGCCTCTATTTAAAAAATTGACTACCTCTATAGAGTTTGGATAATGATAAATATTATATGGTGTATCAAATTGTTTCATAGTTTGACTTAAAAGTATTCCACAATAATCGGCCATATAAAACGCCTCGTAAGAATCGTGAGTTACTATAATTGTGGTAATTTTCTTTTCTTTTAAAATCTTTTTTATATTTTGCTGTAATTCTACTTTTAAACTTTCATCAACATTTGAAAACGGTTCATCAAGTAATAATAAATCTGGTTTTGACATTAATGATCTTGCCAATGATACTCTTTGAGCTTCACCAGCACTTACTTGGTGAGGGTATTTTTCTGCCAAACCTTCTAAATGTAAAAGTTTAATTAACTCATCTGTTTCAAAATTATAATCAGCATTTCTATTTCTTTTTGCTCCAAAATTTATATTTTCTAAAATTGTATAATGTGGAAACAAACTATTATCCTGAAATGAAAGGGCTACATTTCTTTTTTCAGGTTCGATATGGTTGAGCTCGGATGATAAAAGCTTTCCTTTCAAATAAATTTTTCCTTTTGGTATCTTTTGTAATCCAGCAATTGATCTTAATATTGTGGTTTTACCTATTCCAGAAGGACCTAATAAACAAATGATGTCGCCCTCATTTTTGATAGTAAGATTAAAATCTAAAACTTTATTTTTTTTACTGGCCACAAAGGTGGTATTATTTATCTCGAGAAAGTTAATAGACATATATTGAATATAATATTATTTTTCTGAAAGTATATGCTTAGAAGTAAAAAATATTAAAATAGCAGACCAAAAAATAAGAAATAATGAAGGAAGTGCTGCTGCTTCAAGCAAATCTTGTGATGCATATGCATAAGCTTTTGTTGCAAAAGTCTCAAAATTAAAAGGTCTAAGTATTAAAGTAATAGGTAATTCTTTAATAATTTCAATTGCAATTAAAATACTAATTAAATAAATACTGTTTTTTAAATTAGGAATATGAATTTTTCTGAAAGTTCTAAATTTTGAATACCCTAATAAGTAAGAACTATCGTCAATAGACTGATTTATTTTTAGATAGCTTGATTTAATTCCATTAAATGCTAGCGAATAGAACCTAATGAAATATGCAGCTATTAATCCAAATATCGACCCAATAAATATACTTTTTATACTTATTAAACCAAAATTGTTTGTAAGAATATCACTTAACCATGAAAAAAATGAAATAAATGCTACGGCTAAAATAACACCGGGTATTGCATAGCCTGAAATTGAAAACAAACTTAAATTATCTAATATTTTACTTTTTGATATTCTGTTTCCAAAGTTAATTAAAAAAGCTAAGGAAATTAATATACTGCTTGCTAAAAATACTAATAAAAGAGTATTTAAATTTATTTCTAATATATTTGTATCTTGAAAATATTTCGGAAATTTAACTGTCCAATAGATCATCTGGCTTAACGGAAATATAAAACTTAATAAAAAAATGATTACACAAAAAATTATTGGATATAAGGATTTTTTTCCCTTTAACTCTATCTTTGGTATTTTTCGAAAACCTGCGTTTGTATTTTGGTGATATTTAGCACCTCCTCTTGAATAATTTTCAACTAAAAATAATGATAATATAATTATTAAAAGAATAAATGATAATTGGTTAGCTGTATTTAAATCATCAAAAGCTAACCAAGAATTGTATATTCCTGTAGTTAAAGTTGAAACACTGAAAAAAGAGACTGTTCCAAAATCTGATAAACACTCCATAGCTACTAATGATAAACCAGCTACAATTGCAGGTCTTGCGGAAGGCAGTATTATTTTAAAAAAACTCTCTCTTGCAGATAAACCCAAATTTTTACTCACTTCAATTAAATTGTTAGATTGATGATAAAATGATGCTCTAGTCAAAACATAAACATATCCAAATAATGAAAAAGACATAGATATAATAGCTCCAAACATTCCATCAAATTTTGGTATGTGTTTATTATAATTATACTCACCAAATATCCATGTTAATAAAGAAAACAAGGAACCGTAATTTTCAAAAAAAGCAGTTAATGAATATGCATAAATATAAGCAGGAACTGCAAAAGATAATATTAATGCCCATTTAAAAAAATTTACTCCCCAAAAATTATAAAAAGATACAAAGTATGCAGAAAGCACCCCAAAAATAAAAGATAAGGATAAAACTCCAAATAATATTATTGCAGAAGTTACTATGTAATCTTTCAAAAATGTTGTTTTTAGAAGCTCCATATACTCACTTGTAGAACTGAAATAGCTTGAAAAAACAGTAAGTATCGGAATTGCAACAAATAGAGATACCGCAAATGAACTTGTGTACCAAAAATTTAATCTTTTATTAATCATTTGTAAGGGTTTAAGTCTTGAAAACAAAAACGTCAAATATTTATTTATCTTTAAATAATGAAGAAACAATACTTTTAATCTCTTGAATTTTTATTTCTG
Organism: Candidatus Pelagibacter sp.; assembly: GCA_045566055.1. Taxonomy (GTDB): domain Bacteria; phylum Pseudomonadota; class Alphaproteobacteria; order Pelagibacterales; family Pelagibacteraceae; genus Pelagilacustribacter. The sequence continues at coordinate 7,956 of JBJLED010000006.1, read as the reverse complement.
ATAAATTTCTATCAAATATTTTTTGCTGCATTTTTCTGGCTTCATTCATACAAGGCGAACATCCAGTTTTCAAACTGTTCAAATTTAAATTTTTTTTTAATGTTCGCCTCATAATTATACTAACAACTTAGGGTCTTACTTCCAACCTGCGCCTGTCATTGCTGCAAGAGCTTCAGCTTGTAATTTACCGTAGTTAACAACTTTAGTTTTAAGGTCTTGTTTAAAATCTAATCCCATATTAACTACTAATGGATGTGGTGATACACCTGCAATCATTGGATACTCAAAAGTATTATTTACTATGTAGTTTTGTGCTTCTTCACTTAGTAAAAACTCTACTAATTTTATCGCATTAGCTTTATTTGGTGCTCCTTTAACAAGTCCTGCACCGCTAATGTTCATATGAGTGCCTCTGCCATCTTGATTTGGAAAGAAAGGTTTAACTTTTTTAGCTGCTGCTTGTTGCTCGGGTCCTTTTTTACCTGATAACATAAGTGCCAAATAGTAAGTATTAGCTACAGCTATATCCGCTTCACCTGCCGCTACTGCAAGTATTTGAGCTCTATCGTTTCCTTTAGGGGCTCTTGCCATATTAGCAACCATACCTTTTGACCAGTCAGCTATTGCTCCTTTACCATTGTTTTTTATTAAAGATGCCACTAAAGACTGATTGTAGATATTGTTAGACGCTCTTATAACAACTCGACCTTTCCATTTTGGATCAGCTAAACTTTCATAAGTTAAACCTGCTAATTCAGCTCCTGAAACTCTTTCCGGTGCGAAATAAACAATACGTGCTCTTTTTGCTATACCTGTCCATTTAGAAGTTCTAAAATTACTCGGTACAGAAGATTTAATAACTTTTGTGTTTAACCCGCCTTGAAGCATTCCTTTAGCATCAAAAGCTCCTAGTCTGCCTGCATCAGCAGTTATATAAAGGTCAGCTTTACTTTCTGCGCCTTCCTCTATTATTCTTTTTTCTAAAGCACCAGATTTTCCAGATATTACGTTTACTTTAATACCTGTTTTATCCGTAAACTTTTCATATAATTGAACATCAGAGTCATAGTGTCTTGCGCTGAAAATGTTAACTTCATTGGCTAATACACTTGAAATAAATGCAAATAATAAAAATACTGAGGTTAATGTGGTTTTTTTCATATTATTACTTTCTGTTTTTTTAGATTGATAATGATTAGCATTTACAATATATTGATAATGATTATCATTTGCAATTATGTCGCACTTAAGAGTTGAACTCAAATAGCGCAACTAAAAGTTGCCTACATATAAAAAATAGAGTTTAATAATTTGTGCTTCAAATAAATCCAAAAAAATTTAAAGAGATTAAAAATAAATCTATACCTAACCCATTAAGACCAAAGTTTAGGCAAAAAGCACAATCTAACATTTATTTTCTATCTCAAAGAAAAGTAAGCGGAGAAAAAAAAATGGAGTTTGTAAAAAAAACTAAATTAATCAGTTTTATACTTCTGCTAGTTATTGGTGGATATTTTTTATCTAACTAATTTTAGCTGATACATTTCCAATCTTATTAATCACTCCTTTATAAATACCTTTTCCTAAAATAGGTACAACTCCAACCGAAGATCCAGTAAAAACATAAAAATTCTTATTTAGTTTTATTTTATCTTTTTGTAATTTGTCTAAAACAAATCTCAAAGAATTTAACGGGTCAATGTAAACAGTATTTGTATTGCCAAAAACTGACTGATTAATTTTTTTATTAAAAATATTAGTCTTTAAATTTTTTACATTTTGATTTTTAAATTTTTTTTTAGCGCCGATTACAAATTTCACATTAGCTCCAAAATCAGAACATAAGTCACCAAGACTTTTAATGCCTTTCTTTTTTTGTCTATAGCCAACAACTTCAATACAGGGAGCGATATGAGAAATAAATTTTTTTATATTTTTTTTTGTAACTTTTTTTTTTAAATCAAAGAAATTTTTTTTTATCAAGTAACAAACTTCCAATTCTATACCCATAGTAAATTTATTTATTTTTACAGTTTTTTTATTTTTAAATACATTGTGTTTATAAACAGTTGCATAAAATGGCTCCTTTTCTTTTAATTTTTTTAAAACAGGAATACCTGTTCCAGCCGCTTTAAATCCACTTATGGGTTTTTTTATTTTACTTTCACATAATTTTCTTAATTTTTGAGCTTCTGAAATTTTTTTTGTGTACTTTGTGGGTAAGGGTGAAATAATTTTATTTTTTAAAAATGCATTTACAAGTCTATTAGCATATTTATTTAAATTTTTATCAGTCATTAAATATCGTCTCCAATGTATATATCTAAAGATAATGCAGTTTCAACTAAAGAGTCTTTTCTTTCAACATTTTTATATGTGCTTATTCCCTCATCAATAGGCACATCTACAACTTTTCTATCTTTCCAAGCTACCATTCTGTCAAATTTTTTTTGATTTAACAAATCAACTGCGTAAACACCAAATGCACTTGCTAAAATTCTATCACTTGCAGTTGGTGGTGCTCCACGCTGCACATGTCCTAATGAGGTCACTCTACACTCGACGTCAGTTTTTTTCATTATTTCTTGTGCTATATAATCTCCAATCCCACCCAATCTTTGTTCGCCATCCATATACTTATGTAAAACCGTACTACCGTCTTCTTTTTTTACTGCTTCTGCAACTACAATTAAGGAATGTTGTATGTCATGTTTTTTCATAGAATTAAGTTTTTTAATTATGCCGTCTATAGAATATTTTATTTCAGGTATTAGTATTACGTCAGCACCGCCGGCTATACCAGCGTTTAAAGCTATATGACCTGCGTCTCTACCCATGACTTCGAGTATCATAGATCTTCTGTGACTTGCTGCGGTTGATTGAAGATTATCTAAAGCTTGAGTTGCTACATCAACAGCAGTGTGAAATCCTATAGAACTTTCTGTCGCCCCAACATCGTTATCTATCGTTTTTGGTATAGCTACAATTTTCATATCGCCTTCTTTAGCAAGTCTTTTTAAAATTTGCATACTACCATCACCTCCTATAATAATTAGACCGTCTAGTTTCAATTGATGATAGCCCTCTATAATTTCCTTAGATCTGTCCAAACTTTTTCCATTTTTAGAAGGAAATTTAAATGGGTTTCCTTTATTTGTTGATCCTAAAAAAGTACCTCCTTGTCTTAGAAGATATCCTCCAAAGGTCTTATGAGTTAATTGAACTGCTGCAACTGGCCTTTTCATTAATCCAGCGGTTCCGTCTTTTATGCCAAAAACATCCATATTATATTTGTTTTTTGCCCTATAAAAAATTGACCTAATCGCAGCATTAAGGCCTCCGCAATCACCTCCACTTGTAAGAATTCCAATTTTTTTATTAGCCATTTAATTTAAATTTTCTTAAATATTTTTTTTTGAGATAAAGATGTTATAACATAAAAATTTCATAATGGAAAAAAAAGCCAAAATAATTGCTACCTTAGGACCAGCTATTTACAGTGATACAAAACTAAAACAACTTGTAGATCTTGGAGTTGATGCTTTTAGAATTAATTTTAGTCACAAAACCCAAGGGATAAATAGGATTGTTTCAAGGATTAGAAAAATAGAAAAATCTTCAAATAAAAAATTAGCTTTAATTGCAGATCTTCAAGGAATAAAACTTCGTATTGGAAATATCAAAGGAGATAGTCAAAAAATAAAATATAACCAAAAATATATTTTTGACACTAAAAAGAATGTTGGCGACCATTCAAGAATAAGTTTTCCTTATCCACAAATTCTTAAAAAATTAAAAAAAGGAAATAAAATTTTAATTGATGATGGAAAATTTACTTTTGTGGTCACTGGTAAAAAAGGTTTAGCTGTAACAACAGTTTGTAAAAGTCAAAATTGCTTTATGAAAAGCAATAAAAGTATTCACATTCCTAATTTTGATATTGCTTTTAATAAATTAACTTCTAAAGATAAAAAAGATATTAGAACTGCTACTAAACTTGGTTGCAATTGGATTGCCCTTTCATATCTTCAAAATGAAAAGTTAATACTTGAAACAAGAAAATTGATTAAAAAGGACGTGGGTATAATTTCAAAAATTGAAAATAAACATGCACTAAAAAATATTGTTAAAATAATCAAAGCTACAGACTCAGTTATGATTGCTCGTGGTGATTTAGCAATCGATATTGGTCATAGTGAGGTTCCAAAAGTTCAGTTGAGTCTTATAAAAAAATGTTCCCAATTTTCAAAATCTGTAATAGTAGCTACTCAAATGTTGGAGAGCATGATTGAAAATAATACAGCTACTAGAGCTGAAATAAATGACATTGCTACAGCTATTTTTCAAGGTGCTGATACAGTGATGTTGTCTGCTGAAGCTGCTATAGGTAAGTTTCCAACTCAAGCTGTTTCAACAATGTCTCAAACTATTCTTTCAACTGAGAAATATAAAAGACAACATATTGAAGATTTTAAAAATTCAATAATTTCTAATAAGGATCCTGTAAAATCTATTTTGCTTTCAGTGAAAGATATTGCTTATAATCCAGATGTTAAAGCAATTATCGTTTTTTCTAATTCAGGTAAATCTGCAAAGTTAGTGTCTGCTATGAGACCTGCTGCAAAGATTGTTACAATATCACCTAATATAAATGTCTCTAGACAAGTTTCGTTACTTTGGGGCGTTCAATCAATTAACAGCCGAGATGCAAACGGATGGAAAGATATGATGTCTATTTCAAAAGAAATAATAAAAAAGCTTAAATTTATTAAAAAAAATGATTTCGTTGTAATTACAGCTGGCTTGCCTTTCGGAAAAGCGGGTATGACAAATATGGTAAGACTTTATAAAGTAGGTACTTAATGGAAAATAACTATAGTGTTGAAGAAATTCTAGGTGCTATTGAAGATCTCCAAAAAATTAAAAAAGAGAAAAAAATAGTTTCAGTTAAAAATACTCCTAAGACTGATAATTCAATTATTCCAAAAGATACTTTGAAACTAATTGAGGAAGCTGAAAAAAATAAAAGTTAAATTAAGCTAGCAATTTGAATAGCTGTATCACACATTCTGTTTGAGAACCCCCATTCATTATCATACCAAGAAAGTACTCTACTAAATTTCCCTTTAATAACTTGAGTCTGGGTTAAGTCAAAAATTGAACTATGCGGATTATGATTAAAATCTTTAGAAACCAATGGGGCTGAGTTTGTTGCCAAAATACCTTTAAGAGGACCATTAGCAGCTTTGCTCATTGCATTATTAATACTTTCAGTTGTTACTTCCTTGTTTGGCACAAAAGTAAGATCAATTAAAGATACGTTGGGAGTTGGTACTCTGATTGCAGTACCATCTAATTTTCCTTTTAAGCTCGGTAAAACAAGACTCATTGCTTTTGCTGCACCTGTTGAAGTAGGTATCATCGCATCACCTGAAGCTCTTGCTCTTCTAAGGTCTTTGTGAAGCGTGTCTAATAATTTTTGATCTCCGGTATAACTGTGAATTGTGGTCATGTAGCCATACTCAATTCCAAAAGTATTTTCTAAAACCATAGCTACTGGGGCCAAACAGTTTGTTGTACACGACCCATTTGAAATAACATTATGTTCTTTTGTTAATTCTTTGCTGTTAACCCCTTGAACAACTGTAAAATCTACCTCTTTAGCAGGAGCAGAAATAATTACTTTTTTAGCACCAGCTTCGATATGTTTACCTGCTGAAGTTTTATCCAAGAAGAAACCTGTACACTCTAAAACAACATCGGCACCAATTTTACCCCATGGAAGTTTAGCAGGATCTTTTTCGGCGTATACTTTGATATTTTGATCTCCAATTTGAAATCCTTCAGCTGAAGTTTTAACCTCTTGAGTTAAAGTGCCATGAGTACTATCAAATTTTATTAAATGTGCATTGGCTTTAATTGAACCAAGATCGTTAATTCCTACAACTTGGATTTTACCTTTATAATTTTCTAGAAGAGCTCTTAAAATTAATCTTCCTATTCTTCCAAATCCGTTTATTCCAACTTTGATCATTTTTATACGTATTTAAATACAATCACAAAATATGCAACACAAATAATCGTTGCTATCCACAATAAACTTCCTACTAAACCTAACCAAGCTAAATGAATAAACGCACTTCCTAAAAGAGATACGAACAATCTGTCTCCTCTAGTTGTATCTAGTCCAAGAATACCTCTCCTTGGAGATCCCCCAGGTACTTTCTTTTCCCAAAAATACATTACAGCAATACAAACTGCAATAAATATAAAAAAACTAGCTGTTGGCCAAGTCCAAGCCATCCAAGTTATGAAATCAAAATCAAATAGACCTTTTTCTTTTGGCTGACCAACTGTAGACCAGCTAGATGCATAAAGATTTGTAAACATTATACTCTCCCCATTGCAAATCCTTTAGCGATGTAGTTTCTAACGAAATATATTACCACCGCTCCAGGAATAATAGTTAAGCTACCTGCTGCTGCTAATAAACCTAGTTCATATCCAGAAGTACTAGAAGTTCTTGTCATAATCGCTGCAATTGGTTTTGCTATTGTAGCAGTAAGTGTTTTAGCTAATAATAATTCTACCCAAGAAAACATAAAACAAAAAAACATAGTAATACCTATTCCGGCAGCAATTGTGGGAATAAAAATTTTAAAGAAAAATCTTCCAAAAGAATAACCATCAACATATGCTGTTTCGTCCAATTCTTTCGGTACAGCAGACATAAATCCCTCTAGTATCCAAACTGCTAATGGAATATTAAATAAACAGTGAGATAAGGCGATGGCTATATGAGTATCAAATAAATTTACAGAAGAATAAAACTGAAAGAATGGTAAGGCAAAAACAGCCGGTGGTGCCATTCTGTTCGTAAGCAACCAAAAAAATAGATGTTTATCTCCCAAAAATTTATATCTTGAAAAAGCATAGGCTGCTGGTAGCGCAGCAGATACAGAAATAATTGTATTAAAAACTGTATAGGTTATAGAATTAACATACCCCATATACCAAGTGCTATCTGTAAATATTGTTTTATAGTTAATTAATGTAAAGTCTTGAGGCCACAAAGAATAAACGTTTATAATTTCTGTAGTTGTTTTGAACGACATGTTTAACAACCAATAAATAGGTAACATTAAAAAAACTATGTAAATTGTTGGCACTAGCCATTTTATTTTACTCATGATCTAGCCTCATCTCTCATCATTATACTGTAGAAAACCCAGCATATTAGAAGTACAATTAAAAAATAAATTAGTGACATAGCTGCAGCTGGGCCGAGATCAAATTGACCTAAAGCCATTTTCACTAAATCAAGTGATAGAAAATTCGTCGCATTTCCTGGACCACCTCCTGTTAAAACAAAAGGTTCTGTATAAATCATAAAACTATCCATAAATCTTAAAAGAATAGCCAAAGTTAAAACTTTTTTCATTTTTGGTAATTCTATATATCTAAAAACATCCCATCTACTAGCTCCATCAATTTCTGCTGCTTGATAATAAGCTGGCTGTATAGAGTTTAAACCTGCGTAAGATAATAAAACAACTAAAGAAGTCCAGTGCCACACGTCCATTAAAATAGTTGTAAACCATGCATCACCACTCTGCTGGGTAAAATTATAATCGAAACCTAAAGTATTTAGAGAGTTGCCTAAAAAACCAATATCTGGAAGAGCAAATATATTCCACATTGCCCCAACTACATTCCAAGGAATCAAAAGTGGCATTGACATTAAAATTAGACAAACAGGAACTCCCCAACCTTTTTTAGGCATTGTAAGAGCTATACCTATTCCTAAAGGTAGTTGAATTAATAAAATTATAAAGGTAAATATAACTTGTCGTCCTAAAGAAGCATGAAATCTTTCAGAGTGTAAAATTTCTTTAAACCATCTAGTTCCTTCCCAAGCGAAAACATTGCTTCCAAAAGTTTCTTGAAAAGAGTAAT
>JBJLED010000005.1:0-15293 GCA_045566055.1 Candidatus Pelagibacter sp. | reverse complement strand
AAACTTGACGGTTGGTATTTCTAGGCTAGATTGTATGAATGCCAAAATTATTCAGTGGAGCGGAAATAGTATTTAAAGCATTGGAAGACCAAAAAGTTGAATATATTTTTGGTTATCCAGGGGGTGCTGTGCTTCCAATTTATGATGAATTAAAAAATCATAAATCAATCAAACATATTTTAGCGAGACATGAACAAGGCGCAGGTCACGCTGCAGAAGGTTACGCAAGATCAAGCGGTAAGCCGGGAGTTTTATTAGTTACATCAGGTCCAGGAGCAACGAATGCAGTTACAGCGTTGACTGATGCTTACATGGACTCAATTCCTGTAGTTTGTATTTCAGGACAGGTTCCAACTCATTTAATTGGTACTGACGCATTTCAAGAATGTGACACAACAGGAATCACAAGGCCGTGTACAAAACATAATTGGTTAGTGAAAGACGTAAATGATTTAGCAGACATCATGAACCAAGCTTTTAAAATTGCAACAACTGGTCGACCGGGACCAGTTTTAGTTGATATTCCTAAAGATATCCAATTCAACAAAGGTATTTATAAAGTAAGTAAAAATAAATTAGAAAAAAAATTAAATGGCGCTCTCTCTAATAAAATAAATTTAAAAGACGTAGATAATTTTATTGAGATGATAAAAAAATCATCTAGACCTATTTTTTATACAGGAGGTGGAGTAATTAATTCAGGTCCAAAAGCGAGTGAACTTTTGAGAGATCTAGTTTCATTAACTGGTTTTCCTATTACTTCTACTCTTCAAGGTCTAGGAGCTTTTCCGGGAGACGATCCTCAGTTTTTAGGAATGCTTGGCATGCATGGCACTTATGAAGCCAATAATGCAATGCATGATTGTGACTTAATGATTAATATTGGAGCAAGGTTCGATGACAGAATAACGGGGAAAATTGACGAGTTTTCTCCAAAATCAAAAAAAATTCATATTGATATAGATCCATCTTCAATTGGAAAAAATGTAAAAGTTGATTTAGCCATTACAAGTGATGTTACAGAATTATTACAAGCAGTTATAAAAAGATTCAAAGAAAAAAATAAAAATTTTATTGAATCAAATAAACAAAAAACTGCCAAGTGGTGGAGCCAAATTAACAAATGGAGAGAAAAAAAATCTTTAAATTTTATCAATAGCAAAGAAACTATCAAACCACAGCATGCTGTACAAAGATTATATGAATTAACAAAACACCAAGACACCTTTATTACTACAGAAGTTGGACAACACCAGATGTGGGCCGCTCAACATTATAAGTTTAATAAACCTAACAGATGGATGACTTCCGGAGGTTTAGGTACTATGGGATATGGTTTACCCGCAGCCATCGGTGTTCAAATTGCTCATCCTAAAAAACTAGTAGTAGATATAGCAGGCGAAGCTTCAATATTAATGAATATTCAAGAAATGTCGACTGCAATACAATATAGATTACCAGTTAAGATTTTTATTTTAAATAATGAATACATGGGAATGGTTCGACAATGGCAAGAATTGTTGCACGATAAAAATTATTCTGAAAGTTACACAGAAGCTTTACCAGATTTCGTTAAGTTAGCCGAAGCTTATGGCGCCGTTGGTATCAGAGCAAAAACTCCTGATGAACTAGACGAGAAGATTAAAGAAATGATTAATATAGATAAACCAGTAATTTTCGATTGTGTAGTTGATAAAGTAGAAAATTGCTATCCGATGATACCTTCTGGAAAACCTCACAATCAAATGCTTCTTGGACCTGAAGATGAAAAAGAGGAAGTTTCAGATGAAGGAAAAACTTTAGTTTAATGCCTAAACCAAAATCAGCATATAGCCAACCAACAAAATTTGGAAAAGAAGATTATCATATAATTGTAGTATGGGTAGATAATGAAGCTGGAGTTTTAGCAAGAGTTATTGGATTATTTTCTGGGAGAGGTTATAACATCGAGTCTTTAGCAGTGGCTGAAATAGATAAAAAAAAACACCTATCAAGAATTACAATTGTTACTAAAGGAACACCTGAGGTTATTCAGCAAATCAAACTTCAGCTTGGAAAATTAATCCCTGTTCATAAAGTAGCAGATTTTTCAAGGAATGATCCTAAAATTTTATTTAAGGAACTTGCTTTACTTAAAGTAGTTGGAGCTACAAAAAAACTGGATAAAGCGAAGAAATTATGTAAAAAACATGACGGATTAATCTTGGATAAAACAAAAAAGTCTTTTGTTATTCAAGTAACTGCTTTAAGAAGAGATATTGATAAATTAGTCATAACCTTAAAGCCTTTAGGACTTATAAGTGTCTCAAGAACAGGAGCAGTTGCAATGACAAAAGGTGATGAAGTTTTTACACAATAGGAGAAAAGATGAAAACATTTTATGAAAAAGACGCAGATGTAAATTTAATTAAAAATAAAAAAGTTGCAATTTTTGGTTATGGAAGTCAAGGACATGCACATGCACTTAATTTAAAAGACAGTGGTGTTAAAGAAGTTGTTGTTGCTTTAAGAGAGGGGTCTGCAAGTGTAAAAAAAGCTGAGAGCGAAGGTTTGAAAGTTATGTCACTATCAGATGCTGCTGCTTGGGCGGATGTTGTAATGATGTTAACTCCCGATGAACTACAATCAGAAATTTACAAAAATCACATTGAACAAAGAATGAAAGAGGGAACGAGTTTAGCTTTTGCTCATGGTTTAAACATTCATTTTGATTTAATTAATGCAAGAAAAGATTTAGATGTGTTTATGGTAGCACCTAAAGGACCAGGGCACACAGTGAGAAGCGAGTATCAAAAAGGTGGAGGAGTGCCATGTTTAATGGCAGTGCATAAAGATAGTTCTGGTAAAGCTAGAGATCTTGCATTGTCATATGCTTCAGCTATTGGCGGTGGCAAATCTGGAATTATTGAAACAACTTTTAAAGACGAGTGTGAAACAGATTTATTTGGAGAGCAAACAGTTCTTTGCGGTGGTTTAGTTGAATTAATCAAAAATGGTTTTGAAACCTTAACTGAAGCTGGTTACCCACCAGAGATGGCTTATTTTGAAACTCTTCATGAAGTAAAATTAATTGTAGATTTAATTTATGAAGGTGGAATTGCAAATATGAATTATTCTATTTCAAATACCGCAGAGTATGGGGAGTATGTATCTGGTAAGAGAATTGTTGATAGCAAGACCAAAGAAAAAATGAAAGAGGTGCTAAAAGATATTCAGTCTGGTAAATTTACGAAACAGTGGATGGACGAACATAAATCGGGCCAGAAAAACTTCCTTAAAATGAGGGAAGATTTAGCTAAACATCCCATCGAAAAAGTGGGTAAAGAGCTTCGTGCGATGATGCCTTGGATTGGTAAAAATAAATTAGTCGATAAAGACAAGAATTAGCCCAATCTGACTCTAGAATAGCTCTTATTGAATACATAATAATTTGCAAATTCTATCTTTGATTGTATTATGAGAAACTTTTGAATGAACAAAAGTTTTAGTATGAGCGATAAAAATAGAATTATAATTTTCGATACCACAATGCGAGACGGTGAACAGTCTCCAGGCGCATCGATGAGTTTGGAAGAAAAATTACAAATATCAAGAGTGTTTGATGAGCTTGGCGTTGATGTTATTGAAGCTGGCTTTCCAATAGCTTCACCAGGAGATTATGAAGCTGTCACAGAAATTAGTAAAACTTTAAAAAAATCTATTCCTGCAGGTTTAGCTCGTGCAACAAAAAAAGATATAGATGCTTGTCATGAATCATTAAAACATGCAAAAAATTTTAGAATACATACTTTTATTTCTACAAGTCCGCTTCATATGAAGCATAAGTTAAATAAATCGCCCGAAGAAGTTTTAGGATCAATCAAAGAAAGCGTCACATATGCAAGAAAATTTACTGATGACGTTGAATGGTCTTGTGAAGACGGAACGCGAACAGATATGGATTACATGTGTAAGTCAGTTGAACTTGCAATTAAATGTGGAGCAAAAACTATTAATATTCCGGACACAGTTGGTTATACAGTTCCTTCAGAATTTAAAAAAATTATTGAAACTTTATTAAACAAAGTGCCAAATATAGATAAAGCAATTATTTCAACACATTGTCATAACGATTTAGGCTTAGCGGTTGCAAACTCACTAGCAGGAGTAATGGCTGGAGCAAGACAGATAGAGTGTACAATTAATGGAATAGGTGAAAGAGCTGGTAATGCAGCACTTGAGGAAGTTGTTATGGCTATGAGAACAAGACATGATTTAATGCCTTATACAACTAACATAAACACAAAACTTTTAAGTAAAGCATCTAAAGTTGTTTCTAACGCAACAGGTTTTCCAGTCCAATTTAATAAAGCGATAGTTGGTAAGAATGCTTTTGCTCATGAGTCAGGAATTCACCAGGACGGGATGTTAAAAAATAGAAACACCTATGAAATTATGACACCTGAAAGTGTTGGAGTTAAAAAGACTTCATTGGTAATGGGAAAACATTCAGGTCGTCATGCATTTAGAGATAAACTTTCTGATATGGGTTACGTAGATGTAACAGATGATATTATTGATACAGCATTTGGAAAATTTAAAATATTAGCAGATAAAAAGAAACACATCTATGATGAAGATATAGCTGCAATCATTGACGATAGTTTAGTAACAGAAGACAATGTGATTAAGTTAAAATCACTGAAAGTATTCGCTGGAACTGGAGAACCTCAAAAAGCAGAGATGACCTTAGAAGTTTATGGAGAAGTTAAAAGCGCTTCTGAAACAGGAGATGGCCCAGTAGATGCAATATTTAAGTGTATTAAAAATCTTTACCCTCATGAAGTAAATTTACAATTGTATAATGTGCATGCAGTTACTGAAGGAACAGATGCGCAAGCTACAGTAAGTGTAAGAATTGAGGAAAAAGGAAAATCAACGGTGGGCCAAGCAGCTGATACTGATACGTTAGTCGCATCTGCAAATGCTTACTTGAATGCATTAAATAAATTGATTATTAAAAGAACAAAAACTGCGCCAGATGAAAATTTGAGCGCTCAAACAACGAAAGGTTAACATGTTTTTTAAAGGTCTATCAGGTTTATCATCAATGTGGTCACAAGACATGGCAATTGATTTAGGAACAGCTAATACTTTAGTAGTATTAAAAGAACAAGGCGTAGTTTTAAATGAACCATCAGTGGTAGCTGTTATAGAAGATGGAGGGCGAAAATCTGTTTTGGCTGTAGGTGATGAAGCAAAAACAATGTTAGGTAGAACTCCTGGTAATATCTCAGCTATTAGACCTCTAAAAGATGGAGTAATTGCAGACTTCGTAGTTACAGAAGAAATGATTAAACACTTTATCAAAAAAGTTCATAAAAAGAATGCATTTGCAAACCCTAGAATTTTAATTTGTGTACCAACAGGATCTACTCCAGTGGAAAGAAAAGCAATTCAAGACTCTGCACTAGCTGCAGGAGCAAGAAAAGTACAGCTTATCGAGGAACCAATAGCTGCTGCTATTGGAGCAGGACTACCTATATCAGAAGCGACAGGTTCGATGGTTGTAGATATAGGCGGCGGTACAACAGAGATAGCCGTAATGTCTTTAGGTGGTGTAGTTTATTCAAAATCACTGAGAGTTGCTGGAGATGCTTTAGATGGATCAATTATAGCTTATATGAGAAAAAAAATGAATTTAATGATCGGAGACTCTACAGCTGAAAAAATTAAAAAAGAGATAGGTACAGCAATCCCTTCTTCAAATAATACTTTTTTAATGAAAGGTAGAGATATTAGATCAGGAACTCCAAAAGAGATAGAACTAACAGAAAAAGATGCTTGTGAAGCAATAATGCCAATCTTAAATCAGATTTTAGGGGGTATTAAAGAAGCTTTAGAGAATACTCCACCGGAATTGTCAGCCGACTTGATTGATATGGGTCTAGTGCTAACTGGTGGTGGAGCTTTGTTAAAAAATATTGATAAATTAATTTCCCAAGATACAGGTTTACCCGTGACAATAGCTGATGATCCTTTATCATGTGTAGCTATCGGAACAGGTAGAGCTTTAGAAAATGAAGAGTTGTTTTCTACTATGTTATCGGAATATTAATTTGTCTATACCGAAAAAATGTCAGTCAGTAGAGATGATTTTAGTATAGCTTTTCGTTCCGCTCTTTTACAAAGAGGAGGAACTCAAAAATTTTCAATTTTCTCGCTTGTAATTATATCGCTAGTAATTTTCTTTTTAGATGTTTATGGATTTACTGTAGTAAAAACAGCAAGAAGCTTCATAAACGATGTTGTCTATCGGGTAACTTATTTAGCGTCTGCCCCAACAAGATTATTTCCGGGTATAAATCAAGGAGTCACAAGTCACTTTAATTTAAAAAAAGAAAACGAACAATTAAGACAAGTTATAGAGCGTTATAAGGCTCAAGATTTAAATTTAGAATATATATCAAATGAAAATAAAAATTTAAAAAAAGTTCTTGATACAGAAGATTTACAAAGTGTTTCAAACGTAGTTTTAGCTAAAGTTTTAGTAGATCGTAATAGTCCATTTTTAAAATCAATAATTATTAATAAAGGAAGTAAAGAAGGCATTATAAAAGGAATGCCTGTTACTCAAAATAAATACCTAGTTGGACGTATAGTTGAGACAAATTATTTATCATCAAGAGTATTATTACTTAATGATTTAAACAGTAGAATTCCAGTTACATTTGATGAAAAAAGCACGCAAGCGATACTTACAGGAGGAGGGACACGAAAGCCTGCGTTGTCTTACTTACCTGAAAACTATCAATTTATTGAAGGTATAACCGTATTCGCTTCTGGAAAAGATGGAATTTTTACTGCAGGCACTCCAATAGGAAAAACAAATGAAAGTGGAGATGTCGAGTTATTTGTTGATCCTAATCAACTATCTTTCGTTACGGTAAATTTAATTAAACCAAGCAAGGAAGTTTTTTAATGGCTAGAAGTAGCATAATACATAAATTATTCGCGTCGGGTCCATTATTTTTATTATATTATTTATCTATAAGTGAAATTGATACGAACCTAGAAAAATTATTTGAAGTATTTTCTCTAAATTTACAAATCATAATAATTTATTTTTGGATAATAAAACGTCCAAATCTAATGGGCTCAGGACATATTTTTCTAGCGGGACTTATCAATGACGTAGTGATGGGATTTCCATTGGGCATAAGCTCATTATCTTACCTTGTAGTTTGTTTCGTAGGTAATTATGTTAGAAATAAAAGTGTTAACACAACAATTGCATCTGACTGGTTTACTTTTTTAATAGCTTTATTGTTTGCCAATTTACTTTTCTTTTCATTGTTAAATAATTTTTCAGAAGTTGTCGTTTCTTATTCTAAAATAGGTTACAATACTTTCTTTACTTTATTTTTATTTCCAGTTTTTTGGTTATTATTCAATCTTTATCAAATAAGTTTCATAGGTACTCAAGATGCTTAGTCCAGGCTCAGGCAATACTGTTATTAAATCAAAGTTAATAAACAGAAGAATGTTTTTAATTACCGCTGCAAAAGCTGTAGTGATGGTTGGGTTAGTAGGTAGACTTATATCTCTTCAAATTAATCAAGCCACAAAATATAAATCATTATCTGATAAAAATAGATTTAGAGAATGGAAGCTGGCACCTGAACGAGGAGCAATTAAAGATTTCTTTAATACAGAGATCGCCTCGAACGAACCACTTTATCAAGTACATTTAGTTCCAGAAAACGCAAAAGATTTAGATAATTTGTTTGTAAGATTAAAAGCAATTTTAAATATTACTGATAAAAAAGTTTCGTATTTAAAAAGACTTATAAGAAAACAGAAACCTTGGGAGCCAGTAATAGTTTCTGAAAATTTAGACTGGTCTGATTTCTCGAGAATAAATTTATTTTTACATGAGCTAGAAGGAATAGAGCCTATTGTATCTGTTGCAAGAACTTATCCTGATAATTCTTCAGCTCATATTTTAGGTTACGTTTCTCAAATAAGTGCAAAAGATTTACAATCAAAAGAATATCTTAAAGATTTAGCTGTACCAGGTATGGCTATTGGAAAAACTGGTTTAGAAAGAAAATTAGATGAACAGATAATTGGTAAACGTGGTTATCAACGTTATGAAGTCAACGCCTACGGCAAAAGAATCAGAGAAATAAAAATTGATGAAGGGCAGGCGGGTAAAAGTTTCAAAACAACATTAGATTATGAAGTGCAAAAATTTACTAATGAACTATTAAAAGATAAAGCAGCTGCAGTATGTGTAATGGATGTTTACAATGGAGATATTGTCTCTTTAGTTTCTTCCCCAACTTTTGAACCTAATCAATTTGTTCATGGGTTAGATAAAGCTTATTGGAATAGTTTAATCAAGAACGAGAGGAAGCCCTTAACTAACAAAGCTTTATCAGGACTATATCCTCCAGGATCTACGATTAAAACTCTGGTAGCTTTAAGTGCATTAGAAAATAAAATTATCAGACCTTTAGATACTTTTAGATGTAAGGGAAAAATAGAGTTATATGGTGAAAAATTTCACTGCTGGGAAAAAGACGGGCACGGCATTGTAAATCTTAGAAAAGGAATTCAACGATCCTGCGATGTTTATTTTTATGAAGTGGCTAGAAAGCTCGGTGTTGATCGGCTGTCAGAAACTGCAAAACGATTTGGTTTGGGAAAAAAAGTTTTAAGTGATTTTATTGAAGAAAGATCTGGAGTAGTACCTAATACAAAATGGAAGAAAAAATATATAGGACAAAATTGGTATCTAGGTGAGACACTTCACTCGGGTATTGGTCAAGGATATTTTCAAAGTACGCCGTTGCAATTATGTTTAATGACAGCTCAAATTGCTAATGGAGGTTTTGAAATAAAGCCTAGAATTATATTTGATGAAAAAAATGATAATCTTAGAAATTATTTAAAACATAAAAATGAAAATCCTAATGAGCCTCTCCCAACTGATCTACTAGTATCTAATTTTAATTTGAAACCTTTATTTAAAAACCAAGAACATATAAACCTTATTAAAGATGCAATGTTTTCGTCATCGAATGAACCAGGAGGAACATCTTATAGACACAGATTAGAAAACCCAAAATATACTTTTGCAGGGAAAACTGGATCATCGCAGATAAAAAGATTTACAGAAGCACAACGTAAAGCAGAAGTAAAACAAGAAAGTTTACCTTACAAAGATAGAGATCACGCACTGTTTGTAGCCTTCGCCCCGTACAAAAATCCACAATATGCAATTAGTGTTTTAGTTGAGCATGGTGGTTCTGGTGGTAAAGCTGCAGCGCCAATAGCAAGACAAGTTATTAAAAAAGTTCTTGAGAGACATGAATTAAGAAGAAATATAAATAATCAAATTGGGGACCCCGTTTAATGTTACAGCCAAGATCTATTCAATCCTCATTAGGTATCAAAGATAAAATAATGTCTTTAGATTATATTTTAATTTTTTCAATTTTACTTCTAGGAATTATCAGTATGTTTGCGATGCTTTCAACAGACGGTGGAGAATTTAAATATCATACCAATAGTCATATTTTAAGATTTTTTGTTTTCTTTGGTATGTTTTTTGTCGTTTCATTTATTTCAATTAGATTTTGGCACCAAACAAGTTATCTTATTTATATTGGAATTTTTATTTTATTACTTGGTGTTAAGTATTTTGGTTTAACTTCATCGGGTTCAAAAAGATGGTTAGACTTATATTTTATGAATTTACAACCATCTGAACTAATGAAAATTGGTTTAATTTTATTTCTAGCAAAATATTATCATCGTATTTCAATTGAAAGTATAAATAGCTTTAGACATTTGCTTTTACCAATTACCGTTTTAATTTCCCCAGTAATTTTAGTTGCTACCCAACCAGATCTTGGAACATCAATTTTGATTGCATCAGGGGGCATAATTGTTGCGTGGTTAGCAGGAGTAAGAGCTAAGTTTTTCATTATCTCTGGTTTTGCGATGATTGCATTATTACCAATAGCAATTTCATTTTTAAAACCTTATCAAAAATCAAGAATTTTAACTTTCTTGAATCCTGAAAGGGATCCTTTAGGAGCTGGATATCAAATTATTCAGTCTAAAATTGCAATTGGTTCAGGCGGTTTGTTTGGCAAGGGTTTTTTAAATGGCTCTCAAAGCTATCTAGATTATTTACCTGAAAAACACACAGACTTCATTTTTACACTTTTTTCAGAAGAATTTGGATTTTTTGGGTCATTATTTATTCTTTTACTTTATTCAGTAATTATCTCTAGAATAGTATTAATAGGCAACATAACTAGAAGTAATTTTGGTAAATTATATTGTTATAGCTTTGCTACAGCATTCTTTATTTATGTGGTTGTAAACATGATGATGGTGCTAGGTTTACTACCTATTGTGGGGTCACCATTACCAATAATGTCATATGGTGGCTCATCAATGATGGCAACAATGTTTGGCTTAGGAATAGTTATGTCTTGTAAGATTTTTAAGGACGTTCCAGTCAATTAAATCAAAGCCTAAAATGATCGATTATTTTCTAAATAATAACTTGTAAATTTATAAAATAGGTGATTAGTTAATGAAAATTATATGTTTGGTGATAAAAAATTAAAAATTAAAGACTCAGAGAGATCGCTTATTAGTGAAACAGTTAGCATTGAAGGTACTATTAATAGTTCAGGTGCAATAGATGTCGCTGGCTTAGTAAAAGGCCCAGTTTACTCTAAAGAACTAATAGTTAGAGATACTGGTTCAATTACAGGATCAATTGAGGCTGATGATGTTGAAATTCATGGACATCTAGATGGAAAAGTTTCTGCTCAAAATATAGTAATTGGAGCTACCGGAACTGTAAAAGGTGATATTGAGTTTGGAAGCAACCTAAGAACTGAAAATGGTGCAGATATTGATGGATACATAAAAAAAACAAATACTTCTAAATCTAAGTTAACAGGCGACTTCTTATTCAAGAAAAAAGATAAAAAAGACGCTTCAGAGAAAGAAGAAAGACCTGACGTAGTCAATAAAGAAGCGATCGCCTAATCTACCGCACTACTATTTTTCAACGCATTGCAATATAATTTCAATATGGAAAATTATAGATGCAAATCTGTAGGCATTGTGGGTTCTGGTATTCAAGGAGTGTGTACCGGGCTACAGTTAATTAAAAAGGGAATACCAGTTACAATCTTTGATCGACATGATCCGTTATCATCGGAGTTTAAAGCCGCATCATATGGTAATGCAGGACATTTTTCTCCATACGCAGTCTTACAGTTCAATCGACCTGATGTTTTATATGATGTTCCAAAAATGTTAATTAGTTCTTATGGTCCACTCGCTTTAAAATGGAATTATATTCCTAAAATGTTTAATTGGTTTTTTCATTATTTAAAAAACTGTAATCAGAAATCAATGATGCATACTGCAAAAAACATGCACCAAATTTTAAGCTTATCCAATGATGCATATGAAGAAATCTTTGAAGAAATTGATACCAATGGTTTAGTTGAAAAAAATGGGATAATTTATGTTTGGACTAATAAAAATCTTAAAAGTAGAGAATTAGAGATTAAAATTAGAAATGAGTTAGGTATAGAACAAAAACTTTTAACTCAAAAAGAGGTTTTAGACTTAGAGCCTAATTTACAACCTGTTTTTGATGCTGGCGTAATTTATGAAAGCGCTATGCATGCAAGGGATCCTCACGGAATTTTAAAGAAAATATTTAAACTTTTTTTAGAGCGAGGAGGTAAATTTATTCAATCAAATGTTACAGCTCTTGAACAAATTAATAGCAATGAAACTGAAATTAAAACCGAGACAATTGATTATAAATTTGAAAAAACAGTTGTAGCTTCTGGTGCCTTTTCAAAGCATTTAACCGATCAGCTTGGTGAAAACATTCCTTTAGATACTGAAAGGGGCTATCATGTTCATTTTAAAAACAAAGAACATTTAATTAAAAGACCAGTAATTTTTTTAGATAGAGGCTTTGGAATGACACCAATGAATCAGGGTTTAAGAGCTGTAGGAACTGTAGAATTAGGTGGATTAAATAATCCTCCATCAAAAAAAAGGATAGAGTACATTATTAAATGCGCAAAAGAGCTTTTGCCTGAACTTGGAAAGCATGAAGATGAATGGCTAGGTTTTAGACCAACACTACCAGATTTTCTCCCAATTCTAGGACCATCTTTAAAAAATAAAAATATTATTTATGCATTTGGGCACCAACATTTAGGGTGGACTCTAGGAGCTATAACTGGCAAGATTATTTCTAGAGTGGTTGCAGAGGAAAAAACAAATTTAGATTTATCTCCTTACAGCTCTAAAAGATTTAACTAGGACATTTCTGTCAAAAAATTATTTAGCTTATACACTTTTAATTATAGCTTCATTGTGTTGGTCAGGTAATTTTATTGTTGGAAAATTTGCAACTCTGTTTGAAGTTCCTCCACTTACTTTAAATGTTTTAAGATGGATTTCAGTTTGGTTCATCCTGATACCTTTCACTTATAAAGAAATCTATATTAATAGAAATTATATTAAAAAAAATTTTTTAGTTATAGGTTTTATGGGTATAATTACAATAAGCACATTCAATTCTGTTGTTTACTTTGCTTTAAATTATACTCAAGTGATTAATGCTGTCCTAGTTCTTGCAGCTATTCCAGCATTAACAATTATTTTATCTTCTCTGATGAAGATCGAGAAAACAAACTTGTTTCAAATTTTTGGTTTGATTTTATCAATTGCAGGCATTGGAGTCATAATTTCAAATGGTGAACTTCGAAGAATTATTTCTTTAAATTTTAATAAAGGAGATCTGTGGATGTTAGTTTGTGTTTTTAGCTGGGCGTTATATTCAACTCTTCTTAAAAAACATCAATTAAAAATTTCTCAGTTTTCATTAATTCAATTAATGGTATCCGCAGGTATACTTTTTTTGATCCCACAATATTTTTATGAACAATCAATAGGTCTTAGTGTTAATTTCAATAATGCTTTTTTCCTTATTCTTTTTTATGTAGTGGTTTTTCCAGCGATTGCTGCTTACTATTGCTGGCAAAAAGGAGTGGAAATTATAGGCCCTAATAGAGCTACTATGTTTATCCAACTGATGCCTTTATTCAGCGCAGTAATGGCAATTATTATTTTTAACGAAAAATTTGCATTATATCATTTTGCTGGAGCAGCTTTTATAGTATCAGGTATTTATCTATCAAATAAAAAAAATCAATGATTAAAGTTGCAGTTTTAGATGATTATCAAAATGCTTTTCAACAAATTGTTGAAACAGACAAGTTTAAAGATAAATTTAATTTTGAAATTTTTAATGAACCTTTTGTAGATGAAAAAGAGGCAATCGTTGAGCTAGA
Organism: Candidatus Pelagibacter sp.; assembly: GCA_045566055.1. Classification (GTDB taxonomy): domain Bacteria; phylum Pseudomonadota; class Alphaproteobacteria; order Pelagibacterales; family Pelagibacteraceae; genus Pelagilacustribacter. The sequence goes on along the minus strand of JBJLED010000005.1, from coordinate 1,896 downwards.
GGACTTTCATGTATTATTTATTATGAGAGAAAGAACTCTTATAACTAAGAGTTTAATAGAAAATTTGCCTAATCTTAAATACATCATGACTTCCGGAATGAGAAACAAGGCAATAGATTTAGACACAGCAAAGAAAAAAAATATAATTGTTTGTGGAACAGAAATTAATCCTAATCCTGCAGCTGAAATAACTTGGGCTTTAATTCTTGGACTTTACAAAAATTTGAAACAAGAAATTGATAATATGTTCCAAGGTTATTGGCAAACCACTATTGGTTTTGAATTAAAAGGAAAAATGTTGGGTTTAATCGGGCTTGGAAAAATAGGATCGCAAGTAGCTAAAGTTGCAAAAGCTTTTGGGATGGAAGTTAGTGCATGGAGTGAAAATTTAAATCTTACCCATGCAAATGATCTAGGAGTTTTGCCTATGAGCAAGGAAGATCTATTAAAAAATTCTGATATAGTCTCGATTCATTTAGTTTTAGGTGAAAGATATAAAAATCTAATAACAAAAAAAGAATTAGGAATGATGAAAAAAACTTCTTTTATTATCAATACTTCGAGAGGACCAATTATTAATGAGAATGATTTAGTTCAAGCATTGAAAGATGAAAAAATTGCTGGGGCAGGATTGGATGTTTATGATAAAGAACCTCTTCCTCAAGACCACAAGTTAAGATTTCTTCCAAATGCATTTTTATTGCCTCATATTGGGTATGTTACAGCAGAAAATTACTCAAAGTTTTACAATCAAATGATAGAGAATTTACTAGCTTGTTTAGATAATAAACCTTTAAGAGTCATTTCATAACCTTTATCCACATAACATTTTTTGATAAACTCATATTGATCAAGTGATTTGTTTTTTTTGAACAAATACTTGGTAAATGCCGATGAGAAAAAAATGAAAAAAATTTTAAGTTTAATTGCTATTTTGACTGTGCTTAGCGGATGTGCTGAAACTCTAGCTTTATTAGGTCCTGCATCTACATCATTAACTGGAGGAAATCTAGCTCAAACCGCAGTCTCTTCAGCAGTAAATTATGGTGTTAAAAAACAAACAGGTAAAAGTCCCATGGAACATGCATTAGCGTATGCAGAAAAACATAATCCTGAAAAGAAAAAAACTAATTGTGTAGCTTTTTTAAAGTCAACAGAGTCAGAAATTTGTGAAGCGGTAAAAAAAAAATATTATAGAAACAAAAGAATATTTTAAAAATAAAAACAAAATAGTTATAAGATCTAAAATAGAGGATCTTGCTAGAAAATCAGTTATTTATAACAGAAGGTAATTTTAAGTTCTTCCAGCCAGGATCTTGACCGTTTCCACTAAAACCATCAGAGACATTCAAAGTATTATATCCCTCGTTAGCTAAAAGGTTTGCGGCAATTATTGATCTACCACCAGCAGCGCACATTACTAGAACTTGATTTTCTTTATTAATATTTTTTTTTACTTGATCTAAAAAATTTGGGTCTTGTGAAATTGTAATAAAAAAAAGATTTAATACCAAGTTCTTTTGTATCTGGTTTGCCCACAGTATTCCATTCCTCTTCTGTTCTGACATCTAGCAAAACAGTTTTCGGATTGCTTTCAATAAACTTTTTGATATCTGATGATTTAATTTGTTTAATCATTGAGTGGCCTCAATATAAATAATTGAGACCACTTAATCAATAATTAAGCAGCCAAAGCTTGCTTAATGTCTGCAATAATATCGTCCGGATGCTCGATACCAATTGATAGTCTTACATAACCTGGTGTTACACCAGCGGCTAATAATTCTTTCTCATTTAATTGACTATGAGTTGTCGTAGCCGGATGAATTGCTAAACTTCTAGCATCACCAATATTAGCAACGTGGTAAAGCATCTTTAAGTTATCGATGAACTTAG
>JBJLED010000004.1:0-16804 GCA_045566055.1 Candidatus Pelagibacter sp. | reverse complement strand
TCCCAGTGGGGTTTGCCGTGCGTTTTTTGTTACCAAAAAACCGGTGAGCTCTTACCTCGCCGTTTCACCCTTGCCTTGATAAGGCGGTTTATTTTCTGTGGCACTATCCCTGAAGTCACCTCCGCCAGTTGTTAACTGGCACTGTGTCTTTATGGAGCCCGGACTTTCCTCTATTAAATTGAAAATAGCGACAGTCCAATTATCTGGCACAATCCTTTTATTTAATTAACAATAATAAATCAAGATATTTAAGGTTATGATGTTAAAAAATGGCTAATTTTGTAGGTTTTTGGATCTATTTTCCCAGTTATTTTTTTTGGCAAATAGCGCTGCTGAAAAGACTTTATAACAAGTTTATTCTTTATGTTCTTCTTCTGACTGTTGAAATATCGATATCCCAATTTTTTTAAGTTTTTAAAAAATAAAAATTCAATTTTTTTTATTTTTGAGTCTTCATTAGCTACTTTTTTTTCATCGTACCAATTTCCAATATTATGAGTGCTCAGTTTTTTCCATGGAAATTTCTCTCCCGGATCTGTTTTTCTTAATGGAGCTATATCTGAGTGACCTAAAAAATCCTCTTTTTTAATTGAGTATTTTTTTTTTAAATTTTTACATAATTTAATTAAACTTTTGATTTGATTATAGCTGAAATTTTGATACCCGAATTGATGACCTTTATTTACTAATTCTATACCGATTGAATTCTTGTTTAAATTTTTAAATTGTTTCCACATGGATTTTCCTGCATGCCAGGCTATATTTTTGTCCTTTACCATTTGAGTAATTTTACCTTTTCTATTTACAAGATAATGGCAACTAACCTTAAATTTAGGGTTTTTTAACCTTTTAATAGATTCAATCTCTGATTGCATTCCAGTATAGTGAATAATTACGAATTTTATATCCCTTTTAAGTCTATTTTTTTTAGAATAATTTGGAGATAAATTTAATATTATTTTCATAAATTTAAAAAATAAGTTTTTGACTTCATAATTTCAACAATTTTAAGCTAAAATTAGTATAGAATATAGATTAAAAATAAATATATATAATCATTATGCAATTTATAAAAAATTTAAAACTTTTTACAATGGTTTCTTTGCTAATTGTATTTTCAATGCAAAATGTGAAATCGGCTGAGGAGTGTTTTGAAAAAACTAGCAGAGCAATTTTCAAATTTAATATGGTTTTAGATGACATTATTATTGAGCCTATTGCAAAAGGTTATAACAAGTTACCAAAACCAATAAGATCTGGTACGAGCAATTTTACTTCAAACATCGGAACATTATTGTCGGTTCCTAACAATATTTTACAAGGAAACTTTAAACAACTTGGACACTCGGTTGGAAGTTTTGCTATAAATTCTACAGTAGGTATTTTGGGCTTTTTAAATCCAGCAGAAAGAATAGGTCTTAAGCCACATAAGGAAGATGTAGGGCAAACTTTAGGCTCTTATGGATTTGGTCCAGGTTGCTATTACGTGCTTCCTATTTTTGGACCAACGACAGCTAGGGACTCTATAGGTTTACTTGCTGATACTTTTGTTGATCCATTTGCTCATGTCACAATTAGAGAAAATGAAATTCTTGGAGCATCAGGAAATACGCTAGACTATTACTCTATTAAAACTACTGATGTCATTGATTTTAGAGCAGAGAATGATAGAAATTTTGAAAGTCTAGAAAAAAATTCTATAGACTTGTATTCTTCGTTAAAAAGTATTTACCTTCAGGATAGAGAAAACAAAATAAAAAACTCTACTGAGGAAGAAGATGACTGGGGTAACTTAGATAACTAAGATTTTAAATGAAAAAAAAAAACGTTTATTTATTTTCTCTTTTATTTATATTTGTTTTTAACACCTCCTTGTACGCATATAGTTCTGACCCTAAAAGTTTTATAAATGAATTATTAAACGACGCTATAAGTAAATTGTCAGACAAAAATCTTGATAAAGATCAAAAAGAAAATTTTATAAAAGAAATATCTTTAGAGCATGTCGATGTTAATGCTCTAGGTCTTTATACTTTAGGAGAATTAAGAAAATCATCCTCAAAAAATGATGTGTCTGATTATTTAGCTTCATTCAAAAAATATTTTTTAAAAAGCCTTACTTCGAGATTATCTGATTATTCATCAAGTACGTTTGAAATTACAGAAGTAGAAAAGAAAAGTGTTAATTACACAATAGTAAGTTCAAAAGTAAAACCTTCTGATGGCGGTCCTGAGATAAAAATTGATTGGAGGGTTTACACTAAAAATCCTGACAAACCACTAATCAGGGATTTAATTGTTGAAGGCTTAAGTTTGGCAAGAACACAAAAAGAGGAATTTGCGTCGATTTTAAGCTCAAATAATAACGATATAAGAATTTTGATTAATAAAATGGAAGAATTTGTTAACAATTAGTTTCGTGGTGGGCCCGCCAGGACTCGAACCTGGGACCAATACATTATGAGTGTACTGCTCTAACCAACTGAGCTACAGGCCCTAATGAAGAAGTCTTACTTTGTTTGAATTCCACATTCAAGAAAATTTTAACCTTGGCATACCTTTTTTTTAGAAATTTCTTTAGCGATTGACAAGTGACCTTTTCTGTTTGGGTGATTAAAATCTATTTTATCACCTTTGTTAAATACGTAGTAGTAACCAACTTCTTTTTCCTCAAAACCATCATTATCTATAATAAAGAAATCATCATAATTTTTAAGATTTTTTTTAATTGCTTTTTGAGTAGAAAAATTTGAAAAATCTTTTTCAAATTTAATATTTATTGATTGATAATAATTTTTTGCATTATTGGAAATCTGCATCTCATAAGGTAAAATTATTACACAACTTTTAAATCCTTTTTCTTTAGTCAAATCTAACCATTGATCGATTTTTTTTGATGCCTCGATTATATTGTTTTTATATTTTTTTGAAAAAAGTTCGATAGCTTCATAACCTGACGACTCGTAACCTGCTTTAACAAGTTGATTTTTTATTAAAAATCTTAAATAAGTATAAAAAACACTTGGACCTCTTAAAAAATCGTCAAATGGTTTCATAAATTCTCTAATAAAATTTATATTTTTTGGCTTAATGTTTGAATTTTCTTTGCTAGTAAAAATTTTTTTTGATAAAGGCGCAATATCATTTAAATTCATAACATATACTATTCTTTTAATATTATTCTCTAATAAAAAAGACTCATGTTTTTTGTTCCAATTATTAAGACTAGCACCTAGTCCACCAGAAAGATTTATGTGTTCGAATTGATTGTTAATATTATCTAAGTATTCTGTGAATCTGTAAGGATAACCAGCGCCAACACCATAAGTTACAGAGTCTCCAAAATAAGCTATGACTTCTTTACCATTGTTAAACTTAAATTCTTCATCAAAAAATCCGTATTGATTTATAGGAATTTTTCCATATGGATGAGAGATAAATTTATCATCTTTATCTTTTTTAGAGGAAGAATAAAAATTTTGATTAAAATCAACAAAAATTCTACATAAAATTTCAAGAATTATTAAGACAAAAAACAGAGATATAAAAACTAAAAATATATTTTTGAAGAATTTTTCTATCTTCATTGCATTTTTATCCAATTATTTTTTTGTATAGGGCTTGAGCAATAAAAAAGTCAACCTCATCATCAATATCTGTGCTTTCTACCTTATCAAGGATCATAAACTTAGGTTTATTTCCTACAATATTTTTAAGTTTAATCATTTTATCTCTTGAAATTATATTTAAACCAAAAGTCAATTCATAATAGTTCTTAGGCAAGTTTTGAGAGTTTGGCGCTTTTAAAGAGTTATAATTTAAAGATTTATTGCCCTTCCACATAAAGGTATTCAAAGAGGACACTGAATTTAAACTATCGAATTTATTTTTTGAGCTAAAAAATTTTTTAATGAATTTTTTGTAAGTATTTACTTTTATAATTGGTGAAGTACAAGGACAATACATCAAATATTCTCCATTGATCGAGGTGGCAAGATTATGAAAAAAGTCACTACCCGAACATTTTGAGCTCGCAAAAAATTTTTTTCTTTTATGAAAAGATATTTTATACCTTTTTGCTATTTCTTCCGCTTTTTTTGAATCGGAACTTATGACAATTTGATCAATCTCTCGGATTTTTTTTAGTTGGTTTATTTTTATTTCTAATAGAGATTTATTTTTATAAAATTTCTTAAAATTTTTATTTTTTACTCTTTGAGAATTCTTTCTTATAGGAATAATTGCAACAATTTTTGATTTCATGCATTTTGGAAATTGTTAAGCCGTTTTTTCAACTCTTTAATTCTGGAAACGCTATCATTTTTTATTCCTTTTTTCTTTTTAGAGTTTCTATTTTTATTAAAATTGATCCACTCTAATTCAAATTTAAAAATATTAATAATTATTTCCTTAAAGTTTTCTAAAACTTTTTTATTAAGTTTTATTTCAATATTTCTTGTTTCAACTCTATCTAAAAGATTATGGTTAAATAATTTTCCTACAAACTCTAAAGAATTTGGTGTCAATGAACCGCCCATTTTTGTAACTATTTTTTTATTTTTTTTCACTTTTTTTAATAAAGAAAAAACTAACTTAAATATTTTTTTTGAATCTACTTCAGATTTTTCCAAATTCAATGAACCTGCTAAATCTGATCTACCTATAACAACTCCTTTTAATTTTTTGAAATCATGTGATTTCAATATTTTATTAATATTTTTAAATGCATTAATGCTTTCTAAATTAACATAAAGATTTTGAGATCTATTATTTCTTAATATTTGAATAAATTTTCTTAAACCATAGCTTGTTTCTACCATTGGAGCAACTATTCCACTAACGCCTTCTCTTTCACAAAAAAAAATATCTGTCTTTGCCTCGCATCCACCAACTTTGATATTGTGCTGTAAGCCAGCTTTTTTTGTAATTCTGCGCATTAAATTAATCTCATCAAAGCTAGCTCCTTCATCTTCAAGAGATTGTTTTACAGCAACTACATTATATTTTTTTAACTTTTTTAAGTTATTAATAAATTTTTTCATTTGGTAATAAAATTAAACTATTTCTCCAAAAAACTTTTAAGCTGTTTAGATCTACTCGGATGTTTTAGTTTTCTAAGTGCTTTAGCCTCTATCTGACGTATTCGTTCTCGTGTTACAGAAAATTGAAGACCAACTTCTTCTAGCGTATGATCAGTATTCATACCTATTCCAAATCTCATTCTCAAAACTCTTTCCTCTCTTGGAGTCAATGATGCTAGTATCTTTGTGGTTGACTCGCTTAAATTAGATTGGATAGCTGTATCTAATGGTTGTAAAGCATTTTTGTCTTCGATGAAATCACCTAAGCTGCTATCCTCTTCATCACCTACTGGTGTCTCAAGTGAAACTGGCTCTTTAGCAATTTTTAAAACTTTTCTTACTTTTTCAAGAGGCATCGCTAATTTTTTTGCTAATTCTTCTGGTGTCGGTTCTCTACCAAATTCACTCATAATTTGTCGTTGTGTCCTCACTATTTTATTAATTGTTTCAATCATGTGAACAGGAATTCTTATGGTTCTTGCTTGATCGGCTATAGATCTCGTGATTGCCTGCCTAATCCACCAAGTTGCATAAGTTGAAAACTTATAACCACGTCTATATTCAAATTTATCAACTGCCTTCATTAAGCCTATGTTCCCCTCTTGAATTAAATCTAAAAATTGTAAGCCGCGATTTGTATATTTTTTTGCAATAGAAATAACTAATCTTAAATTAGCTTCCACCATTTCTTTTTTAGCTATTCTTGACTCTCTTTCACCTTTTTGAATTCTGCTAACTAATTTTTTAAATTCCCCTACTGAAAGGCCAATTTTCTTGCTGAACTCTACCAGCCGATCTCTAATTTCCGCAAAGTCTTTTTTATATTTTTTGAAAAATGCTTTCCAAGTTAAATTTTCCTTTAAAAAAGATTCAAATTTAGGATTAATTTCATTTCCGACATAATATTTTAAAAATTCTTCTCTTGATATTTTGTTATCCATCGACAACCTTAAAAGCACTCCTTCAAGTGAAACAATTTTTTTATTTTCTTTATAGTGAGATTGCACAAGTTCTTCAACAACATGTGGTGCTAGTTGTAAATTTTTGAAGTTATCTACTAATATCTCTTGTATTTTTTTGAAATTTTTATTTTTAGATACCGAAAGTTCTTTTGAAGCTAATAAACATTCAAGTTTTTCAATTTGATATTTTTGAAGTTTTGAATAATTTTTATTTAGTGAGTCTAAAATGTTTATTATTTTAGGTTTTATTTCCTCCTCCATTTTAGCAAGAGAAACATTAAACTCGTCATCATCATTGCTATTTTCATCTTTTTTTACTTCACTATCAATTTTTTCTTTATCTGTGTCTTTTTTAGTTTTTGATTTTTTATTAACTTTTAAGTCATCATCATCATCTAAAGCTTCAAAATCTTCGTAAGTTGAGTCAATATCAATTATATCTCTTACTAACATTTGTTGGTTTTCGATTAATTCTTTCCATTCAAATATCTTTTTTCCAACAATTGGGCTTTGGGTTAATGCGTTAATCATCACATCCTTGCCGGCTTCAATTCTTTTAGCTATTGCAATTTCGCCTTCTCTTGATAATAGTTCAACTCCCCCCATTTCTCTGAGATACATCCTAATAGGATCATCACTTTTATCAGAAGTTTTTTCCTCAGATTGGGCAGATGTTTCTTTCTTCTTGTTTGATTGATATTGAGATTTTTTTTCAACTAAAGTAACTTTTTCATCTACAAGTATGATGAGTGCGCGTTCAATATTTTCATTTGTACTGTTTCTTTTACCAAGAGATTTTCCAAGCTCTTCATAAGTTATAAATCCTCTATGTTTTCCTTTATCAAGAAGCCTTTCAAATGATTTGGTAATGAGTTTTTCAGCCATATTAGAACAGTGGAATATATATAATGACTAAGTCTAAAAAATCTATACCTTTTTAATCCCCATTTAACTGACTTTTGAGCTTAATTAGTTCAGAATATGAGTTTTCATCTAAGTTATTAATTAATTTTTGCTCCAGAGATTCTATTTTTCTTAAATTACTTTGTTCTTTATGGTCTTTAAGCAGTTCATCGAGCAAATTTAAAACTTCATCATCATTTTTATTTTTTATAATTATTTGAATATTTGAATTTTCATTAATTTCCTCAATAATTTTATCATAATTATTATTTATTTTTTTATTAATAGCCTCTTTGTCGTTTCCCTCAATTATGTTAGCAGAAATCTCTTTTTTTAAACTTTCATTTTTTTCAGATAAAAATTCAATTTCGGATAAGTCTTCTAGTTTTTTTGAAGCTATCTCTAAATAATTTAAAATTATGAATAAAATAGAAAATTCAATTATTTGTATTCTAGATAGGTCTTTTCTTTTATTGTATAAAAGTTTTGTCTCTTTAAGAATTTGATGGTTTTTTTTCTTTTTGTAAGGTGAAAATTTATAATTTTGTCTTGAAGATTGTATTGGAGTTAATTTTTTTATTTTTTCAAGAAAATCTTCCAAAACATACTTTTTTAAAGTTTCGTCTTGAATAGAATATGACAAGCTTTTAATTTCTTTTTCGAATTTTGAAATTTCATAAGGATTATTCTGATCTATCTTATTTAAGTAGTAATTCCAAATGAAGGATTGAATTATTTCTTTTTCTTTTAACAAATTTATTAATCCATCCTTGCCTTTTTGCTTTATAAAATCATCTGGATCAGCTCCATCGGGCATAATAGAAAAATAAATTTTATTTTTTTCGTTTATTAATGGAAATAATCTTTCTGCAATTCTTAAAGCAGCTTTTTGCCCGCTATCATCGCCGTCTAAACAAATAATAGGATTTGAAAAAAATTTCCATATCAAATTTATTTGCTTTTCTGTAAGAGCAGTGCCTGAATTAGCAATTACATTTTTAATTCCAGATGAGTAAACGCTTACAACATCCATGTAACCCTCTACAATTAAAACCTCATCTGTTTCAGATCTAGTATCTTTTGCTTTATCTAAATTGAAAAACATATTTCCTTTTTTATAAAATTCTGTTTCCGGAGAATTGATATATTTGGCTAATTTACTTTCACGGATAATTCTTCCCCCAAAAGCAATTGTGTCGCCAGTAATATTTTTAATGGGAAATATTATTCTTGAGTTAAATCTGTCTACAAATTTTCCAGTTTTATCATTTTTGTAGTAAAGACCTGTTAAATTTACGTCTTCCTCAGAGTATTTTTTTAACAGATCTTCATAGAAGTTATTTTGCCAAGGCACATAACCTAATTGAAACTCTTCTAAAGCATTTTTATCTAAACCTCTTTTTAAAAGATATTCTGTAGCTTCCTTATTGTTGGAACTATATAATTGCTGTTGAAAATAATTGGTGTAATCTTTAAAAATATTTTTATAAGTCTGAAATCTAAGTTCTTTCTTTTGATCAAAATTAGAAAATCTATAAGGCTGCATTCCTGCTTCAGCTGCTAAAGACCTTACTGCCTCTCCAAATCCTATAGATTTTGTTTTCATCAAAAAATCAAAGATATTTCCATGCTCTCCACTGCTAAAACAATGATAAAATTCTTTTTCATCGTTTACAGTGAAAGACGGACTTTTTTCATTTTTGAAAGGTGAAAGTCCAATAAACTCTTTTCCTCTTTTTTTTAATTGAACTGTTTTTCCTACTACTTGAGATACTTTTAATCTTAACTTTATTTCATCAAGGTATTCTTTTGGATATTTCATCTAATTTAAAAGTTCTTTTATAATTGAGCTAACTTTTGAAAAATCAAGAGTGTCCGCGTGTTTTGATTTTAATATTCCCATTACTTTTCCCATATCTTTCATGGAAGATGCGCCGGAAGATTTTATAGCTTCTTGACATAACTTTTTAGTCTCTTCTTCACTTAGTTGTTTAGGTAAAAAATTACTTATTACTTCAATTTCTTTTGTTTCATTTTCTAAAAGCTCGTTACGACCTGCTTTTTTGTATACTTCACAAGACTCATTTCTCTGTTTAATCATTTTTTTCAAAATAGCCATTATATCGCTATCGGACATTTCCTTTTGACCTTTAGTTCTAGCGGCAATCTCAGCATCTTTTATGGCTGACACTACAAGCCTAAGTGTTGGGTAGGTGCTCTTGTCCTTTGCTTTTAGTGCTTGATTAAGTTTTTCGTCAATTTGCTTTTTCAAAGACATGTTTAAAATTATTTTAATCACAATTCTTATATAAAATAAAAAGAACTTTCTTGACGATTTTATTACTATTTCATATGTTGCGCAAAATCATGTTCATAAGTATTTTACTTTAACTCATGAGTTGTATTTGAAACCTTCTATTCAAAATATAAACTCAATTAAAAATCTTAATAAGATCGATTCCACTGCTATTTTAATTCTTCAGAACGGTAAATTTTTTAAAGGTCTAGGATTAGGTTATCAAGGCACCGCAACAGGTGAGGTGTGCTTTAACACCTCTATTACTGGATACCAAGAGATAATATCGGACCCATCTTACGCTGAACAAATTATAAATTTTACATTCCCACACGTTGGAAATGTAGGGACTAATCTGGAAGATCATGAGTCTGATAAAATCTGGACCAAGGGAGTTATTATAAACTCTGAGATAACAAGTCCTTCAAACTACAGAGCTCTTAAGCACCTAGATGATTGGTTAAAGAAAAATAAAATTGTGGGCATTACTGGCATCGACACAAGAAATCTTACAAATTTTATAAGAGATAAAGGAGCCCCTAAAGGCACCATATCATTCTCAAAAAATAATAAACTAAATATTAAAAAACTTCTTAGACAAACACAAAAATGGAGTGGACTTAAAAATTTAGATTTAGCTCAAAAAGTTTCTACGAAAAAAAATTATACTTGGAAAGATTTTAAAACATGGAAAAAAGAGGCTGGTTTTGTAAAAAATAATAAAAAAAACTTTCACGTTGTTGCAATAGATTATGGAGTAAAAAAAAACATTTTAAGATATTTTTCAGATTTTAATTGTAAAGTTACAGTAGTTTCATGCAAAACATTAGCTTCTGACATAATTAAATTAAAACCAAACGGAATTTTTTTATCTAATGGACCAGGTGATCCGGCCGCAACAGGTAAATATGCAATACCAATAGTAAAAGAATTAATCAAAAACAATTTGCCTATATTCGGTATTTGTCTAGGCCATCAAATTCTTGCTTTAGCTTTAGGTGCAAAAACAAAAAAAATGAGTCTTGGTCACAGAGGTGCAAATCATCCAGTCAAAAATTTAATTAATGGAAATGTAGAAATTACAAGTCAAAATCATGGGTTTGAAGTAGTGAAAAGTAGTTTAAAAAAAAACATACAAATTACTCATCAGTCTCTTTTTGATAAAAGTATTGAGGGAATAAAATTGAAAAATAAACCTGTTTATTCTGTGCAATACCATCCAGAGTCTAACCCGGGCCCGCAGGATAGTGTTTATTTATTTAAAGAATTTATAAATAGTATGAAAAAATATGCCAAAAAGAAAAGATATTAAAAAGATTTTAGTTATTGGAGCAGGACCAATCATCATTGGGCAAGCTTGTGAATTTGATTACTCAGGAACTCAGGCGTGTAAAGCATTAAAAGATGAAGGATTCAAAGTAATTTTAATCAACTCGAATCCAGCAACCATAATGACTGATCCAAATATTGCAGATAAAACTTATATCGAGCCGATTACGATAGAGGTTCTAGAGAAAATTCTCATTAAAGAAAAACCCGATGCAATTTTACCGACCATGGGAGGTCAAACTGCATTAAATTTAGCAATGGAAGCTGAAAAAAAAGGAATTCTTAAAAAATATAAAATTGAACTGATAGGTGCTAATTCAAAGGCAATATCTAATGCTGAGGATAGAAAAAAGTTTAGAAAAAACATGATTGAGATCGGTTTAGATCTTCCTAAATCAAAAATTGTAAATAATTTTAATCAGTCCACCCAAGCATTAAAGCAGATTGGATTACCTGCAATCATTAGACCAGCTTTCACTCTTGGTGGGTTAGGTGGTGGTATTGCTAAAAATAAGAAAGAGTTTTTTAAAATAATAAAGAATGGACTACATGAGTCGCCTGTAAGTCAAGTTTTAGTAGAGGAGTGTCTAGAAGGTTGGAAGGAATTTGAGATGGAAGTAGTAAGAGATAAAAATGATAATTGCATTATTATCTGTTCAATAGAAAATGTAGATCCTATGGGCATACATACTGGTGACTCCGTTACTATTGCACCTGCACTTACTTTAACCGACAAAGAGTACCAAGTAATGAGAAATGCTTCTATAGCTTGCTTAAGAAAAATTGGAGTAGAAACAGGTGGATCTAATGTTCAATTTGCGATCAATCCAAAAAATGGAAGGATGGTAATTATTGAGATGAATCCAAGAGTTTCAAGGTCATCTGCTTTAGCTTCTAAAGCAACTGGGTTTCCAATAGCAAAAGTAGCTGCAAAGCTAGCGGTTGGATATACTTTGGATGAATTAAAAAATGAAATCACAAAAGTAACGCCTGCATCCTTTGAACCTACAATAGATTATATAGTGACGAAAATTCCAAGATTTACCTTTGAAAAATTCTCAACTTCAGCTGCAGTCTTGGGAACGTCGATGAAATCTGTGGGTGAAGCTATGGCAATAGGCAGAAACTTTAAAGAGTCCTTACAAAAAGCTTTGGTTTCCTTGGAGACAGGTTTCTCGGGTTTAGATCAAATATTTAATCTTAATAAAGAAAAAATAGAAAAGAAACTTAAAGAAAATATTCCTAATAAAATTTTACTCGTTGCAGAGGCTATAAGAAAAAAAATCAATTTAAATAAAATACATAAACTATCAAAAATAGATCCTTGGTTTATAAGCCAAATTAAAGAAATCATAGATAATGAAATCAAAATAAAGAGAAAAGGTCTTCCAAAAACTTTCAATGAATTCAATTATATTAAATCAATAGGATTTTCTGATAAAAAATTATCTGAACTCACAAATACTTCGGAGTCATTGATTAGAAAGAAAAGAACTGCATTAAAAGTTTTACCGGTTTATAAAAAAGTAGATACTTGTGCTGCAGAATTTAAATCTTTTACTCCTTACATGTACTCTTCTTATCAAAGAAATTTCTCCTCTTATACAGAATGTGAGTCTGATCCTTCTAGTAGAAATAAAATTATAATACTTGGCGGAGGTCCAAACAGAATAGGTCAAGGTATCGAGTTTGATTATTGCTGTTGCCAAGCTAGTTTTGCTCTGAAAGAGGCTAAATATGAAACAATTATGGTTAATTGCAATCCAGAAACTGTATCTACAGATTATGATACAAGCGATAGATTATATTTTGAACCTTTAATTGATGAATACGTATTCAATATTATAAAAAAAGAAAAATCTAAAGGTAATGTAAAAGGTGTAATCACTCAATTCGGGGGTCAGACTCCAATAAAACTTGCAAAATTTTTACATGAAAATAATCTTCCAATTTTAGGCACACAATATACATCGATTGATCTTGCTGAAGATAGAGACAGATTTAGAAATCTTTTAAATAAATTAAATTTAAATCAAGCTGAAAGTGGTATAGCAAAAAATTTTCCTCAAGCAATTAAGATAGCTGATAAAATAGGCTTACCTCTAATGGTTAGGCCTTCATATGTACTAGGCGGCAGAGCAATGGAAATAGTTCATGAAAAAAGCCAGCTTAAAAACTTTGTAAAAGAGGCATTTAAAGTTGCTGAAAAAAATCCTATCTTAATTGATAAGTTCATTGATAATGCAATGGAAGTTGATGTTGATGCAATTTCAGATGGAAAAAATGTTTTCGTCGCTGGTGTTATGCAACATATAGAAGAAGCTGGAATTCACTCAGGTGACTCTGCATGTAGTCTACCGCCAGTATCAATTAAACCTTTTTTAATACGAGAAATTGAAAATCAAACAATAAAATTAGCTCTAGCGCTTAAGGTCAAAGGATTCATGAACGTTCAATACGCAATTAAAAATGACAAAATATATGTAATAGAGGTAAACCCAAGGGCTAGTAGAACTGTTCCGTTTGTTTCAAAAGCAAAAAATTTACCACTTGCTAAGATAGCCTCAAGAGTTATGGCTGGAGAGAAACTAACTAAATTCAATCTAAAAAGTAAAACAAAAGATATGTTTGCAGTTAAAGAAGCAGTATTTCCATTCAATAAATTTCCAAATAGTGATCTTTTGCTTGGTCCAGAAATGAAATCTACAGGTGAGGTAATGGGTTTTGATAAAAACTTTGGTATGGCTTTTGCAAAGAGTCAAATTGCAGCCTCAAACTCTCTTCCTAAAAAAGGCTTAGCTTTTATCTCTTTAAAAAATAGTCATAAAAAAGAGGGAGTAGAATTAGCGAAACAATTAATTAAATTGAATTTTAAACTTTGCGGGACTGGTGGAACTGCTGATTATATAAATCAACATGGAATTCAATGTAAAAAAATAAATAAAGTTAATCAGGGCTCTCCTCATATTGTTGATGTTCTTAACGCCAAGAAGATAGCTTTAGTGATAAATACTGGAGGTGGAAATAGTGAAACGCAATTAAGTGATGCGGTAGCTTTGAGAAGAGCTACTCTTGCTAATAAAGTTCCATATTGCACTAACATGTCCACGGCGAAGGTTTGTTTGGAAGGTATAAAATCTCTAAAACTAAGAGATATCAGTGTAACTTCTTTGCAAGATATTTAACTTTTTACTTTCCAATCAGTTTGAAAAGTTACATAATTTATTTGAATACATCTTCTCTCTTTTTTAATCTCCTTTTTTTCCATCCCATGCCAAGTGTTTGGACCACTAGTAAAGAAGTATCCATAATTATGTTTGTACGGAACAGTTTTAATTTTATTTAATTTTTCATCATAGAAATCAGTCCCTAAATTTTCTGACTCATTGTGTAGATTAACAAAAACTATTGAGGACATTAGTTTCTCTTTTATGTCACAATGTGGTTTAAGCCAAAAACCTTCCCTATCACTAATTACCTCTAGTCTTACATAGGAATTACTTAAATCTTTTCCAATTAATGAACCTATCTTCTTATAAACCTCGGGTGCTCTCAATTCTTCAATAAATTTCGTTAAATTAGGAAATTGATTTGAGTTTTCCTTAGTGACATAACATCTAAGTTTTTTTGCCTTCCCTCCATCTTTTATTCCTGCTCGAAAAGCACCTTCTCCGCCGTCTAAAGCTCTTGTTCCATCATAGTTTAAATTTTGTTTTCTAGGATCAGCTATATCAGCATTACAAATCTCATCTATAGCGTTTTGTGTTAATGGCTCATTTATTTCAAAATGTTTAAAAGGATCGCTAAATAGTTTTGTTTTAGTTTCTAAGGATTTAAATAATTCCATTTTTTTTCATTTTTGTTTTTATAATTGGAGCTATTCTGGTTACCTCACTTAATTTATTATAACTCCAATTTTCAACGCTGTTTTCTAATTCTCTTGTTATACCTAAATCTCTTAATTGTGAATAAAATTTTTTAAATCTTCCTGTAGGCTTAAAGGACCTCATCATTGCAATGTAAACTGGCTTGCCAGTAATTGCGGCCTCTGAAATCATTGACGTAGAGTCACATGTAACAACAATATAATTAGAAATTGCTAACGCAGAAAGATAAGCTTTTTTATCAATAGTTTTTACCACATGATGATCATCATTGAAGGTATTAAAGGCCATTTTTAAAATATTTTCAGGTGTTCGATAAGAAGGAATGACAATAATCTTGAATTTATCTGGAGTGAACAAGGTTTTTACTTTGTTAAATAGTTCATGAATTTGTTTTTCAGAATATTTGTAATATTTATTCGGTCCACCAATAATAAAAGCTACTAGTTCTCTCCTCTTGTCTTTTTCAATTGCTAAATATTGTGAGTTATCCATAATTTCTTTTTTAGTCAAATAATGAATAGCTCCAGTAGTGTTAATTATATTTTCACCATTTAAATTATCGTGTTCCGGACTCACAATAAGGTCAAAATGTTTAAATGATATTTTTGGATCTTGTATATGAATGTTAAAAATTTGATTTCCTAGTCTTTTTTTCAAAGCTATTGATGGTATTACACTTTTTCTTCCACATGATATAATTACTTTACAATCACATACGAATTTATTTTTTACCAGATTTTCTGAAATAGGGCTTATTTTTGGAGGAATAAGATTCCAAAAAGATTTCAATTCAATTTTTTGGTGTTTATAACTTAACCCCAAAGCTTTAGCTAATCCCTCTACTTGGCTTATCATGCCGTGCATGCCTTGCGTTAAAAGAAGTGCTTTTAATTCTAACATTAGTTACTATATAACCTTTACATTATGAGTAATAAATCATCAAAGCATACAAAAGTGTTAATTCTTGGATCTGGTCCAGCTGGCTATACGGCGGCTATTTATGCGGCTAGAGCCATGCTTAAACCGATACTTGTACATGGTTCTCAGCCTGGAGGACAATTAACTACTACAACTGATGTTGAGAATTACCCTGGATACTCAAAAGTGATTCAAGGTCCGTGGCTTATGGATGAGATGAAAGGTCAAGCTGAAGCGGTAGGCACTGAAATGATACAAGATCATATAAGTAAAGTAGATTTTTCTAAAAAACCTTTTGAGGCTGTTGGAGATAGCGGTCAAATTTATACCGCAGACAGTTTTATTATTTCAACTGGAGCCCAAGCTCGTTGGTTAAACATTAAGTCAGAACAAGAGTTTAGAGGATATGGAGTTTCAGCGTGTGCTACTTGTGATGGTTTTTTCTATAAAGATAAGGAAGTAGCTGTTGTAGGTGGAGGGAACGCTGCAGTTGAAGAAGCTATGTTTTTAACAAAATTTGCATCTAAAGTTAAGCTTATCCATAGAAGAGATGAATTAAGAGCTGAAAAAATGCTTCAAGAAAAACTAAAAGCAAACAAAAAAATTGAAATGATTTGGGACAGTGTTGTTGATGAAGTTTTAGGAGATAAGGAGCCTAAAGGTGTTAACGGAATTAAAATAAAAAATGTTAAAAATAATAAAATTACAGAACTTAAAGTCCATGGGTTATTTATAGCAATTGGTCATGACCCAGCAACTTCACTTTTTAAAGATCAGCTGAAAATGGACAAAGAAGGATACTTGATTACAAAACCAGACTCTACTGAAACTAACATACCAGGGGTATTTGCTGCTGGTGATGTAAAAGATAAAATATTTAGACAAGCTGTTACAGCTGCTGGAATGGGTTGTATGTCTGCTTTAGAAGCTGAAAAATTTTTATCTAAAACTAATTAATACTTTCACAAAAATTTTTAATTCTCTCCATAGCTTTTTTTAAATTTTCCATTGAAGTAGCGTAAGAAATTCTAAAATAACCTGGTAAACCAAATGCAGAACCTTGGACCACAGCAACATTCGCTTCTTCTAATAACTTTTGAACAAAATCCGTATCCGACTTAAGTTTCGTTTTTTTATTTAAAAGATTTTTGCAACTTGGAAAAACGTAAAATGCTCCCTTAGGCTTCAAACAATTTATACCTTTAATATTATTTAAGCTTTCAACAACAAAGTCTCTTCTTTCTTTAAACGAATTTGCTCTTTCTGAGATAAAATCTTGTGTTCCATTCAAAGCCTCAACAGCTGCAGCTTGACTAATTGATGAAGGGTTGCTTGTAGATTGAGATTGAATTTTTGAAATAGCCTTAATAATCTCAACTGGACCAGCAGCATACCCTATTCTCCAACCTGTCATTGAATAAGACTTGC
>JBJLED010000003.1:0-17450 GCA_045566055.1 Candidatus Pelagibacter sp. | reverse complement strand
TCGTTTATTGTTTTCCAAATAATTAAAAATACAGTTGGATTAAGAATAAGCAAAGAAGCTGAAAGACTAGGAACCGACAAAGCAGAGGTTGGTGTAATAGCTTACGGTATCAGAGACTAAAAAAAATTCCCTCCCTCGTTAGTTGGGAAAAATTATGAGGCCTGGTTCGGATCCCCCGTCCAGGCCTTATTTATTTTACAAGTCTCATATGCATTTAAATCATGCTTTAAAATTCTGAAATTTGATATCAAGATTGAAAAAAAAAGGGGGAAACATGAAAAAATTAACATTCATTTTTTTAGGTTGTATTTCTGCTTTGTTAATAAGCTCACAAAGCTTCGCAGAAACTACAATGTCTCAAGAAGGACAGTATATTTTTAACTCATTAGGATTTTATTTAGGAGGAGTACTGGTTGCTTTCATGGCAGCAGGCTTTTGTATGCTTGAGAGTGGTCTAGTGACCACAAAGAGTGTATCGACAATTGCCGCGAAAAATATAGGTAAATTCGCTATATGTTCAATCATATTTTTCTTAGTAGGCTATAATTTGGCTTATGGAGTGCCAGAAGGTGGTTACGTTGGTTCATTTTCAATTTGGACTGATAGTTCTGATACTGGAACAGGCTATTCAGGATATTCTGATTGGTTTTTTCAAACAATGTTTGTTTGTGCAACAGCTTCAATCGTTTCAGGTGCGGTAGCAGAAAGAATTAAGATCTGGCCTTTCTTCATTTTCGCAGCAATTATGGCTGGAGTGATATATCCAATATCTATGGGATGGCAATGGGGCGGCGGCTGGTTGGCTACGTCTGGATTTTCAGATTTTGCCGGATCAACTTTAGTTCATGCTTGTGGTGGAGCTGCTGCTCTAGCTGGAGTAATAGTTCTTGGTGCTAGAGAAGGAAGATTTGGAAGAAGAGGTGAAAAGAAATCTATGCAACCTTTTGCAGCCTCAAGTATTCCACTAGTTACACTTGGAACATTTTTACTTTGGTTTGGTTGGTTTGGTTTTAACGGCTTCAGTCAGCTAGCTATGGGTACATTTGACGATGTAAACGCAATTTCAAAAATTGCTGTAAACACTCATTTGGCAGGAGCCGCTGGAACTGTAACAGGTGCAGCATTAACAAGATTAATTGGTGGTAAAACTGATATTGTTATGATGCTAAATGGAGCACTCGCAGGTCTAGTAGCTATTACAGCTGAACCTTTAACACCTGGTCCAATTACTGCGATGATTATCGGATCTATTGGAGCTATGATTATGTACTTTGGTACGAAGATGTTGGAAAGTTATGGTTTAGACGATGTAGTTGGGGCTATTCCAGTTCATATGTTTGCTGGAATTTTTGGAACACTAGTAGTTCCATTTACTAATCCAGATACATCATTTGGAGCTCAGATAATTGGTGTTATTTCTGTATGTATATTTAGTTTTGTATTGTCATACATTACTTTTAGTTCATTAAAATCAACAATTGGACTAAGAATAAGTAAAGCTGCAGAAAAACAAGGCACAGACAAAGCCGAAGTAGGTGTAACAGCTTATTCAATAAGAGATTAATTATAAATTAATTATAACTAATTAAGGCCCGTGGAAGCGGGCCTTTTTTATTTCCTCACTTTCCGTTTTGATCCCAAATTTCCTTCCAATTGACATTCGGCGATAATCCAAAAATTGAATTAACATTTGTAAAATGTAAAGCCAAAGATGGAATAGGCGATAAACACAATTCTTTTTCATAAATATCATGAAGGGGTTTTTCAAAAGGTGCGTGTTCTTTATTACACATGCTTACATATTTATCCCAATATTTTTCAATCATTTTTTTGCTAGTTAAAAAAGTACATAAAGTTTCATTTACTTTTCTCCAATGGTAATTTTGACCTAAAAAATTTTGTGTCATTTCAGATTTTGCGTATAAATAAGGGTAATCAGTTGGACATATAATAATTTCATTATTAATTTGTGAAGCTAATCTCTCATAAGTAAAAATCATCTCTTTTAGCGAATCTTTTTTGTGTATATAATCGTCTTCAACGAAATAAATTAAATCTTCACATTTTTTGGCCTCTAAAAGCGATTGATGTATATTTGCCATGTTCGATATTTGATTATCGGTAACACTTTCACCTCTTTGATTTGTTTTTTCTATTTTATTGATGAATTTTGATACATCTAAATTTACTAATGAATATTCTTCACTGAATTCTGTAAATACCTTTTCGATTGCCGCTAAATTCTCATTAGTAGAATTATGGTCTATTACTTTAAAATTTATTTTTAACTGTTTTAAATCAGGATCTTTAGACGAATTTAATAAAGATCTTATAGTCCTAATAGTGTATTCAATTTTTTCCTTTTCGAATAAGCGTGATTTATTTTGAGTTAACATATTGACGCTTGCACATGTTCTTATAATCACATCTAAAGCTTTTACTTTTCTTGTTATTTTTACTTCTCCAAGAGGAAGGTTTATAGACGTTTGGCCGAGTGTACTTAGATGGCCATCAATTCTCTTGTTAGATGTTACGATTTCAAAGTTATTTTGATCAATGATTTCATAACCAAGTTTCCTAGATATTTTGATGAATATTTTTTTAAAAAAACTAGGTTTATTTGAATTCTTAATATTTTTCATTATAGTAAAATATATATATTAGTTTATTACTTTCATCTATGAATATTAAGTCATCACAAACTTTGGTTGAGGAGGCGCAAAAAAAAATTGAAACTTTGAGCCCGAACGAAGTAAAAAATCTTGCTGAAAAAAAAGAAATTACATTAATAGACGTGAGAGATATTAGGGAATTATGGAAAGAAGGAACAATTGAAAATTCAAAACATATTCCAAGAGGAATGCTTGAGTTTTGGTTGGATCCTGAAAGCACTTATTACCAATCTAATAAAATTAAAGAAATAAAAAAAATGGTATTGTTTTGTGCTCTTGGTTGGCGATCAGCTTTGGCAACAAAATCATTAGTAGATATGGGTTTTACAAATGTTGCGCATGTAGATGGTGGATTTGATGCTTTAAAAAAAAGCGGATTAAAAGTTATTGTAAAAGAAAAGAAATAAATTATTTATTTGCTTCTTTAAGAGCAAACTCAATTCTATCTTGGCCCCAAAAAATTTTGCTATTAGCAACAAAAGTAGGTGCTCCAAAAATTCCTCTTTCATAGGCATCAGTAGTTTTTTTTCTAAGAGAGTCTTTTATTAGTGAGGAAGTTGAGCGTAATACAAAAGTTTTTGGATTTATATTTAAATTTTTTAACACTTTATGAATTATAACTTCATCATTCATATTTAATCCATCCTGCCAAATTGTATTAAAAATATTGTCTATATAATAATTTTTTATATTATCTTCTTCAGCAACTAGCACGCCGCGCATTAAATTTAAGCTACGTATAGGAAAATATGAATTAAACTTAAATCTTACTCCATTTTTCTCTGCTATGAGCTTGCAATCTCTAATCATGTGTCTAGCCTTTGCGGGGATAAAAGCAGGAGCCTTAATTCCGTGTAAATTATGAAGGCCTCCTAATAGTATAGGATTATATTTTATTTTAATTCCCTCTTTATTTTCTATTTTTCTTATTTCTTTATGAGCAAGAAAAGAGTAAGGACTAACAAAGTCAAAATAAAATTCAAAAGGCTTAATCATTAAAGCTGATTTTTTTAGCAAAGAAAATTCTAAAAAACCAATAGATTACCAATCCTATTGGGCCGGCAAAATATGTTAAAATTAAAGAGGGAATAGTAATCACTTTAGGTATAAAATATTTTTTACTATCTCTTACAATCCATGATCCAGCAAATAAACTAATAGCTAAAAAGTGAAGCCAAAAAATCAACAATAAAGCCTCATTGGCAAACATTGAATAAAGTCCGTCTAATCCTGAATATAATTCAAAACCGTCAAAAATGTTTCCTTCTTGATAAATTAAATAAGACAAATAAGCATAACTAATTGCTAGGAGAAGCGGCACAATAACCGACTGAGTTAGAAAATTTGTTATCTGATGATTAGGAATAAAAATTAATAGCAACCAAAAAGGTATTATCCCCCAGTTAGCAACTAAATAAATATTTTCATAATTTAATAAAGACAATAAATTATTTATCATTAAAAATAATATAGTATATTAGACAAATGAATCCCACAGTTAATAAAAGTGATTTTGAAGATTTAACTACAAATCTTAAAGACTTAGCTTATTCATATTTAGAAAAATATAGTCCTTCAAAACAACAGTTAAAAGTTTATCTGCTCAAAAAATATTTAACTAAAATAAAAGGCACAAAATCTAAAAAAGAAGTTACATCAATTATAGATGAAATTATTTCAAATCTTGAAAAAAATAGAATTTTAAACGATGAAATGTACTCTGATTCAAAAGCAAGAATGTTTTTAAGAAGGGGATATTCATTAAATAAGATTAACCAATCATTAAGAAATAAAGGAATAGATAGTAAATTTATTAAGCAAAGTATTGATAAAATTAAAGAGGATGAAATAGAGCCGGATTTTGTTTCTGCTCTAAAATTGTGTAAAAGAAGAAGAATTGGTCCTTTAAGGCCAGAAGATAACAGAGAATTATTTTATAAAAAAGACATGGGTATTCTAGCAAGGGGAGGTTTTAGTTTTGAATTATCAAAAAGAGTTTTAGATTTAGAAAAAACTGAGTTTAATAAGCTAATCAAAATTATCTGACTTTCTTCTTTTTTCTTCTTCAACTAAAATATCTAATTTCCTTTTCAAAGCATTTCTAACCAATATAAAAAACAAAACACCAAAAAAAGTTACTGATAAAATAATTATTGCAATGGTCTTAATCATTTAAATTTTTCGATCTTTTAATTAGTAGACTTGGATTTCTGTAGTCTCCTTTGCCATATAAAAACGGTTTTTCATCTAAAGTTTTAATAATAGCACCAGCGTTTTGAGCTACTGCATGGCCGGCGGCATAATCCCATTCGTTAGCTCTTTCTCTAGCAGCATAAACATCATATTCTCCTGTTGCTATCACACAAAATTTATAAGAACTTGCCATTTTAACTATTGAATTAACATTTAACTCTTTTAGTTTATTCAAAATAATATCTGAAGGTTTTAGCACGCTAGATAGTGCTACAATCTTTCCTTTTGGTTGTTGTTTTTTGCAATTAATTTTTTGAGTTTTTCCATTTTCAATTAAATAACTTTCTCCTAGTCCATAAGTATAAAAAAGTCTATTTTTTTTTGGAACACCTACAATGCCAAGCACTGGAACAGTATTAATTACTAAAGCCGCATTGAGAGTATACTCGTCTTTACCAGCAATATATTCTTTCGTTCCATCAATAGGATCTATGAGCCAAAATATTTTGGCTTTATTCTTTTTATTTAAATCAACAGTTTCTTCTGAAATTATTGGTATATCAGGAGTAAGATCTTTAATTTTGTTTGTGATTAATTCATTAACTTTTAGATCTCCATTACTTACAGGAGATTTGTCTTCTTTAATTTCAATTTGTAAACCTTTTTTATAAAGGTCAATAGATATCCGCCCAGCTTCGTTGAAAGTATTAATTAAATTTTCACTAATGTTTTTTAACTCACTCGGTTTCATTGTTTACTTTCTCAAGATTAACATTTTCAACATTTATTACTCTTTTGCCGTAATTTTCAAAATTTACCGTAACCTTGTTACCAATTATTGACTGAACTTGTCCTATTCCCCAATTTTTGTTTGTAGGATTTATAACATAATCCCCTGGTTCAAAATCAATAAGCATCATGGAAAATTACTCTTTTTTCGATTATACACTTTAATAATGAATTCACTAGGAATTAATAAACCAAAAAAAGAAACCAAGGTGGTTGTTGCAATGTCTGGCGGAGTAGACTCATCCGTAGTAGCAGCTCTTATGAAACAAGAAGGTTATGACGTTACTGGCATAACATTAAAATTATATGATGATAGTAAGCAATCAAAAGAAGGCAGACAATGTTGTGCTGGACAGGACATTTTAGATGCTAAAAGAGTATCAGAGAAAATAAATATTAATCATAAAATTTTATTTTATCAAAAAAAATTTAAATCAGAAGTTATAGACTCTTTTATAGATAGCTATGCAGCAGGTGAAACACCGATACCATGTGTACAATGCAATCAAACAGTAAAATTTAGAGATTTATTTATATATGCAAAAGAACTAAAAGCCGATGCACTTATAACTGGTCATTATGTTTCTAGAGTTCAAGTTAATGGACACGCTAATATGTATAGAGCAAAAGATCAAAATAGAGACCAAAGTTATTTTTTATTTAGCACTACTCAAGAACAGTTAGATTATCTTAGATTTCCATTAGGAGAAATTGACAAGTCAGAAACAAGGTTAATAGCAGAAAAATTAAAATTAAATGTTGCTTCAAAACCAGATAGTCAAGATATTTGTTTTGTCCCTAATGGAGATTATGCTTCAGTAATAAAAAAATTTAGACCGGAGTCATTTAAGTCAGGAAAAATTCTCGATCTCCAAGGTAATCCATTAGGTGAGCATGACGGAATTATTAATTATACGATAGGCCAAAGGAAAGGAATTAAAATTGCTAGTAGCAAACCATTATATGTTGTTAATATAAACGCCGATAACAACACTATTATTGTCGGTAGCAAAGAATGTCTTGAGGTTAAAGAAATTAAGCTAAGAGATTTAAATATCTTAGGATCCACTAAAGAATTTAATGAAGTTATAAATATCAAAGTTAGATCTACAGGCAGACTGTTAAAAGCTAAAATTAACATTAAAATAGATTCTGCTTATGTGGAAATTTTAGACAAAGAGACAGGAATTTCTCCAGGACAAGCCTGTGTATTTTATTCCAAAGACAATGTTGGGGATAAAGTGTTAGGAGGCGGATGGATTCACAAGACTTATAATAAAAATTTATCCACTAAGTTAACAACCTAAATTCTTGCTCGTTAAAAGTGATAACAATTTTTTGAAGATGTGATTAAATAAAATTAATTAAGAGGCAACTCTTAACTGGCCAATTAAGGAAAAACCGAGAGGTTCAAGCTTAAAGGGCAGAAAGGTGAACCTAGTAGCGCTAGAATAGTTCATCGGGAAGGCTTGGCGGTAGCGCCTAAAACGACGAGCCAAAACTACTAAATTTCTAGGCGAAAGCCTGGAAATTTATGTGGTTCTCTTCCATAAAAATCTTGTAAATAAATAAAATAAAATTACACCAACGAAATAGTTCCATTCTAAAGCATGTTTGAAATGGGTATTACCTTTATTAATAAGAATTGGTAGACTTAAAATTGCAACTGTAGCTAAAATTAAGACTAAAGCGGCTTTTAAAAATAAAATTCTTTTATTAATTAAATCTGATAGCTGATTTTTAAGTTTAAAAAAATGATAAACAAGCATTCCTTGGGCAATGATTTCAAATATAATGAATAAAAGTAAAACCAATCTTCTCATTAATTTATAAACTTGAATATCAAATTTAATTCCAAGAAAAATTGAATGAATTGCTAAAAATAAAGCTGAAAGAATGCCAAAAGTTTTAAATTTATAATTGATGTTTGTAGCTTTAAACTTATTGATAAGATTATTATTACTAGACCAATAAAAATAAAGAATTATTGCTGTTATAATAAGATGTGATGGTTAAAAATTAAATATTGCGGAAAAGTTCTCGAGGCTCTACTAATTGACAAACTTCCATCTAGATAAGGAATGGAAAATCTGATCTACCAATATAGTCAACTTTAAAGAATGTATTCTCCAGAAACTGGGGATTTTGAGAGATAATGAGGCACAAGTTAATTGCAATTAATGGAATTAAAAATATCCATATACTCAACTTTCTTATTTGAGCTATTTCATTCATAATTATTTATATTGATTATTTTTTCTTATTTCTTTTTCTTGCTCTTCTCTTTTTAGAGCCAATTTTTCTTCTTCCACGATGTTTCTTCGGATAACCCATATTTTTGCCTCCTTATTATATTTTAATTAGCTAGTAATTGTATAAAGTTCAAATACACTTATTTTATGAAAAAGTCTATTAACACATTTTTAAAACATCCTACAAAAGACAATACTAATAGATCCGCCAATCCACCAGTTATAAGAGCCTCAACAATTCTGTTTGATACCATGCAAGAGCTCTATCAGCATGAAAGGAAAATTAAAAAACATAAAAAAGTTAGTCACTATAGCTATGGTCGTTATGGCAGCTCTACAACTATTGAATTAGAAAGCATGCTCAAAGTATTAGAAGAAGCTTATCACGTTTTTTTGACAGGAACCGGTTTTGGGGGTGTTGCTTTAGCAATCATGAGTCTATGTAGGCCAGGAGATGAAATTTTGGTTTCAGATAATGTTTATGGTCCAACCAAAGAAATTTCTGAAAAGCTTCTTAAAGAGTTTGATGTTACAGCAAAATTTTATAATCCTGAATCATTTGATGATTTAAAAAACAAAGTATCAAAAAAAACAAAAATGATATTAGTTGAAAACCCTGGGAGTAATACTTTTGAATTCCAAGATTTATCTAAAATTGTTAAACTAGCTAAAAGTAAAAAAATTTTTACCTTTCTAGATAATACTTGGGGCACACCATTGTATTTGAAACCGTTAAAACTTGGATTTGATATGTCTTTTTCATCTGCAACAAAATATTTTTCAGGTCATTCAGATGCAATGGGTGGCTCACTAGCAGTAAATAAAAAAGTTTTTAAACAAGTGATGTTTTTTTACAAACTTTCCGGTTATAGAATGTCTGCTGATGAGGCATATTTAATTATAAGAGGTTTACGAACATTAGATACACGATTAAATCAACATTATGAAAATACAAAAAAAGTTATCAATTTTTTAAAAAAACAAAAAAAAATAAAAGAAATTCTTTATCCTCACAATCCTTCAAGTAAAAATTTTAAGCTATGGAAAAAATATTACTCTGGAGCTACTGGATTGTTGTCAATTGTAATAAAAAGCAAGAAAAAATCATCTGTTATAAAATTTGTTAATTCATTAGAACTTTTTGGCATTGGTTACAGTTGGGGTGGATTTGAAAGTCTTGCAATCTTACAAGAGCTTCGTTCTAGTAAAAAAGATGAGTACATACAAGAAAGAAAATATTTTAGATTTAATAAAGACGAACATATAGTTAGACTACATATTGGTTTAGAGGATCCTATAGATTTAATTAATGACTTAAAAAAATTTTTAAGGTACATTAAATAGTGCTTAACTTTATTCCTAACAGACTTGCCTTAATAGTTTTAATTTCTGCTTGCAGTATCATTTTAATTTCAATGGGCTTAAGGCAGACCTTTGGATTATTTTTTTCTGCATTTGAGGAGGGTCTGGGATGTACTAGAACAGAGTTTGGTTTAGCAATTGGAATTCAAATGCTTTTTTGGGGCATATTCGCTCCTTTATTCGGTTTGATAGCTGACAAACTTGGAGGTAATAAAGCTGTCTTCATCGGATTTATAATCTTTGGTTTAGGTATTTATATGCTCTATGCAGGACCCAACACTGGCATCTTTTTTCAGATTAGTCTTGGTGTTTTAGTTGGAATAGCATTAGGAGCTACTGCAATAGGTGTCCCAGTGTCTGAAGTGGGAAAACATTTTCCCAACGAAAGCAGAACTATTGCAACCGGTATTGTTACAGCAGCTGCCTCAGTTGGTTATTTTTTATCACCTCTATTTACAAAATATAGTCTTGGTTTAGTTGGTTGGGAACAAACACTAAAATATTTTATGTATTTTATAGCACTAGGCCTACTGGCTTCCCTATTTTTGTTGCCATCAAAAATTATTTTAAATTCCTCACAAGCAGATAGAGATCAATCTTTTACTTCAGCAATAAAAGAAGCTTTTACTCATAAAGGTTATGTTTTACTAGTTTTAGGCTTTTTTGTTTGTGGATTTCAAATTACATTAGTTGGAACCCATATACCTGGCTATATGCAAGAAAAAGGAATGGGTGGATGGTCAGCTACAATAATTTTGGCGTTAATAGGATTTTTCAATATTTTTGGAACTTTAGGCATGGGATATCTTGGTACAAAATACAAAAAGAAAAATCTTCTATGCATTCTTTATGCTTTAAGAGCGATAAGTATTTGCGTATTCATCTTTTCTCCACCATCTCTCATTAATTCAATTATTTTTGGAGTTTCATTTGGACTGTTGTGGCTTTCAACGGTTCCTCCAACCAATGGAATAGTCGCGCAAATTTTTGGAACTAAGTATTTAAGTACTTTATTTGGTATTGTTTTCCTCTGTCATCAATTCGGTGCTTTTGCAGGAGCTTTTCTCGGAGGGTACTTTTTTGATATTTATGGATCATATGACTATGCATGGTACATGGCTATAGCGCTTTCAATATTTGCTACTGCTGTTCATTTCCCGATCGATGAAAGAAGACTAGTACGTGTTGATAAGACTATCTAAGGTTGTATTTTGAGTCTCAAAGTGAATCAAAAGTGAATCAAAAGGTGAACATTTAAATAGCTCAACCAAAAAGTGTGGATAATTATTTTGTTTAAAACTTCGTCCTTTTTTAATAGGCTTTAATTAACCAAGGAGTAAAAATGTTTTCAAAAGAATTAAATGCAAAATTAGATCAATACCATTTATTAAATCACCCTTTTTACAAATCGTGGAATGAAGGAAAGCTTACAAGAGAGATTATCAAAGATTACGCTGAACAGTATTACCAGCACGTTAAAGCATTCCCAAGATATATAAGCGCAACCCATTCATTATGTGAGGATATCGAAAAAAGAAAAATTCTTTTAGAAAATCTTCAAGACGAGGAGAACAAAGATGCAGATCATCCAAAATTATGGAAGAACTTTGCAACAGAGATGGGAGCAGATTCTGAGAAAATTGAAAAAGTTAAACATGAAACTTTTACAAGAGATTTAATTGAAAATTTTTTCAAACAAGGAAGAGCTTCTTATGCTGAGGGATTAGCGTCTTTATATACGTACGAAAGACAAATTCCAGAAATTGCTGAAACTAAAATACAAGGTCTTAAAAATCATTATGGATGTAGATCAAAAAAAGGACTAGAATTTTTCGAAGCTCATAAATCAGCAGATGTTCACCATAGATCAGAGTGTGAAAAATTGTTAGATAGTTTATCAAAAGAAGAGCAGACAAAAGCAGAAAAAGCAGCATTGTCTACAGCAAAATATCTTTGGAACTTTTTAAGTGGGATGTCAGCTAAACACAACATTCAACAAGCTGCTTAAAATTATAAATAAACTGAAAGATTATTGATGCAAGATTTGCTTGAGATACTGACTTTAGCTTACAAGAAATTCTCAGCTCAAAATATAGTTTTATTTTTACTTTTAATAAAAATTGCTTTCTGCGCTATTGGTGGATTAATTGTAACTTATATTCATTCAAAATTTAGTTATAAATGGTTACGTAATAATTTTAATATATACGTAGGGATAACTTTACCTGTTATTGGACTTGTTATTACAACGGTTATTGGGTCGAATATAGCATTAAGTATCGGAATGATCGGTGCATTGTCAATTGTAAGATTTAGAACACCAATTAGAACTCCTTATGAATTAGTTCATTACTTTAGCTTACTTACAATCGGAATAAGTGCAAAAGTTGATTTAAGCATAACCGTTATTTTAATTATACTTTTATCTATTTTGCCCTATTTTATTAAGCGTTTTTCATTGTTAAGCAAAGAAACAACTGGCAGCAATGGAAAACTCGCATTGAATTTTCAAGGCTCAATGAATGAAAAAGATTTTAAGAAGATTACTAGTGATAAGAATATTAGAAATTATTCAGTAAAAAACGAGGGTAGCAATTTCAATATTTCTGGTTACGCAATATTTTATGAAACTAGTGATAAAGAAAATTTTTTAAATGAATGGTCATCAAAGATAAATAACTATAATGTTGACTTAGATGAAAACAATTAAGTGTTTATTAATTTTAAAGTTTTTATTAATTAATTTTTTAATATCTAACTATTCCTTTTCAGAAAATCTAATTGTTCCAAATTCAATTCAATTTGAACTTTCTAATTCAGAATATAATAAGTATCTCAGAAGATCCATGAGAGCCTACACCGATGGAGAAATTTACGGTGAAAAAAATATTAAAAAAAAATATAAAAAGTGGGTAAAAGCAAAGATTGTTCTCAACAAAAAAAAAATTGAATCCGAAATAAGAATTCTTGGAGATTGGAAGGATCACTTAAGACCACCTTTGACAAGTTTAAAAGTAAAAATAAACAATGATAGTTTTAATGGAATAACACGATTTAATCTTTTTCTGCCCGAAACAAGAAAAGGAGAAAATGAGGTATTTTGGACATTAATGCTAAAATATTTAGGTTTTCCCTCACTATATACAAGGATGATTGAAGTTAATTTAAATGGGAATATTTACAAAGCAATATTTCAAGAAGATGCCACAAAAGAATTTTTAGAAAGAAACAATCTAACAGAGACAGTAATTTTGAAATCTAATGATTTTGATTTTTACCTTAATGAAAAAGAAAAAAATATATATAAAAATTACTTCGCTTCATCATTTGTAATTGACAATAATAATTTTCTCAAAAATAAAATCTCAAATTTTATTGCGTCAGAAGCTATAGCTTTAAAAGCAAATATTGATTTTAATAAAAAAGTTTTGAATGAGGATTTTTTTACATCAATTCATAAAAAATATGCCTATCATGGGTTAGCAACTATAAACCGTAAATATATTT
This sequence comes from Candidatus Pelagibacter sp., assembly GCA_045566055.1. Classification (GTDB taxonomy): domain Bacteria; phylum Pseudomonadota; class Alphaproteobacteria; order Pelagibacterales; family Pelagibacteraceae; genus Pelagilacustribacter. The sequence goes on along the minus strand of JBJLED010000003.1, from coordinate 4,675 downwards.
ACATACCTTATAAAAAAATGTTCGTTCCTCTATATTACGATGGAAACGTTCAATTTTTACCTGGCAAAACAAATTGTAAAGCTAAAATTGATAGCAAAATATTAGATAAATTTAAAAGAGATTTTAAATCACTATCAGGTAAGAGACTAAGTAAAATGCAAGAATGTGTATTTGCAGATACATTAGACTCAAGCCAGGGAAATATTAAAAAATTGAGTGAATTTTTTCCAAAACAAAAAATTAACAATAAGAAAGATTTAAAGTATTTAAAAATTAAAAATAAAATAATTAGTTTCTTTGAAGAAGAAAATATAAATAAAAATAAAAATTTAAAAAATATTTCTGAAAAAGTAATAATTTACTCATTTATTTTTAATGATAACTTTTACAATTGTTACTTAACCATTAAAGATGGTAAAATTAAATTTTGCAATCAAATCGATAGCAAAACTTATGGTAAATTAATTTCCCAAAGCGGTAGATATAAACTCACTGATAATTTTAAGTCATTCCCAATTAATTTGGGATCATTTAATAAAGAAATGCCAATTATTTGGCTTGAGGGCAATTCCAATGAATTCATAATGGATAAAAAAGGAACATATTATTTTGTGAAGAAAAATATTAGCGGTGAAGATTTAAAGTTTATATTTCAGAATAGTGAAGCTAAAATTTTTATCCAAGGAAATTTTAATAATGTAAATTTTAAATTCACTCGCGATTTTGAAAATCAAAGTAAAAGTTTAGAAAACTCAAGGTATGATAAAAATTTATTAACTGGTTGTGTAAATTTTTTTGATTCTGATTTTGATAAGGTTTCTTTATCAAGTTCTAATATGATTTGTGAAGACTCTATTAATATTAAAAACTCTTCGGGTAATTTAAATGAGATTGATATAAACAATTCTTTTTTTGATGCTTTAGATGTAGATTTTTCAAATATTTTTGTAAAAAATTTAAAAGTAAATAATGCAAAAAATGATTGTGCAGATTTTTCATTTGGCAAGTATAAGATTGAGCAAGCCAATTTAAAAAATTGTGGCGATAAAGGCTTTTCTGTAGGAGAAAGGTCTAAATTTAGTCTAGATTATGGAAATATCTTTTTCACAAATATTGGAATTGCCTCAAAAGATGATGCGATAACAGATGTAAAAAGAGTAAATATGGAAAGCATGAACGTATGTTTTGCAGCTTATAATAAAAAAAAAGAATTTAAAGGTTCAAAAATAAATGTGAAAGATTTCGACTGCAAGCAGTACGCTACACTCAAACAATTAGATGGTTTATCAGAGATTAATATTTCTAAGGAAAACTAAATTTATGGATTTATTTAAAGACAATCAAAAAAGACATGAAATAAAATTTTTGATCAATTCAAAAGAAAAACATGAATTGATTGATAAAAATCAACTAAAAAAACTTTTTCCGGATAGAATAGTTGAAAGTGTTTATTTTGATACAGAAGATTTACAATTTTTTAATTTAAGTGAAGAAGGGATTACACCAAGATTTAAGATTAGAATCAGGGGTTACAATAATAAAAAACTAGACAACCTCGAGATTAAAACTACAAACAATTACCATAGGGAAAAAGTTACTATTAAAAATTTTATTTTTGATAATCATGAACTTCATAAGAACCTTAAAAAATTAGGAATAAAACAAAATGTTCAAAAAAAAATAAGAGTAAAATACTTAAGAAGTTATTACAAATTTGAAAATGTAGGAAGAATAACTTTAGACAGGAAAATAGAGTTTTTATCTCCAGATGAAAGCTTTCATAACTCTAAAAAGATTAAACAAAATATTCTAGAAGTTAAAGTCCAGAGAGAAAATATTGATAAAAATTTTATTGAAAAAATTATTAACTTAAAAGAGACTAGGTTTTCAAAATATTGTATTGGAATAAATTACCTACGGGAAACGAATTAATTTGATTTGTAATTTTTTTTCATTTAAGGACTATTATGGATAATTCTAAAGACAAAAACTATGTCTGGGATAATAAAAAACCTACAGCACAAATGCTTGGTCGCTGGCAACCTTGGCACGCTGGCCACCAAAAACTTTTTGAGGAAATTCTTAAAAAAACAGGGCAAGTAAATATTATGGTACGAGATGTTAAAGGTGTTGATGACAACCCTTTTGATTTTGAAACTGTTAAAAAAAATATTTTTGAAGCGCTTAAAGATTATAAGAATAGAATAAAAGTGACTTTAGTACCTAATATAACTAACATTTGTTATGGTAGGGGTGTTGGGTATAAAATTGAAGAGATCGTCTTAGACGAGAAAACTCAACAAATTTCAGCAACAAAAATTAGAGAACAGATGAGAAAAGAGGGTAAACTTAAATAGATGATAACCATTCTCACTTGACCTCTAAAATGCGCATATATATAAAAGCTCAATGATAACTAACAATCCTTTTTCCACTCTAGCAGAAATAGTTCCAGCGATTGCAATGCAGGGGTTTGTTTTAGCTATGGCAGCTCTTACTTTGATTGGAGTGTTAGTCGATATTCTTCATAAGAAAAACGTTAAATACTTTTTTGAAAACGCAAAAAAAGCAAAAAAAAATGCTCAAGTTGAATTAACAGCTGGGAAAAAAACTGCAGTTATTTTGAAAACTGTTGCTCATGATATTGCAACAACCTCAGAACTAGGTTGGGGCAAAAGAAGGTTAGCACATGTTTTAGGTATGTACGGAACAATTATTTTTTGGATTTGCTCAGCTATTTTAATTTTTTCTTATTCATCTGTTGGTATTGAAACTCCTTCAACTCTAACAGCTTTATGGCATTTAGGTGCAATTTTAACTTGTTTAGGTGGATACTGGTTTTGGTTTTTTTTAAGAGTAGATGTGTCAGCTGAAGCACATCCTTGGTATAGAATTATTAAAGCAGACTTATTTGTTTTAGCATTGTTAGCTTGTGCAACATCCGGTTTAGCATGGTCATACACACAACATTCAGGAATGAATGGTCTAAGTTATTTATTTTTAATTTTATTTATTGTCTCAAATTTAGTTTTATTTGGAGGAGTTTATTGGTCTAAATTTGCTCATATGTTTTATAAACCTGGTGCAGCGATACAAAAAAATTTAGCAGAAGCAGATGGTTCTAGAGACAATTTGCCACCACCCGCCGATGCTCCAGAGCAGTTTGGTCTAGGAATTAAAAGAGAACAACCAAAGCATTATTAGGAAATTTATGTTATTAAACTTAAAGAGAAAAAAATAATTTATGTCAACTTTTGTATACATGACGAGATGCGATGGCTGCGGGCACTGCGTAGATATTTGCCCATCAGATATAATGCATATTGATGAAACAATTAGACGTGCGAAAAACATTGAGCCTAACTTTTGTTGGGAGTGTTATTCATGTGTAAAGGCTTGCCCAAATCATGCAATAGATGTTCGAGGTTATGCAGACTTTGCACCAATGGGCCATAGCGTAAGAGTAAGAAGAGAAGAAGAAAAGGGAACTATTTCATGGAGAATAAAATTCAGAAACGGAACAGAAAAAAATTTCGTTTCACCAATTACAACTAAACCTTGGGGCAAATTTATTCCTAAATTAGCGGAGGAAGACAAACCAAATCAAGGTGAGATAACTACTCAAAGACTTTATACAGAACCAAAAGGTTTAAATATTGATGGAGATCTTCCAACTGTAAGTAAAGATTCATTTAAGAAAGGTGTTTATTATTAATGGCTAATGTAAAAACTCACATTGAAGAGAGCGATATTTTAATTATCGGTGGAGGAATGGCAGGCACAGGGGCCACTTTCGAAGCTAGACACTGGGGAAGAGATTTAAAAATAGTTTGCGTTGAAAAAGCTAACATCGACAGAAGTGGTGCTGTAGCGCAAGGTCTTTATGCAATCAATTGTTATATGGGCATGCAGTGGGATGAAAATCAACCTGAAGATCACGTTAGATACGCGCGAAATGATTTAATGGGAATGGTTAGAGAAGATTTAGGTTATGACATGGCTCGTCATGTAGACTCTACAGTTCATATGTTTGATGAATGGGGCTTACCTATGATGAAAAATGAAAAGACCGGAAGATATTTAAGAGAAGGTAAATGGCAAATAATGATTCATGGAGAAAGCTATAAACCTATCGTTGCTGAGGCAGCAAAAAAATCTGCTAACAAAATTTATAACAGAATAATGATCACTCATCTTTTAATGGATGATGAAAAAGAAAATAGAATAGGCGGAGCAGTAGGTTTTAATATGAGAACAGGTGACTATCATGTTTTCAAAGCTAAAGCTGTAATTGTTGCAGCGGGTGGGGCTTCACACATTTTCAAACCTAGAGCAGTAGGTGAAGGAATGGGAAGAACTTGGTATGCCCCTTGGAGTAATGGTTCTGCTTACGCTCTTCCAATAGCTGTTGGAGCTAAAATGACTCAAATGGAAAACAGAATTGTTTTATGTAGATTTAAAGATGGTTACGGACCTGTTGGTGCCTACTTTTTACATTTAAAAACTTATACTCAAAATGCAAATGGAGAAAATTATGAGAAGAAATGGTATGAACATACTAAAAATATGGTTGGTGAATATATTGATCATCATCCAACTCCAACATGTTTAAGAAACCACGCATTCATTCAAGAAGTACAAGCGGGCGGCGGACCAATTCACATGGTTACAAAAG
>JBJLED010000002.1:0-17793 GCA_045566055.1 Candidatus Pelagibacter sp. | reverse complement strand
ACTAAAGCTGAAATCTTAGAAGCTGTTCAAGATTATAATAACGGAACATTTGCTAAATATTAAAAGTTCAAGTACGTTCCTCCAATGCCAAAAGCAATAATTATAAAAAAAAATGGTGGACCTGAAGTTTTAGAGCTTCAAGATGTTAAGATTGATACACCTGGTCCTGATGAAATAAAAGTTACTAATCACGCAATCGGATTAAATTATATTGATACATATCATAGATCAGGGCTTTATCCTCTAAAGTTGCCAAGTGGAATTGGTTTAGAAGCTGCTGGTAAAGTAGAAGAAGTTGGATCAAATGTTAAAGAATTTAATATAGGTGATAATATTGCTTACGCTTCAGTACCTCTCGGAGCTTACTCACAGCAAAGAATTATACCGTCTAAGATTGTAGTAAAAGTGCCAGAAGGAATATCTCATAAACAAGCTGCAACCTTAATGACTAAAGGTTTAACTACCAATTATTTACTTTGTAAAACTTATAATCTTAAAGCTGGGGAAACTGTTTTATTTCATGCAGCTGCAGGAGGTGTTGGTCAAATATTTGCACAGTGGGCTAACAGTATTGGAGCAAAAGTTATAGGAACGGTTGGTTCAGATGAAAAAATTAAAATTGCTGAAGAGAATGGTTACGCACATGTCATCAACTATACTAAAGATGATTTTTCAAAAAAAGTAATGGAGATTACAAACAATGATGGAGTCCCAGCAGTATTTGATGGGGTTGGAAAAAATACTTTTCATGGTTCACTAGCATGTCTTAAAACTAGAGGAATGATGGTAAGTTTTGGAAATGCATCAGGTCCTTTAGATCCGGTTAACGTTCCAAAAGATATTCAACCAAAAGGTCTTTACTTAACAAGACCATCGATCGGCCAATATTTTACTAATAGGAAAGAGCTTCAAGCTGGTGCGGACGCAGTATTTGAAAAAGTAAAATTTGGTAAAATTAAGATTAAAATTTCTAAAGAGTATAGCTTGATAGATGCAAAAAAAGCTCATGAAGATTTAGAAGCTAGAAAACTTACAGGCCCAGCTATTTTAATTCCATAATGGAAAAAAAAATAATTTCTCCTTGTATTAGTATTTGCAGGACTGACCCTGTTACAGGCTATTGCTATGGTTGCGCTAGAACCAATGAGGAAAAAAGACAATGGAAAGATGAAAACACAACAAATGATTGGAAAGAGGAAAATCTAAAAATAATTGTAACTAGAATGCAAGGTTGGCAATTAGAAACTTTTAATGAGTCTTACGATCATAAAAAAAGTAAAGGTATTTCTTTATTTAAAAAAAAATTATTAGAAGATAAATAATTATAAATCGTTTTTCATCGAGTCCATATCACTCAAATGATACTTTAAGGCCTGATTTGAAAGTCTTATTTCTTGTAAAAATAAAAATATAGAAATAATCATACATAAACAGCAAGCTGCAAAAACTAACCTAGCAGTTTGTAAGTTACCAAGATAAAGTAATAAAACTGTTGTCATATTGAATAAAAAACCAAAAGCAGCAAAGCCCATTGTGTACTTTAAAAGGTTTGTTCTATTATTAAGAACATGTAGTTGATTTTCCAGTTGTGGAGGAGTTATTTTATCATAGGTTAATTGATCATGTAACTTCCTGATTAATCCACTTAATGTATGAAATCTATTGCTGTACATCGTCATCATTAAGGGAATAGCTGGAAACATTAATGCTGCAACTGTGTAATCTATATCCATATCGAATCAAATTGATTATGAAGTTACTGTTTGATATTTACAAGTAATATTTCATGCAACATATAAAAATATTCATTGAACTAACAAGATTAAATAAACCAATAGGGTTTATGCTTTTATTCTGGCCTTGTTCTTGGGGTTTAGCGTATGCTTATTCCATTAATAAAAATTTTGAACTTTTCGTCTATTATCTAATTTTATTTTTTCTTGGTTCTGTTCTCATGCGAAGCGCCGGCTGTATTGTTAACGATATAGTTGATGTAAACTTTGATAAAAAGGTAAAGCGAACAAAGAATCGACCGATTGCTTCAAAGAAAATATCTATTTTTTACTCTTTGCTATATGTAGTGTTTCTTTGTTTTTTGGCATTCTTAATTTTAATTCAATTTAATTTATTAACTATCTGCCTTGGGATTGGCTCAATGATCCCGGCGTTTCTTTATCCTTATATGAAAAGAATAACTTACTGGCCGCAATTATTTTTAGGTTTTACATTTAATTGGGGAATAATAATGGCTTGGACAGCGTCAAATGGATACCTTAGTTATGAGATTGGGACTCTTTACTTATCAGCCATATTTTGGACATTGGGTTATGACACCATTTACGGCGTGCAAGATATTTACGATGACGAAATAATTGGTTTGAAATCCACTGCTATTAAATTCAAAAAAAATATTAAGGAATTTATAACCATGACATACATGATTACTATTTTAATTTTAATTTACCTTTTTAGAAATAATATGGGTTTTAATATTTTTACATTATTATTTTTTATGTTTTCATTTACTTTATGCTATCAGATTCTAAATTTAAAAAAAAATAAACCAAAAGTATGTTTAGAGCTATTTAAATTCAATAATATATCAGGATCTATATTATTTTTAACTTTATTATCAATAAATTTATAAAATGAAATTTGAGGAAGTAAAAATTTTAATATTACGGTTATTTAATGAATATGTAAAAAGGCATTTACCTAGAATATTTATAGCTCTTATTCTATCAATAATTGTTGCAGGAAGTACATCTGGTATAGCTTGGCTTTTAGATCCAGCAGTAAAAAAAATATTTATTGATCAGGATAAAACTTATGCCTTTCTAATTCCAATTTTAATTATATTTGCATTTTCAAGTAAAGGCTTGTCATTATATTTTGCAAGAAAAAATATTATCACAGTGAGTCAAGAAGTTGCGGGTCAATTACAAAAAAAAATAGCAAAAAATATTTTATTTGCAGATATTCAAACTTTAGAAAATAGGCATTCAGGTAAGTATATCTCAAATGTAATGTTTGACACTCTTCAAGTTCAAAATTTTGTAAGCACTGGAGTTTTGAATATCATGAAAGATAGTTTCACGACGATAGCTTTGGTGTCATTAATGTTTTACCAAAATTGGAAGTTAGCCTTGTTTGCAATATTTATGATACCTTTTGCAGGAACTTTAGCAAAATCTTTAGCAAAAAGGGTGGGGAAAGCTACTGGTAAAGCTGGAGAGTCATCAGGAATTCTTGCATCTTTTTTATCTGAAATTTTAAAAGCTTCAAAAATGATCAGAATTTATCAAAAAGAAGATAAAGAAAATTCTAAAGCAGAAAAAGTTATTGATGATTTAGTAAAAAAAAATATCAAAATTGGTAGTATTATGATTAGAGCAACACCTATTATGGAGACTTTAACTGGATTCATGATTGCAGGCTTTATAATTTTTTCAGGAAAACTTATTTCTTCCGGTGAGCTTGGTGTTAATAACTTCTTTTCTTTTTTAGCTGCAATGATGCTGGCTTATCAACCAATAAGGTCTTTAGCTACTTTAAATATGAGTGTTTATCAAGGTGCGGCGGCTTTTAAAAGAATTAGTACTGTTATTGACAAAAAAATTCATGTTTCAAACAATAAAAACCTTCCTGAATTAATTATTAAAAAATCTGAAATTGAATTTCAAAAAGTAAATTTTAATTATGAAAATACCAATGAAAAAGCTGTTATTGATTTAAATTTAAAAATAATAGGTAATGCTATGACTGCTTTTGTCGGCCATAGTGGAGCAGGTAAAAGTACTATATTTAACCTTTTACCGAGATTTTATGACCCACAAGAAGGATCGATCAAGATAGATGGTCAAGACATTAAAAGTGTCACGCTAAACTCGTTAAGAAAAAATCTTTCACTAGTTAGTCAAGATGTTATTTTATTTGATGATACAATAAAAAATAATATTTCTTACGCTACGGAAAATGCTTCAGAAGAAGAAATTAGAAATGCATGTAAATTTGCTGCTGCAGATGAATTTATCGATAAACTCCCTGAGAAATATGATACATTTATTGGGGAAAATGGAGTTAGGCTTTCTGGTGGACAAAAACAAAGAATATCAATTGCAAGAGCTGTCTTAAAAGAATCTCCTATTATTCTTCTGGATGAAGCAACGTCTTCTTTGGATGCGGACTCTGAGGAAATAATTCAGAACGCAATATTGAATTTAACAAAGAATAAAACAACTTTAGTAATTGCACATCGTATGTCGACAATTCATAATGCTGATAAAATCTTTGTTTTAAATCGAGGAAAAGTGATTAACTCTGGAAACCATGATTATTTAATAAATAATTGTGAAACTTACAAATCATTATATCAAAAACAAATAAAGTAATTAGAATGATTCTTTTTTATAGAGTTACAACAACACTTCTTTATCCAATTTTTATTTTTATTATTTTTTTTAGAAGATTTGTAGGAAAGGAAGATAAAGTGAGATTTAAGGAAAAAATTTTTGTAAAAAACTTTAATGTAGAAAGAAATATTAAAAAGAAACTCATTTGGTTTCACGCTGCTAGTATAGGAGAATTTAAAAGTATATTGCCTGTTATTGAAGAATTAAATAAAGATTATAAAAATATACAATTTCTAATAACCACTGTAACATTAAGCTCGGCTAATTTAGCGAACGATGAGTTAAAAAAATTCAATAACATTACTCATAGATTTTTTCCGGTAGATGTAAAATTTATTATTAAAAAATTTTTAAACCTATGGAAACCAAATGCAATTTTTCTAGTTGACTCTGAAATTTGGCCAAATTTAATATTAACATCTAAAGAAAATAAAATACCTTTGTGTGTTATCAATGCAAGATTAACAAAAAAAAGTTATAAAAGATGGATGCTATTTCCTAAGTCAACGAATAAGATTTTTCGCTCAATTGACCTATTTTTAGCCTCAAATTTAGAAACTAAAGAATTTTTAAATAATCTTAAAATAGAAAATGTTATTTTAAATGGCAATATAAAGCTTTTCAGTAAAATTAATACAGATCGAATAATTAACCAGAATGAACAAACTTTATTAAAAAAAAGATTTTGGATTGCTGCAAGCACTCATAACAGTGAAGAGGCTTTTTGTTTAAAAACTCATTTAAAAATTAAACAAAAATTCAAGGATATAGTAACAATTATTTTTCCTAGACATATAAAAAGAGTCAACCAAATTAAAAAGCTCAGTGAAGATTTTAGTTTAAAGTCTCAAATACTTAATAAGGATGAAAGAATTTTAGAAAATAAAGAAGTTATCATTGTTAATACTTTCGGAGAGATGCAAAAATATTTTTATTTTGCAAAAAGTGTTTTTATAGGAAAATCTTTGATTAAAAAACTAGAAAAAGAAGGTGGTCAAAACCCTATCGAGGCTGCTAAATTAGGTTGCAAGATATATCACGGACCTTATGTTTATAATTTTAAAGAAATTTATGACATTTTCGAAAATCAGGGGATCTCAACAAAAGTCAATAATTCAAATGAATTGCATGATTTCCTTTTAAAAGACTTGGAAAATAATACCAAGAGTGAAAATGGTAGGTCAGATTTAATTAATGATTTAGGAGAAAAAGTTTTAAAAGATACAATGAAAAATATTAGTAAAATATTACCAAATGACATTCAATAAACCAGAATTTTGGGATAAAAAAATAAATATTCTGTCCCTAATATTATACCCTTTTTCATTAGTTTTTTTTGTAATTGTTTTACTTAGAAAAAAATTAATATTAAAAAAAAATTTTAATATTCCCATTATCTGTATCGGAAATATCTATTTAGGAGGCACAGGCAAAACACCTGCGAGCATTTATGTCGCCAAAGAATTAACTAGATTAAGAAAAAAGCCAGTGATTTTACGTAAATTTTATGCTGCGCATGAAGATGAGTACCGCTTAATAAAAAAAAAATTTAAGAATCTTATATTAAATAACAATAGACATAGAGGAATACGAGAAGCTGAAAAAAAAAAATTTAATACAATCATTCTAGATGATGGATTTCAAGATTGTAGTATTAAAAAGAATTTAAACATAATTTGTTTTAATCATAATCAACTTGAAGGAAATGGATTAATTTTGCCTGCGGGTCCTTTGAGGGAAAGCTTAAATAGTTTAAAAGAAGTTGATTTGATTTTAATCAATGGGAAAAAAAACGCTAAATTTGAAAAAAAGATTTTAGGAATTAACAAAAAATTAAATATTTTTTACTCAAGTTACAAGCCAATAAACTCAAAACAATTTAGAGGAAAAAAATTAATAGCAATTGCAGGAATAGGAAATCCACACAATTTCTTCAAATTACTTTCAGAGTTAAATATGAGAATCGAAAAAAAATTAATTTTTCCAGACCACTACCAATTTAAAAAAAATGAAATTCTTTCTATATTAAATGAAGCCAAAAGAAATAACTGTGAATTAATTATGACAGAAAAAGATTATTTTAAATTAAAAAAATTTAATTTAAAAAATTTAAATTACTTAAAACTTTCTTTTGAAATAAAAAATAAAAAAAAATTTTTGAATAAAATTTTAAAAGTTTATGATTAAAAAAATTACATATTTAATCCAATCATTATTAATATTTCTTTTTTTTATATTTGGTCGTCTTGTAGGAATTTTCTTAAGTAGAAAGATTTTTTCAATGATTTTTTTAATTTTGGGACCATTATTTAAATCAAAAAAAATATTTGAAAAAAATTTAAATATTTACTCAGAAAACATTTCAGAGCATGAGGCTAATAAAATATTCAAAAATATGTGGAAAAATTATGGAATGACTTTCATCGAGTACATTTTTCTGAACTATTTTAAAAAAAATAATTCACATATTAATATTATAAACGAATCTATTTTAAATAATATTAAGAAAAAAAATAAACCGGTAATTTTTGTTTCAGGTCATTTTGCTAATTATGAGCTAATGACAATGGAAATTACAAAAAAAAATATTAAACTTGCTGCTATTTATAGACCACTAAATAACATTTTCTTAAATCCATTAATGGATTATTTAAGAGAAAAATATGTTTGCAAAAATTATATAAAAAAAGGTTTTGGTGGTGTAAGGAAAGCAATTGAATACATACAAAAAGATTTTAGTGTAGCTTTGATGATTGATCAAAGAGTAAGCGAAGGTGAAAAAATAAAATTTTTTAACAACTTGGCTCTAACTACCACATTGCCAGCCCAGCTTGCATTTAAATATGATTTAGAAATTATTCCTGTTTTTATTAAAAGAATAAACGATGGAAAATTTGATATTGAATTTAATAGTCCAATTAATCCAAAACTTTATGCAAATAAGATAAAACTGACTGAAAAACTAAATACCGTGTTAGAAAAAATGATTATTAGAAATCCAGGACAATGGATTTGGACACATAACAGATGGAAATAAAAACTTTATCTTTTAAGACTCTTAAAACGTTCATTCGCTTCTATCGGTGAAAAATATGCTTCTTGCAAGTCTACATTCCAGTAGTTTAAATTTTGTAAAGGGATCTCTTTACCGGTTATTGAGCAAAGTACATGGTCGCCTTCTTCCACGATTTCAAAATAATTGTGTTTAAAAATAAGTTTAGCTTTTTTTTTTAACATCGATAAATTATACAATATATAAACATAAATGAATATTGGGTTAATTGGTAGTGGTGGAAGGGAACATGCTTTATGTAAAGCATTATATAATTCAAAAAAAATTAATGAAATTTTCTGTTTTCCTGGAAATGCAGGAACATTACAATTCGCAACAAATATAGATGTAGACATTTTAGATTTTAAAAAAATACTTTCTTTAATTAAATCTTATAGAATCGATTTAGTTTTAGTAGGGCCAGAAGAGCCTTTAGTCAAAGGGCTAGTGGATTTCCTAAAGAGAGAAAAAATCAAAGTTTTTGGTCCAAATAGATACGCAGCTAAGTTAGAAGGTTCTAAGGCATTCATGAAAAATCTTTGCTTTAGAAATAATATCCCAACTGCTCGATTCAAGATTTGCAATAATAAAAAACAAGTAAGAGATTTTTTAAATAAATGTGATTTTCCTATTGTTGTTAAAGCAGATGGTTTAGCTGCAGGAAAAGGTGTTACGATTTGCGAGACAAGAAAAAAAGCGATTGATGTTTCTAATGAAATTATAAATGGAAAATTTAAATCATCAAATAAACTTATTCTTGAAGAATTTTTGGATGGTGAGGAGGCAAGTTATTTTTTAGTTGTAGATGATAAAAATTTTAAATTTTTTGGAACTGCTCAAGACCATAAAAGAGTTTTCGAAAAAGATAAAGGTCCCAACACTGGTGGCATGGGGGCGTATTCGCCAGCTCCAATTATAAATAGAGAGCTTGAAAAAAAAATATTATCTAAAATAATCAAACCAACTCTTTTAGCCTTAAAAAAGAAAAAAAGTCCATACAATGGATTTTTATACGTTGGATTAATGATTAAAAATAATGAACCTTATTTAATTGAGTACAATGTAAGAATGGGTGATCCTGAATGTCAGGTAATATTGCCAAGATTAAAGACTGATTTTTTAAAAGTTATAACTAGTGCTATTGAAAATAAACTGCATAAAATAAAAATGGAATGGAAAAAAGATAAAAGTATGACAATAGTAATATGTTCGAAGGGTTATCCTGGTAAATATAAGAAAAATAAAATTATTAAAAATTTAAATAAAATTGATTTATCGCAAAAGGATTTTTTATTTCATGCTGGTACCGAACATAGAGATGGAAAAATTATTTCAAATGGTGGAAGAGTTTTAAATATTACATCTACTGGTAATAATTTTCTTAAAATAAGAAAAAGAATTGTAACTATAATTAAAAAATTAAATTGGAAAGATGGTTTTTATAGAAAAGATATTGGGTGGAAAGTGATAAACAATCAATAATGAGAATTATCAGTGGCTTTTTAAAAGGAAAATCAATTAAATATTTAAAAAATTTAAGAACAAGACCATTGAAGGATGTGGTAAAAGAAAATTTATTTAATATTATTCAACATTCTAATCAACTTAATATAAAAATTGATAATGCCAAAATCTTAGACTTATACTCTGGTATTGGCTCTTTTGGGATAGAATGTATTTCTAGAGGAGCTAAAAAAGTTGTGTTTATAGAAGAAGATAAGAGCGCGGTAAATGTTTTAAAAAAAAATTTAACCGATCACTCCATTCTTAATAAAACAAAAATAATTAATAATAAAATTGAAGATACTTTAGTTATTTTAAAAAAGGAAAAATTTAACATTTTTTTTTTAGATCCTCCTTATGCTGATAAAAAGTATGTTGAAAATCTTAATTTGATTAAAAAGTATAGAATAGTTGAACAAAACCATTTAGTAATAATTCATAGAGAAAATAAATCTTCCGACTCCCTAGATAAATTACTTAAAATAATTTTTATTAAGAAATATGGTAGGGCAAAACTTATATTTGCTTTGTTTACTTGAGATAATTTTTTGTAAAAATTTTAACTTGTTCTACAGCTGGTTGGTCAAAAGGATTAATTTTAGCTAATTTTCCCACTATAATTGTTTCAAAAATAAAATATGAAAATAATTCACCCAGAATAACCTCATTAATTTTTCTTATCTTAAACTCTCTGAACGGTATTTTGTATTTATTGAATGATTTAATTAAAGCATTTTTTTGAGCATTTTTTATAAAACTAAGACTTTTTTTATTCAAATAACTTTTAGAATTAAACTTTTTTTTAATATTAATTTTTTGTTTTACTTGTTCGTCACAGCTAAAAATATAAAAAAGTTTATCCTTTGGTCCGTCTAGATATAATTGTAATAAACTATGATGATCTCTTGGCGCACTTGAAACTACAGGTAGGAAACCTTTGAATTTTTTTCCTAAGCTTTCAGCAATTAATTGCTGGCACCAGAAAAGAAATTTTTCTAATTGTGGAGCGTAATTTAATAAAATTAAACTGTTAAACTGTTTTGAATTTAATAAATTCGTTAATTTTATTGAATTTTCTCGCAGTGGCATTTTATTTTTCTTTAAAACACCTGTAATATTAGATCTAAGTTTATTAACATCTAAGCCCATTAAATAAGCTGGAATTATACCTACTTCCGATAGTACTGAATACCTTCCCCCAATAAAGTGTTTATGTTCAATAAAAAATAAATTTAATTTTTTAGACAGCGCATACAATTGATTATTTTTTTTTTCTGAAATTATTATGACATTTTTTGCATTTTTTTTTAAAATTTCTAATGAAAAAGTATTTGCTAAAGTCTCAATAGTGTTTCCTGATTTTGATATTATCAAAAAAAGCACTTTATTTAAGTTTTCTCTTTTTTTAAAATTTAATAACTTCTTTTCGTTAAGATCATCAAAAAAGTAAAGTTTTTTTCTAATTTTATTTTCAAATATATTATGTATAGCCATTGAGCCAAGAATCGATCCACCCATTCCAATTAAAGCAATTTTTTTAAACTTTTTAAACTTATTAAGTTCTTTTGATTTAAAGCTAAATTTATAGTTTTTGCTAAATAAATTAAAAAAATTTTGTGAGTTGCTAAATTTTTTATCTATTTCAAAAAATGCTTTATCGAATCTTCTTGATAATTTTTTTAAAGAATAATTCTTTAAATTTACAATTTTACTACTTAAAAATAATTTATTTTCTTTCACTTACGAATTTTATTTAGAATTGCTTTTTCTGTTGAACTTGCGTTCTTATTGTTAATATCTTCTGTAGCGGGTGCTTTCAAAATTTTTTTTATTTTTTCATTCTCTGAAAGTTTTTTATCTTCTTTTACCTCAATAGAACCTGGTTCAGGTATTTTGTTATATTCTGGAGGAAGTTCTAATGGTTCTTTTTTTTTAACTAAAAATTCATCTGCTGTTTTTATCTTTTGATTGGTCAAAACTTTTTTTGCGTCTCCCATGCTTTGGCATGAAACAGTAAAAAGAAATAATATTGTTAAAAATAACCTGTTCATTTTTTAAAAACTAAGTCCTTAAGTAAATACACTATAATACCTATGGAAATAAATATATCCGCTATGTTGAAAGTAAACCAGTGAAAATCACCATAATGTATGTCTATAAAATCTGGTACAGCTTTGTATATGATTCGATCATAAAA
Source organism: Candidatus Pelagibacter sp. (assembly GCA_045566055.1). GTDB lineage: Bacteria > Pseudomonadota > Alphaproteobacteria > Pelagibacterales > Pelagibacteraceae > Pelagilacustribacter. The sequence continues at coordinate 6,629 of JBJLED010000002.1, read as the reverse complement.
GTTTCCTATCGCTCCACCCATAATGATAGAATAAATAAATTTATCTAATTTACTCGATATTATTAAAAAATAAATTAGGAATATTATTACTATTCCAATGAGCGTTGTAACAAAGTTGTAAAGTAAAGAAGAATTTGTGCTTAAAAGCCCAAAACCAATTCCTATGTTCCAGACAAGGTCAAAATTAATATAATCATTCACATAATAAGGAGCTTCATCAAGATTATTAATTATCTTCAACTTTGACAGTCTATCTAAAAAAAAAATAATTATTGCAAATATTAAGAAAAATAAATTATCTTTTTTAAATAAATAGTTTTTAAATTCTCTAAAGCTGATTGAAAAATTCATTTTAAATTAGGTCGGAACATCTGGTGCAGCTTTGTTCTAAAATTTTCCAACATCTAGGACATTTATTGCCTTTTGCTTTATTCACCTCAATTTTTATTTCTTCATTTTCTGAAAGAATTTTTTCTGCTTTAGATGTAATAAGATACTCTGCTAGATCTAAATTTTTTAAAAACTCAAATTTATTCACATTTACACTTAACTTAACTTCAGCCTCTAGACTTGATCCGATCTCTTTTGATGATCTTTTTGCTTCTATTGCTATATTAACTTCCTGTTTAATCTTAAACAATTGATCCCATTTATCATTTAATTTTTTATTCTCCCACTTTTTTGGGACATCTACAAAAGAAAGCTCATGTATATTTTTTTCGTCTTTATTTACCAAACTATATACTTCGTCGGTTGTAAAAACTAAAATTGGAGCAAACCATTTAAGTAAGCTTTCTAAAATTATATTTAAAATTTTGACACAGTTAATTCTTTTTTTTGAGTCAAGACCATCACAATAAAGAACATCTTTTCTTATATCAAAATAAAAAGATGAAAGATCTAAAGTGCAAAAATTTAATAATTCTTTATATAACTTATGAAAATTATAATTTTTTAAGTTTACTTCTACAGATTTACTTATTTGATAAATTTTATGCAATATATATTGTTCTAACTCATCAAGTTCTTTTAAGTCTATTTTCTCAAAATCTTGTTTTTCATATTTGTCCTTTAAGTTTCCCAACATAAATCTAAAGGTATTTCTTATTTTTCTGTATGACTCTGCATGTTGAGTCAAAATACTTTTATCAATTCTTAAATCTTCCGCATAATCAGAGGAGGCAACCCAAACTCTAAGAATATCAGCGCCATAATTTTTTAAAATATCTTCAGGTGAAATCACGTTACCCGTTGATTTCGACATTTTCATCCCTTTGCCATCCACAACAAAGCCATGCGAAAGTATGCTTTCAAATGGAGCTTTCCCTCTTGTTCCGCAAGACTCTAGTAAAGATGAATGAAACCAACCTCTATGTTGATCAGAACCTTCTAAATACATGTCTGCTGGCCATTTTAAATCTTTTCTTTTTTCTAAAACAAAACTATGTGTTGATCCACTATCAAACCACACTTCAACAATATCATTTAATTTTTCGTAATCGTTTGGGTTATATTCACTGCCTAAAAATATTTTAGGGTCATCTGTAAACCAGCAATCAGATCCTTGTTTTTCATAAATTGAAGCTATTCTATCTATGACTTTTTTGTCTCTCAGAGGTTCTCTCGTTTTTTTATTAATAAAGATCGGTAACGGAACTCCCCAAACTCTTTGACGAGAAACACACCAGTCTGGTCTTCCTTCAACCATTGAAAGCAGTCTCTCTTTTCCTTTATTAGGATAAAAAACTGTATCATTGATAGCTTTAATAGCTTTATTTCTTAGTTCATTTTTTTGCATTGAAATAAACCATTGGGGAGTTGCTCTATAAATCAGAGGTGCTTTAGACCTCCAGGAATGAGGGTAACTATGATTGAGTTTGTCGTTTTTAAGTAATTTATTTTGTTCTTTCAACTTTTCTATTACAATAGGATCTGCCTTAAATATATGAGTGTTTGTAAAATAAGGTATCTCCTTAGTATAAAGACCTGCATTATCAACGGTGTATAAAGAAGGTATGTTATTCTTTAAACATAAATTAAAATCATCTGGACCATGACTTGGAGCACAATGTACAATTCCTGTTCCTTGATCTAAATTTACAAATTGGGCATCTAACATTGGCACATCATAATCATAATTCATCTTAACAAATGGATGGCTACAGATAGTTCCTTTAAATTCAGATCCTTTGAAAGTTTTTAACTCTTTGTAATTTTTTATAGAGCATTCTTTAATGATCGAACTAATAAGATTATTTGCTACTACAATCTTTTTGTCTTTAAAATGTTCAAGATCTTCGACTTCTAAAACTGAGTATTCTATATCACTATTATAGGCTAATGCTTTGTTAGCTGGAATTGTCCAAGGCGTTGTAGTCCAAATAATAATGCTAGCATCTTTTAAAAAATCTTTACTTGTGTCTTTAATCTTAAAAGCCACGTATATTGTATTAGAAGTGTGATCTAAATATTCAACTTCTGCATCAGCTAAGGCTGTCTTTTCTACTGTTGACCATAAAACTGGTTTAAAGCCTTGGTATAAACTCCCGTCTAATAGAAATTTACCTAATTCTCTTACTATTTGAGCTTCAGCTTCATAGCTCATAGTGGAATAATAATTTTCAAAATCTCCTACTACACCTAATCGCTTGAACTCTTTTATGTGTACATCAATCCAGCTTTTTGCAAATTCTCTACACTCTTGTCTAAAATCTTTAATTGGAATTTCATCCTTGTTTTTTTTCTTTTTCTTGTATTGTTCCTCAATCTTCCATTCTATAGGCAGTCCATGACAATCCCATCCTGGAACATAAACAGAGTCTTTTCCATTCATTTGATGGAAACGAGTTATCATGTCCTTCAAAATTTTATTAAGAGCAGTTCCCATATGTATATGGCCATTTGCATACGGGGGGCCATCATGTAAGACAAATTTTTCTTTACCTATGGAATTTTTTCTTAATTTGTCAAAAATTTTATTTTTTTCCCATTTTTTTAAAATTTCCGGTTCTTTATTCGGCAAGCTAGCTTTCATAGAAAAAGCTGTTTTAGGTAATTGCAAAGTATCTTTGGACATTTTATTTTTTTGCTTGCTTTATATCAAGTTTTATTTGTTTTTTTAAATATTCAAAATTCTTAAATTTTTTTTCTGGTCTTATAAATTTTTTAAAACTTACACTAATTACTTTATTATATAAATTTTTGCTAATTCCAAAGATATTTGTTTCTAATAATAGACTTTGGCCCTTAAATGTCGGCCTATAACCTATATTAGCAATACCTGCTTTGTTAAGATTGTCAAAATTAACTTTTACTGCATATACGCCAAGCTTGGGAATAACATAATCATTTAGAGTCATATTGCATGTAGGAAAACCTATTTTACGTCCCCTTTTTTTTCCTTTAATGACTTTTCCTTCAATACACCAAAAACGATTTAATAATTTATTTATTTCCTCAATTTTACCTGCTCTAATTTTTTTTCTTATGATTGTGGATGAAATAGTTTTTTTATTTTTTTTAAAAGGATTGGTTATTATATTTTTGTAATTGAATTCTTCCTCGAATTTTTTAAAGTTTTTATATTACCACGACGTTTAAAGCCAAATTTAAAATTTCTACTAACATATAAATATCTACATTTTGTCTTTTTATTAATAATTTTACTAATAAATTGCTCTGGTGATAAAGATGAAAATTTTTTGTTAAACTTAATTATTATCAAAAAATCTAATTTTAATTTTTTAAGTTGAGACTTTTTTTGTTGAAGTGAATTTATTCTGTGGTCTTTTTTTTTTTTACTAAAAAACATTACAGGTACAGGCTCGAAAGTCATAACACCTAGAGGTAATTTAAATTTTTTAGCTTTTTGTCTTGCTTCTCTTATAACTTTTTGATGACCAATGTGTAATCCATCAAAGTTACCTATAGCTATTACGCCGTTAAGATGTTTGCGACTTAAATTTGCATTATTATAAATTTTCATTACCATTTAAATTCTTTTTGAAAAAAGTTTGCTTTTACTTTATATTTTTCTAGAAGACTTTCTAGCTCTGAAGCACCTTTAAATTCATCTCGATGAACTCCATCTGATATAAATATACAATCTACGTTTAAATTATTAGCTCCTTTAATATCTGTTCTTAAGTTGTCACCTATCGCTAAAACTTTTTCATCTGAATTAAAGCACATTTTGTATATCTCTTTATGAGGTTTTCCAAAATATACTACCTCTCCCCCTAATTCTTCAAAAATTCTTGCTATAGACCCAGCGCACAGTTCTTCTACATTACCTCTGTGAACTGTCAAATCTGGATTTGTGCAGATTAATTTTTTAGAAACATAATTTTTTAAAAGTTTTTTATAATATTCTAGGTCATTTTCGCACTCATCAAATAAACCTGTACATAAAATAAAGTCACATTTTTCAAGATCAGTTTTATTATCTTTTACTTTCTCAAAAACAGAAGTATCTCTCGGTGGACCTAAATGATAAAATGTCTTGCCAAACTGATTTTTATTTATTGCATGCATGGCAGCTTCACCCGAGGTCATAACATTTGAAAGATATTTCTTGTCCATATTCATTTTTAATAAAAACTCGACTACCCTTGAGCTAGGCCTTGGTGCATTTGATAAAAATACAATTTTCTTTGAGTTATTTTTTAATTGCTTAATGACCTCAATTGCTTTTGGATTAAGCATCACACCGTTATGTATCACGCCCCATAAATCTATTACAAAGGTGTCATAGTTTTTGTATATATCTGATAAATGGTTAAGTTCTTTCAATTTGCTTATTCTCTCTTCTTTATGCTCATAAAATAACGTATTTTTAGGTCTTTTTAATGATATTTGCCCCTTGAAATCTTATTAAAACATACCATATCAACACTACATAAAAATTTATAGGAGAAAATGTATATGAAATTTAGACCCCTGCACGATCGTGTGCTTATTAAAGTTCTAGACAGCGAAGAGAAAACTGCTGGTGGTATTATAATCCCTGACACTGCAAAAGAAAAACCCCAAGAAGGTGAGGTTGTAGCTGTAGGACCTGGTGCTAAAAATGAAGAAGGCAAAGTTTCACCAATGGATGTAAAAATTGGTGATATAGTTCTTTTTGGAAAATGGTCTGGAACAGAAGTAAAAATTGACGGTAAAGAATACAGCATTATGAAAGAGTCAGACATAATGGGAATTTCAAAAAGTAAAAAATAAACTTTAGAGGAGAGGAAAATGGCAAAAATAATTAAATTTGACACTGACGCAAGATCGAGAATGCTTAAAGGTGTTAATACACTTGCTAACGCAGTGAAAGTGACATTGGGACCAAAAGGTCGTAATGTTGTAATGGATAAATCGTATGGTGCGCCGAAGATCACAAAAGATGGTGTTTCTGTTGCGAAAGAAATTGAACTTGAAGATAAGTTTGAGAACATGGGTGCTCAAATGGTAAAAGAAGTTGCAAGCAAAACTAATGACAATGCTGGTGACGGGACAACTACTGCAACTATTCTTGCTCAAGCTATTGTTGCTGAAGGATTAAAATATGTAACAGCTGGAATGAATCCCATGGATCTTAAAAGAGGCATAGATACAGCCGTTGATCATGTTATTGAAAAACTAAAATCATCTTCAAAAAAAGTTAAAGCCAATGAAGAAGTTGCACAAGTTGGAACAATCTCAGCAAATGGTGAAAAATCAATTGGTGATATGATTTCAAAGGCGATGCAAAAAGTTGGTAATGAAGGTGTAATCACAGTTGAAGAGGCAAAAGGTGTTGAAACAGAACTTGATGTTGTTGAAGGTATGCAATTTGATAGAGGTTACTTATCTCCTTACTTTGTAACTAACACTGAAAAAATGACAACTGAGCTAGATAATCCTTTGGTTCTTTTGGTTGAAAAAAAATTAACTAATCTGCAGCCTATGGTTCCTCTTTTAGAGTCTGTGGTGCAAGCAAACAGACCATTAATGATTATTTCTGAAGATGTTGAAGGTGAAGCTTTAGCAACTTTAGTAGTAAATAAATTAAGAGGTGGTTTAAAAGTTGTAGCTGTTAAAGCTCCAGGCTTTGGTGACAGAAGAAAAGCAATGTTAGAAGATATTGCTATTCTAACTGGTGGACAAGTAATCTCAGAGGATCTTGGTATAAAACTAGAGAATGTAAAAATTGGTGATCTAGGTTCTTGTAAAAAAGTTAAAATTGATAAAGAGAACAGTACAATTGTAGCTGGTGAAGGTAAAAAATCTGATATCGAAGCAAGATGTAATCAAATAAGAGCTGAGATCAATGAAACCACATCTGACTATGATAAAGAAAAGCTTCAAGAAAGATTAGCTAAGCTTGCTGGTGGTGTTGCCGTAATTAAAGTTGGCGGTGCAACTGAAGTTGAAGTTAAAGAGAGAAAAGATAGAGTTGAAGATGCGCTTAATGCTACAAGAGCGGCTGTTGAAGAAGGAGTGGTAATCGGTGGTGGTTGTGCCCTACTTTATGCTGTACAAGATTTAGATGCCGTGAAGGTAAAAGGTGATGACCAAAAAGCTGGTGTTGAAATAGTTAAAAAAGCTTTACAAGCTCCAATCAGACAAATTACAGCTAACGCAGGTGTTGATGGCTCTGTGGT
>JBJLED010000001.1:0-20473 GCA_045566055.1 Candidatus Pelagibacter sp. | reverse complement strand
GAGGAACTTCTTGTCCTCCATCGCTACCAATATTTGTAAGAGCTCTGTAACCTTTATCTTTTGAGCCCATTAAGTTTGCTACGTGTGTAACCGCTTTATTTAATTCAACAATCTCTTTATCTGATGCTTTATTATTAAAATCATCTAGATCAACATATTCACCTTTTGGGATTACTAATACATGCACCTTCTTTTGAGGATTTATGTCATGAAAAGCTAAAACATGATCACTTTCAAAAACTTTCTTACAAGGAATTTCTCCTCTAAGAATTTTGGCGAAAATATTATTTTTATCGTAGCTCATTTTTGTCTTTTTTTAAGTTCACTCATTATATCTTCTATTTTAATATCATTTGCTTCAAGATAAACCATCAAATGATAAAGCACGTCTGCTGCTTCATGTATTTTATTAGAATCTTGTTCAACAGCTTCAATTAGTTCGCCTATTTCCTCTTTAACTTTTGCAACGCTTAAGCTTTTATCGTTGAGAAGTTTATTCGTATAAGATTTATCCGGAGAAGAACTTTTTCTTTCTCTAATGATCTTTATTAACTGTTCTAGATTTTCAAACATTTTATAATCTTACCGAAACATTTTTGGAATTCAAATATTCTTTGGCATCTTTAACTTTGTATTCACCATAGTGGAAAATAGAGGCAGCAAGAACAGCGCTCGCACCACCTTTAACTATACCATCATACAGATGGTCTAAAGTGCCTACACCTCCAGAAGCAATAACAGGAATATTAGTACTGTCTGTAATTACTTTTAATAGTTCAATATCATAACCAGACTTTGTTCCGTCTCTATCCATGGAAGTTAATAAAATTTCACCAGCTCCATTAGTTTCTACCTGTTTAGCAAATTCTATAGCATCAATACCTGTTTTATTTCTTCCGCCGTGAGTAAAGACTTCCCATTTATTATCTGAGACTTTTTTAGCATCTATGGCTACAACAATACATTGAGAGCCAAATTTCTTAGACGCCTCTTTTACAAAATTAACTTCTTTAACTGCTGCTGTGTTTATTGAAACTTTATCTGCGCCAGCTAATAATAAATCAGTTATATTTTGAATAGTTCTAACACCACCACCGACAGTCAAAGGAACAAAACATTCTTTTGCAGTTTTTCTTACAATATCAATAATTGTTTCTCTGTTTTCATTTGATGCAGTAATATCTAAAAAACAAATCTCGTCAGCTCCACCATCACTGTAAATCTTAGCTTGTTCAACTGGATCTCCGGCATCTTTTAATTCAACAAAGTTAATACCTTTAACTACTCTTCCATTCTTAACATCAAGGCAAGGTATAATTCTATTTTTAAGCACTGGTCTCCTTCGCTAGCTCATCTAGTTTAATATCACCATCATAGAGGGCTTTGCCGACAATGATGCCTTCAATTTTATTATTTTTTAACTCTTTAGCTTTCTTAATATCGTTTATTGAAGAAACGCCTCCTGAAATCACAACAGGACAATTTGAAAGATCTGCAATTTGTATTGTCTCATCAAAGTTAGGGCCAGTTTTCATTCCATCTCTGTTTATATCTGTGTAAATAATTCTGCTCACTCCATAGTTGTTGACTTCTTTAAGAAAGTCTAAAGTTCCGATATTTAGATTTTCTTTCCAACCGGAGACGGAAAGATTTCCATCCTTCGCATCTAATCCTAGAGCGATTTGATTTTTAAACTTTTCGCAAGCTTCTTTTAGAAATTCTTTATTTTTAATAGCGCCACTTCCTAAAATTACTTTCTCAACACCTGCATTAATATATTCTTTAATGCTATCGATAGATCTAACGCCGCCACCTACTTCGATCTTCAAATCATACTTGCTTACTATTTCTTGAATAATATCTAAATTAACTGTCTTACCTGTTAGGGCTCCATCTAAATCAACAATGTGTAAATTTTTAAAACCATTATCTTTGTATTTGCCTGCCTGTTCTATGGGAGAAGTTTCATATTCAGTTTTACAATCAAAGTCTCCTTTGATTAATCTCACGCACTTTTTGTCTTTAATATCTATAGCGGGGAATATTTTCATTAAAGTTTTATAAAGTTATCAATTATTTTTAATCCAGTTTTATCACTTTTCTCTGGGTGAAACTGTGTTCCAAATAGATTGTCTCTTTCGACTGAACAGACAATCTTTGATGAATAATCTGTTGTCGCTGAAATGACTGATTGATCTTCAGGGATGAATTCATAGCTGTGTACGAAATACATATGAGATTTATTTTTTATGTCTTTGAATATTTTGCTTTCTTTTTGAATTTCAATCTCGTTCCAGCCAATATGAGGAAGTTTAAATTTTCCGTTTTGATTATCGATTTTAGAAACTTTACCAGAAATCCAACCTAATCCTTTTGTTTCTGCTTCCTCATAACCAATGTCCGCAAACATTTGTAAACCTACACAAATGCCTAATAAAGGTTTTTTATTTGTAATCGCAAATTCTTTAAGCGTTTCAACTAAACCGCTGATACTGTTTAAAGAGTCAACACAGCTTTTAAATGATCCTTGGCCTGGTAAAACTATTTTATCGCTAGATTTAATTTTTTTAATGTCCGATGAAACCTCTAAGTTAACTTTGTCTTTGGCGACCTCTGTGAAAGAGTTAATGACTGAGCTTATATTGCCCGATTGGTAGTCAACAATTGTGACGTTCATCAAATTTAAATAGAACCTTTGGTCGAAGGTATTGAGTTTTTAATTCTTTTATCAACTTCTAGAGCATCTTTTAATGATCTAGCTAAACCTTTGTAACATGACTCAATTTTGTGGTGACTATTCTCACCGTAAATATTTTCTACGTGCAAAGTGACACCAGCAGATTGTGAAAAAGCTTGGAACCATTCTTTAAATAGTTCTGTATCCATTTCACCTAATTTTTCTACTTTTAAATTAACTTTCCAAATTAAATATGGTCGGTTAGATACATCAATTGAAACTCTGCTTAATGTTTCATCCATTGGTATCATTGTTGAAGCGTATCTTCTTATTCCTTTTCGATTTCCAGCAGCTTTTTTAATAGCTTCCCCGATAGCTATACCTGTGTCTTCAGTAGTGTGGTGCAAATCAATATGTGTGTCACCCTTCGCATTTACCTCTAAATCAATTAAAGAATGTTTAGACAGTTGTTCTAACATGTGATCTAAAAAACCTATTCCAGTTTTAATTTTATATTTACCTTTACCATCTAGATTTACTGAAACGGAAATACTGGTTTCTTTTGTTTTTCTACTGATTTTTGCTTTTCTTGCCATAAATTATCTCAGATTTATCTTTGATATATATATAATCGGTCATTTTATCAATAAATCAGATTTACTATTGAAGATCCAAAATTAATCTCCACATATAACAATATGAATACAGCTGAAAAGTGGCATGGAACAACAATTGTCCTACTTAGAAAAAATGGTGAAACTGTAGTTGCTGGAGACGGCCAAGTTAGTTTAGGTAATACTGTTTTAAAAAGTAAAGCCAAAAAAGTAAGAAAAATTCAGAGTAGGGGAGTGATCGCAGGATTTGCGGGGTCGACAGCCGATGCTCTTACGCTATTTGAAAGACTGGAGGCTAAACTTGAAAAACATGCAGGCAATTTACAAAGAGCTGCAGTAGAGTTAGCAAAAGATTGGAGAAGTGATAAATTTTTAAGAAGATTAGAAGCATTAATGGCTGTAGCAGATAAAAAACATAGTTTTATAATTTCTGGAACAGGAGACGTATTAGAACCAGAAGATGGAATAATTGGAATTGGATCAGGTGGAAATTACGCACTTGCAGCTGCAAAAGTATTAGCTGAAACTGATATGAGCGCAGAAGATATTGCTAGAAAATCTATTAAAGTTGCATCTGACATATGTGTATTTACTAATAACAACGTAACAGTAGAAAAAGTTTAAAATGACACCTCCAAATAAAGTAACAAATTTAAAAGTAGTTAAAAAAGATAAAAAAACTTCAAAGGTAAGTGCTTTATCTCCAAGAGAAATCGTTTCCGAGTTAGACAGATATGTAATTGGTCAAATGGATGCAAAAAAAGCTGTAGCTGTTGCCTTAAGAAATAGATGGAGAAGACAAGCTCTATCGGATGAGATGAGGGATGAAGTTCTGCCCAAAAATATTTTAATGATAGGTCCTACAGGTGTAGGTAAGACCGAAATATCAAGAAGATTATCAAAACTGGCAGAGGCTCCTTTTATAAAAGTGGAAGCTACAAGGTTTACCGAAGTTGGTTATGTAGGAAGAGACGTAGAACAAATTATAAGAGATTTAATTGAGATTGCTATAGCTATGGAAAGAGAAAAGAAGAGAAAAGAAGTTAAAGCAAAGGCAGAGTTAAAAGCGGAGGAAAAAGTATTAGATGCACTCGTTGGTAACAAAGCAAGTGTTGCAACAAGAGAGAGCTTTAGAAAAAGATTAAGAACTGGTGACTTAGATGATAATGAAATTGAGATAGAAGTTCAAAACACTTCTTCTCCCCTTCAAAGTTTCGAAATACCTGGGATGCCTGGTGGAAACGTTGGAATGGTAAATCTTGGAGACATTCTTGGAAAATCTATGGGTGGTAAAAAGGGTAAAAAGAAAAAAATGAACGTTAAAGAATCTCATGACATTTTAGTTGCTCAAGAGTCAGACAAAATGATTGAGGAAGATAAAATTATTACTGAAGCAAAAAAAGCAACTGAAGAAAATGGAATTGTATTTTTAGACGAAATTGATAAAGTTTCCGCAAGAAGTGATAGGGTAGGAGGAGACGTTTCAAGAGAAGGTGTGCAAAGAGATTTGCTTCCACTTATTGAAGGTACAACTGTTAGCACTAAACATGGTCCAATTAAAACTGATCATGTATTATTCATCGCTTCTGGGGCATTTCAATTAGCTAAACCATCTGATTTATTACCAGAATTACAAGGTAGATTGCCAATAAGAGTTGAATTAGATGCGCTTAAAGAAGAGGATTTCAAAAGAATTCTTAAAGAACCTGATAACAGCTTAATAAAACAATATAAAGAACTGCTAAAAACTGAAAACGTGAATCTTAAATTTACAGACGATGGAATTGATATGCTTGCTAAGATTTCAGCTGAAGTAAATTCATCAGTTGAAAATATAGGTGCTAGAAGACTTCATACTATTATTGAAAAAGTTTTAGATGATATTAGTTTTAATGCAACTGATAGAGCGGGCGAAACAATTACCGTTGATCAAAAATATGTACAAGATAATTTAGGCAACTTAGTAAAAGATACAGATTTATCTAAATTTATATTATAAATTTTTCAACTTAATTATAATTGCTCCTGCACCACCATCTTTCTTATCAGCATCAGTAATTGAAATAATAAGCTTATTTAATTCTGAATTTGTCTTTATAAACTCAGGTACAGAATGTTTTAATTTTCCTAAGTTCTTAGATATAAATGTGTCTTTATCACTTGTGGAATGTAAACCTTTTCCGGTGATGAGTAATAATTCTCTAAAGTTATTTTTAATGCAATGTTCTATAATTTCTTTTACCTTGTTATTCGCCTCATCTAAAGTAAACCCGTGTAAATCAAATTTATAGCGCACTTTCCTCTGAATGCTGCTCAAGGTACTTTGATCTTTATCGTAAATATCGGAAGGATCTTTAATATATTCTTCCCAGGCTTTTTTATCTTCTTGGTTAGGTTCTTTCTTTTTTATCACTTGCTGATAATTTCAGACAAATACCAATTAGGATCTTTTTGTTTAATGTTTCTTGTAAATTTCCAACTATCAGTAACGAACTTAATTTTATCTGGATTACCCTCAATTATTTTATTATCTTTGTCTTTTTTAACTGATATTACCTCGGCAACAAACTTTACCGTAGCAAATAAATTGTCCTTAATTTTCTCATATTTTTCTACAGAAGATTCTTTGACACCAATAAAGGTAAATTCTGATTTTATACCTTCTTTATTTCTTACCTTAATAGCATCGGAAAAATTTGAAAACATATTGGAAGACAATAAGTTCTTCAATTTAATCAGATCACCAACAGCAAAGGAGCTTAAAATACTTTCATAAGCAATTTCTGCTCCTCTTAAAAATTCTTTTTTTTCATTACCCTCTAAAATTTCTAAATTTTGCTTAATTGGTTTAACTTCATTTTTAGGTATGTTAAATTCTTTTTCAGCAAAACCAGGATAAACTTTGGATTCATGACCTGTTTTTCTACCTAGTATACTTCGTAGGCGCAAGATGATAAATCCAGCGATCATTCCTAATAAAATTATGTCTATATAGCCAAAACTGTTACTCATAATTTGATAAATATACATTAATCATATAATTTTGTATCAGACAAATGAACCCATTTTTTCTAATATTTATATGCCTTCCGGCTTTAGAGATATACCTATTAATTGAAGTGGGGGGGGTAGTTGGAGCCCTGAACACAGTAGCTTTAATTTTTTTAACTGCAATAATTGGTCTATATTTTGCAAAACACCAAGGATTACAAACATTGAAGTCCGGAATGATCAATCTATACCAAAACAAAACACCTATTTATGAGATAATGTCGGGTGCTTCCATAGCCATTGCTGCTTTTTTGCTAATTGTTCCTGGTTTCTTTACCGATTTTATTGGTTTCTTATTGCTTATTCCTTTTACAAGAAAAATTTTATTTAATTTAACTTTAAGGAAGAAAACAAAAAACGATAATAAATCACAAAATAAAACTATTGATGGCGAGGTAATTGAAAATAATAAAGATGAGTTATAAAATTATAGGAAAATACATAAAAGAGTTAAACTTTAATATTCCAAATCCTAAAACATTTTTTTTACTTTCAAAAGACATCGCTAATTATAAAATTAATATTGATATAAAAAGCTCTCAAGCTAAACAAAATATTATAGAAGTTTTAACAAGCTTAGGCATCTCACCAACAAGAGATGATTTCGAGACGATTAATGCAAAAATTGTTTTTTCAACAATAATTGAGTTAGAAGGAAAAAAATTATCTAAAGAAGAGATGGAAAAAATAATCCTTATTGAAGTTCCCGGCAAAATTTATCCTGAATTAAGAAAGATATTTATTTTCTTATTTGAAAACTCAGGATTCAAAGATGTAAAAATCAGTGAGAGGGTTGATTTTAAAAAACTATATAAAATGAGAAAAGCTCAGTAAAAATTTTTTTTAAGCTCCGATTTTAAAAACTCTTTATGTTTTTTTAATTCAATGTCAGAAATTTTGACTACTTTTTTACTGTAATCTTTTGCTTTATTAATATTTATTTCAGAAATATTATTCGAAAGATTAAACTTAGGTTCTTTTGCATCTAGTAAATTAATATAAACTTCTCTTAACAATTCACAGTCTAACAATGCATTATGTTTTGTTCTTCGAGATAAATCAACATTGAATCTTTTACAGAGAGCATCCAAAGAATTTGATGTTCCTGGGAATTTATTTCTAGCGACTTCTAAGGAGTCTATTACCAATTTTCTATTAATTTTTTCTTTTTGAATTAATCCTAACTCTCCATCCAAAAATCCTACATCAAATGAAGCATTATGAATTATAATTTTTTTGTTTTTGATAAAGTCTAATAATTCATCGGCGATTTGCTCAAAAGTTTCTTTATCGCTTAGAAACTCTTGTGAAAATCCATGCACTTTAAAAGCTTCTTCGGGCATACTTCTTTTAGGATTTAACAATTTATGAAAAACTTTTCCAGTTGCTATTAGATCTTTAGTCTCAATACAAGCTATTTCTACAATTTTATGTCCATCTCTAAAAGATAAACCAGTAGTCTCGGTATCTAAAAAAACTTCACTCATACTTATTAATTATAGCTAACAAATTTTTTTTTAAAATATTTAAATTTTTTTCATTAACAACTACATAATCACAATATTTAATTTTTTTTGTGTCCTTCATCTGTTTGTTGTTCAATACATTAAATAACTTTTTATCTTCACTTTTTGACCGAAATCTTCTAAGCCTCAATTGTTTTTTTGCTTTTATAAAAATGATTACATCAAAATGTTTTATTAGTTTGCTTTCAACCAACAAGGGTATTTCATAAAAAAGGATTTTTTTATTTTTATTTTGTAAAGTAAAATTTCTCATTTTTTTTCTCACCAAGGGATGTATTATTTTTTCTAATTTCTTAATAATATTTTTATTTTTTAAAATAAGGTTTTTTAAATATTTCTTGATTTGATTATTGTTTTTTATTTTAAATCGTTTTGCAATTAGCGACTTGAAGTTTTTTTTTTGATAAAGTTCTTTTACAGCTTTATCTGCGCTAAAAAGAGGTCCCCTTTTAAAAGACAATATCTTGCCTGCAGTTGTTTTACCTGAGGCTAACGATCCTGTTATTCCTATTTTGATCATTTTAGTTTTGAATTTAGTAATTCTATTAATCCATCATCAATTTCAGGATTAACTTTATTCCATAAATAAAAAGATTTTTGCCCTTGGTAGATAAACATATCAAGACCGTTAAACACCCTTTTTCCCTCCTCTCTTAAATATTTAAAAGTCTTAGTCTCCAAAGGATTGTAGATCGTGTCAATATATATAACCTCGTTTTTAGTATTAGCAAAATTAAAATTGAAATCATCACCATTTTTTAGGCCTAAGCTTGTGGCGTTAATAATTATATCAAAATTTTTTATTTCAAACTCAAGATCTGCCCAAGGAATTATACTTAAAAAATTAAATTTTTTTTTTAAAAAAATACATTTCTCATCAGTTCTATTTGTTATAGAAATATCTTTAATACCTGATTTTTTGATAGATAAAATAACTGAAGGGGAAACACCTCCGGCACCGATAACTAGAGCTTTTTTATTAAAATTATTTTCAATTTCCTTTAAGTAGGCAGCTTGCAATCCATAAACATCTGTATTTTCACCGATCACAACTTTATTATTATTTAAAAGGACTGTGTTCACTGATCCCGTAAGTTCTGCATCGTTAACTATTTTATCGATATGATTAATAATTTTCTGTTTAAAAGGTAGAGTTACATTAATACCCGTATATTCTCCTTGTTTAATTTTTTTAATTATTCCTGGCAATGCTTTATCATCGGCCTCTATAATTTCATAATCAGCTTTAATACTATATTTTTTAAACCAGTATTTATGTAAAACCGGTGATAAAGAGTGTTTAATAGGCTTGCCAACTATTCCAAATTTTTTTTTCATTTTTTTAATTGCTTAATATAGTAAATGATTTCCTTGATAGGTAGACCCATGATCGAATCTTTATCACCTTTTACGTACTCAAATAATTCTAACCCGCCTGCTTCTATTTGGTAGACTCCATAAGCGAGTAAGGTTTTAGTATCTATCTTATTTAAGTACGAAGATAATTCGTCTTCGTTTAAATTCTTCATCTTAAGCTCAGAAGAATCTGAATGATTCCATATCATTGCACCATTATTAGCAATACAAACTGAACTAATTAGGTAATGTACTGAGTTGTTAAGTTTTTTTAAAATATCAAAAGCTTCATCTCTAGAATTTGGTTTATTAATTAGGTCCCCGTTAAGCGATATAACACTATCAGCGCCTAAAACATAACGATTGGGATTTTTATTACTTACTTTTATAGATTTAATTTCAGCAAGATTTTTTGATATTGTAAGTGGGTCCGCACCCTCACCTAACAGTGACTCTTTTACTTCTTCCTCGTCAACATTTGAAACTATAACTTCGTTTTCAATTTTATATTTATCTAAAATTTCTTTTCTCACGCCACTTTTTGAAGCTAATATAATTTTCATCTATTTTTTTTTATCTCAATAATTTTTAATATCGAGGCCGCAGTTTCCTCTACGGATCTTCTTGTTACATCAATAATAGGCCAATTATTTTTTTTAAATAAATTTCTTGAGCCTTCTACCTCTTTTTTTATGAAGTTTAAGTCGGTATATTCTTTAAGGTTTTGATCTTTCATAATTGCAACTCTATTACGTCTTATATCTGATAATCTTTCTGGGTCAGCTACTAATCCTATTATGCAAGAAGTTTTATTTTTTATTAAATCTTTTGGGATTTTTTGTTCTAAGACCAATGGTATATTTACTGTTTTATAACCTCTATTTGCTAAATAAATTGAAGTGGGGGTTTTACTTGTTCTGCTTACACCTAATAAGATTACATCTGCATCGTTAATATCATCTACTTTTTTTCCGTCATCGTGTGACATGGTAAACTGAATAGCTTCAATTCTTTTGTAATAATCATCGTCCAAAACGTGTTGGGCACTTGGTTTATGAATGGCCTTCTGGTTTAGGAGTTTTGAAAAACTTAATATTAGATTTCCGAGAACACCGAAACACGCTACTGAATTTTTTTCGCTTTGGTTTGCAAGGTATTTTGCTAGTTTTGTTTCTACTATTGTATATAATATAATTGAATTTTCAATTTCACCACATTCTTTAATAATTTTGTCAACTTGCTGCTCGGTTCTTATAAAAGCAAATTCTTTCTTCTCATATTCAAAATTTGCGAATTGTGACTTTAAAGATAAAAATATTCTATCTAAGGTTTCACCGGTAGAGTCAGACACAAGATATACATTGTATTTTTCGTTCATATCTTTGTTAATAAGCTTATAACAAATTAATGTTTTTCATGTTTCTCAAAATAAAAGAAAAATTACTAACATTAATTAACACTAATTAAACAATTTATTGATTGTTAATAATAATGGTTTTTTAATGTTTATAAAATGAATAAAACTTAAAAATTAAGCAAATATAATAAAAGTTGTTAAATTGCCCATGTATAAATGTTGTAAAAATCGTTATATAACTAATTAACAGGAGCTACACCTACAACTACACTTATAAACTTTAATTTATTAATGAGTAATCTTAAAGAAATATTAAAAAATAAGACAGTTTGCAAATCAGTATGGTTTATGAGACAAGCAGGTAGATATTTACCTGAATTTAAAAAAATTAGATCAGAAAATAAAAATTTTATTAATCTCTGTTTGAATAGTGAATTAAGTTCAGAAATAACTTTACAACCAATAAAAAGGTTTAACTTAGATTCAGCGATAATTTTTTCCGACATTCTAATGATCCCTTATGCATTAAATCAAAAAGTAGAATTTATTAAGGATCAAGGTCCAATACTAGAAGAATTTAATTTTAAAAAATTTTTAAATAATGATAAAATTTCATTTACACACAAATTACATCCAGTATACAAGGCAATTCAAAAAACAAGAGAAAAGTTAGATAAAAAAAAATCTTTAATAGGCTTTGTAGGTGCACCCTGGACCTTATTAATTTATATGCTAGGAGCCAAACAAAGCAAGAAAGAGATTAATTATAAAAAAATCAAAACAAAAGAATTTGAAGTTAATTTAATTTTAGACAAATTACATAACTATATTTGTTTACATATCGAAAACCAAATAAACGCAGGTGCAGATGTTATCCAGATCTTTGACTCTTGGGCAGGTTTAATATCACCAAACGATCTTCCTAATTATTGTTATATTCCAAATCTTAAAATTGTAGATTTTTGTAAAAAAAATAAAATTCCCATAATTTGTTTTCCAAAGGGTATAAAAGAAAACTATAAGGAATTTAATAGTATAGTAAAACCTGATGGCATTAGTCTTGATTATGATGTTGATCCCGATTGGGTTAAAAAAAATCTATTTAACGTAGTTCTACAAGGAGGTTTAGATCCAAAGTTATTATTATTAAATAACGATGAATTCTTAACCTCTGCTAAGAAATATTTAGATATATTTAAGGGTTTGCCTTATATTTTTAACCTAGGGCATGGTTTGCTTCCCGAAACAGACCCGGATAAAGTAGCTAAATTAGTCAAATTTTACAAAGAATATTAAAATGAAAAATGATCACCCTAAAGTTAACTTCGGAAAAATTGGAATTTTATTAATCAATCTTGGGACCCCAGACTCCACAAGTTGGTGGGATATTAGAAAATACTTAAAAGAATTTTTATCTGACAGAAGGGTCATTGAATTAAATCCAGTGATATGGAAAATAATTTTAAACTTATTTATTCTTACTTTTAGACCATCCAAAACAGCTCACGCTTATAAAAAAATATGGAAAAAAGATACTAACGAGTCCCCACTTTTATATTTCACAAGAAGCCAGGCCGAGAAGCTTAATAGCAAAATCGGAAACGATAGTATTATTATTGATTTTGCAATGAGATATGGCAATCCAAGTATTAAATCAAAGCTAAACGCACTTAAAGACTTAGGTTGTGAAAATATAATTATCCTACCTTTATACCCACAATATGCAGCAGCTACAACAGCAACCGTGTGTGATGAGGTTTATAGATCTTTGATGGGCATGAGATGGCAGCCTAGTCTACAGGTGATTCCTCATTACGAAAGTGAGCCTTTTTATATTGACGCACTTATTAAAAGCATAGAAAAAAAAGTCGAGTCAATTAATTGGAAACCCGATCTAATTATTTCATCATATCATGGTATTCCCAAAAAATATTTTGATAAAGGCGACCCCTACCATTGTTATTGCCACAAAACTACAAGGTTAATGAAAGAAAAATATAAATCTATAAATATTGAAACTACATTTCAATCAAGGTTTGGCCCTCAAGAATGGCTTACTCCCTATACAGATAAGACACTAGAAAATTTACCTAAAAAAGGTGTCAAAAACCTTTTAGTTATTTGCCCGGGTTTTGCTTCCGATTGTGTAGAGACACTAGAGGAAATTAACATACAAGGTAGAGAAAGCTTTTTAAGTAACGGAGGTCAAAATTTTGATCTTGTACCATGTTTAAATGATAGTAGTGATCATATTGATTTATTTTCTAAATTAGTAACCAAATATATTTAAATGAATTTATATCTTTTATTTAAATCTCTTCACTTAGTAGCGGTTATTTCTTGGATGGCTGGGTTATTATATTTACCAAGAATATTTGTTTATCATTCCGAAGCAAATCATGAGTCCCAAAGAGATGTTTTTAAAATTATGGAAAGAAAACTTTATAATTACATTATGATGCCGGCAATGCTACTATCTTGGTTGTTTGGGGTTTTATTGATACAAAGTTTGGGGTTTGCGGTTTTTGCCGAATTGTGGATGCAAATAAAGACTGTTTCTGTGATAATTTTGACTTATTACCATTTCTTACTTGGAAAATATTTAAATGATTTCGCAACAAACGATAACAAAAAATCCTCAAAATTTTTTAGAATAATAAATGAAATCCCAACAATTATACTAATTGTTGTTGTATTTGTTGTGATTTTTAAGCCTCTATAATAAAGCTTGAATTTTTATAAAAAAGCCATATATTTTAACAACTTTCCTAATAATTAATTAACCTCATGAATTTACAAGAACTTAAGCAAAAAAATTCTGCCGAGCTTATAAGTGAAGCTGAAAAACTGGGTATAGAAAACCCAAGTACTTTAAGAAAACAGGAGATACTTTTTGCTATCTTAAAAAAATTAGCTGAAAAAAATGAACAAATTACAGCGACTGGAGTACTGGAAGTTCTTCAAGATGGTTTTGGTTTCTTAAGAGCAATAGAGTCTAATTACCTGCCAGGACCGGACGATATTTATGTAAGCCCAAGTCAAATTAGAAGATTTGGTCTAAGAACAGGCGATTCTGTGGAAGGGGAAATCAGGGGCCCCAAAGATGCAGAAAGATACTTTGCACTACTAAAAGTAAATAAAATAAATTTCGATGAAACTGAAAAAGGAAAAAATAAAATAGCTTTTGATAACTTGACACCTCTTTATCCAAACGAGAGGATTAAATTAGAAGTAGAAACAACAAAAATTGAAAAAAAACCTGATAACACCGCAAGATTAATTGACTTAGTAAGCCCAATTGGAAAAGGACAAAGATCACTTATTGTTTCACCCCCAAGAGCGGGTAAAACAATTATTCTTCAAAATATAGCTCAATCTATAACTGCTAACCATCCCGAATGCTACCTAATGGTTCTACTAATTGACGAGCGTCCAGAAGAGGTCACAGACATGCAAAGGTCAGTCAAAGGGGAGGTTGTAGCATCAACATTTGATGAACCAGCTTCAAGACACGTAGCAGTAGCGGAAATGGTTATTGAAAAAGCAAAACGTTTGGTTGAACATAAAAAAGATGTAGTAATTTTATTAGACTCGATTACAAGACTAGGTAGAGCTTACAATGCGGTTATACCAAGCTCAGGTAAAGTTCTTACTGGAGGAGTAGACGCGAATGCGCTACAGAGACCCAAAAGATTTTTTGGTGCAGCACGTAACGTTGAAGAGGGTGGTTCTTTAACTATAATTTCAACAGCTTTAATTGACACAGGAAGTAGAATGGACGAAGTTATTTTTGAGGAGTTCAAGGGAACAGGTAACTCAGAATTAATTTTAGATAGAAAAGTTGCCGATAAAAGAATTTATCCAGCATTAGATATCACAAGATCGGGAACAAGAAGAGAAGAATTGTTATTTGAAAAAGATGATCTATCTAAAATGAATGTGCTAAGAAGAATTATTAGCCCTATGGGAACAATGGACGGTATTGAGTTTTTAATATCAAAATTAAAAAATACAAAAAACAATTCTGATTTTTTCGAATCCATGAATAAATCTGCAAATTAGAACTATTGAATAGTTTGATTGTTCAAATCAGTTTCATAAAGATAAAAACTGATAATACTTTGAAGAATTTTAACTTTATTTTCTAAAGAAATTGTTTCAAGAAGTTTTTGTTTTTCCTCGTTAGTGATTGGCGCTATCATAGCTAAGGTATTTATTTTTTGCATTTGATCTAATTTCTCAAATTCTATCCAATTAAGTAAAAGACCATTTCTTTTAAAGAAAATCTTTGCTTTTTCCATTAAGTCATTAATTTCAACTTCGTCATTATTTTCACCTACGTCTTTTAAAAAACTATTATAATCAACTTTAAATTCTCGGTATAATTTGTTATTAGAGATTTCTTCAATTATTTTAAATCTTGTGATACCTGTTAGATTAACTAAAATTCTTCCATCTTTGATTTTTTGATAGTCACTAATTTTTCCTAAACAACCAACATTATAAACATTATCGCCATCTTTTTTTGATTGCACCATGCCCATTAGCTTATCTTTATTGTAAGCTTCATTAACCAAATCAAGGTATCTTTGTTCAAAAATATTCAAAGGAAGGTTTGTTTTTGGAAAATATATCACTCCATTAAGAGGAAATACTGGGATAACACTTGGAAAATTTTTCATATAAATATTATATAAAAAAATTGCTGTAGCCGATAGTGACATTTTATAATGGTTGACCGCTAACAAGGCTGTATACTATAATAAATTATTGCGGGCATAGCTCAGTGGTAGAGCGTCTCGTTGCCAACGAGAAGGTCGAGGGTTCGAACCCCTTTGCCCGCTCCATATTATGGAAGATCTATCAAAAAAGAATTGCGTAGCATGTGAAGGAAATATTCCTCCATTTGATACAAGTGAAATACATAGATATTTAAAAAAAGTTGATGGTTGGGATGTAAAAAGTAATACAGATAAAAGTTTTTATTTAATTAAAAATTTTAAGTTTAAAAATTTTGTTGATAGCCAACAATTTGTAAATAAAGTTGGGAATATAGCCGAAAAGGAAAATCATCATCCTGATATCTCTTTTGGGTGGGGTTATTGTAAAATAAAAATTTTCACACATGCTATAAAAGGTCTCGCAGAAAGTGACTTTATATTAGCTGCAAAGATAGATAAAATTGATTAGTGATTGAAGTGCCTAATGCCGGTAAAAAACATTTTAATTTTTGCTTTATCAGCAGCATTAATAACTTCCTGATCTCTAATTGATCCGCCAGGTTGAATTATTGTTTTTACTCCAGCTTCTATAAGAATGTTTATTCCATCTGAAAAGGGAAAAAAAGCATCTGACGCAGCTATAGAATTCCTAATTTTAGAAGATTGAAATTGCTTTGCTTTTTGAACAGCAATTTTACAGCTATCTAATCGACTTGGTTGTCCAGCACCAATACCTATTGTTGAAAAATTGTTACATAACACTATTGCATTAGATTTAACATACTTAGAAATATTGAAGGCAAAATGTATTTCAGCTAAATCCTTTTTGCTTGGTTTTAATTTTGTAACGCACTTCAATTTTTTTTTATCTATCACAATATTATCTTTCGATTGTACTAAGAAAGATCCATCAAATGATTTAATGGAAGTATGATTTTTAATTTTATAATTAGAAATATCAATAATTCTTAAGTTTTTTTTTCTTTTTAATATTTTCAAAGACTCTTTATCAAACCCTTTAGCTAGTATCACTTCCAAGAAATTTCTATTGATCTCCGAAGCTATCTTCCTATTGATTTTATAATTACAAGCTACAACACCTCCAAAAGCACTTATCGGATCTGAGGCATAAGCATTTTTAAATGAAATTAACGGTATTTTATTTTCAGAAACTCCACACGGATTTGCGTGTTTAATAATTACAGTACCCGAGCTCCTCTTTAATGAATTTAAAATTTCTAAAGACGCAAATATATCATTGTAATTATTGAAACTAAGTTCTTTTCCATGAATTTGATTAAAGTCTAATTGTTTATCATTATAGTCATTTACGTATACAGAGCCTTGTTGGTGAGGATTTTCTCCGTATCTTAACTTTTGTAATTTTCTCCCAAATATTGTTATTCTTTCTGGAAATTTAATTTTGAGTTTTGTATTAAACCAATTCGCAATCATTGCATCATAGTACGCAGTTAAACTAAATGCTTTAGAAGACATTAGTTCTCTGAATTTTAAAGAAGTTTTTCCTTTTAAAGTTTCTAACTCTTTGATAAGTGAATGATAGTCATTTCTATTAGTCACTATAGTTACATTTTTAAAATTTTTAGCAGCCGCTCTAACCATCGTTGGACCACCTATATCAATATTTTCAATTATTTTTTTTGCATTCACAGTATTAGTTACTATTTTTTGAAAGGGATAAAAATTAACAATAATTAAATCAATAGCTGGAAAATTTTGTTTAGACATTTCATTTTTGTGTTTTTTATTTTGTCTATCGTGAAGAATGCCAGCGTGTATTTTTGGGTGAAGTGTTTTGACTCTACCATCTAACATCTCTTTAAACCCCGTGTATTTAGCTAACTCTGTGCACTCATAACCTAATTTTTTTATAGCAGCATAAGTTCCCCCAGAACTTATAATGTTGATTTTAAATTTTTTTAAAGTTTTAAGAAGTGAAACTAAGTTTTCTTTGTTGGAAACAGATATTAAAGCGTTTTTTACTTTTAAATTCATTATTAAATATTTTTTTTAAGTTCCCAATTAAAGATCTTATTTTTATTAACTAAATTACCACTAATGGTTATACAAGTACTATCTATTATTTTTTTTTCACCTAAAAATACACTTTTTTCTATATCTAAATTTTCACCATCAATAGAAAAGATAAGAGATTTATTTTTAGAAATTTGAATTAAAGCACTATTTCCACTCATAGTTTTGATTACACTTAGCTCTGGATTTATGTGAAACCTAAAAGCATATCTTATAGGATACCCATCTTTTTCTTTAAAAATATGATCCGTACCCTTTAGATAATTATTTTTCTTATCCAAGTATATTTCTCTTTTATGAGTACAACCAAATTTTTTTTCATAACCATTATTTGTTGCTGTACACCCCACAATATCACTTTCATTTTTTGAGGTAATATCAAAAGATTTGAAACTATCTTGAATAGAATTTCCAAAAATATTACTAATCACTTCGTTTTTCTCAAATTTTGTTATAGAGGTGTCATTTATTGTTAAAGTTGATTGACAGGCGGTTAGCCTACTTAGTAACTCTATTTTTTTTGAAATATTGCACCCAAATCCAGAGTTTGTAATTATTTTTAATCCATCTAAAAAATATTCAAATGATAAAGGCCCTGATTGATAAGATTTTGAAAATTTTTTTTGGGGTGGTTTATCAGCATCTATAATTAAAAAATGACTTTTGTGTTTTATTTTGAAGAAACCTCCTAAGTTATTATTTTTTATATTTGGTTTAAAATCATCTAAATATTTTTGAATTTGTTTCAAATTAACAGAAGTTGCTCCGTTAAATAAAGGCAGACGATCATCAGGTGTTTTAATGTAATGAATACAATTGAGATTTTTTTCAACTATATCCTCTAAAAATTCCGGAACATACTTCTGACTATCTTTGATTGTCTCTTTACAGAATATAAAATATTTAGAGAAAAAAACTAAATCATTAGGGTTTCGAGATAAAGGAAAACCATTAACGTCAAAAAAAACTTTAACAAGTGTTTCAAGTTCTTTAATACCAATAGCAAAATTTTCTTCGTATTCCTTAAATACAAGGCCGGTCAAAATGATAGCGGTTAAAATCTCAATTTTCTTATTAAGATTTTTTTCAAATCTTATATTTTTTTTTAAGTGATTAGTCTGGCTTATAATACAATTTAAAAAATTTTTTCTAAAATCAAATGTGCTTTTATTTAAAATAATATCTATATTTAAGATCCAACTTATTATTCTTGCACTTAAAGTTGAAGTTTCCCAAATTTTTTGTCTATATTTTGAATTTTTTAACATCCAAGCGTAAATAATTCTTTTTAATTTAGCATGATCAGTCTTCCTATCTAAAAGATTAAGCCAAAAAAAATTATGCATTTGCTCTGTGCTTTTTTTTTTATCTTCGAGCCAAAAAATATTTGGATCAATATCACTAATCTTAAAAGATTGATTTTTGTAAGATGTGATAATGGATAACAAAAATGAATTTGGATTATAATAAACTTGTTGCGGTGTTTTAGTTTCTAATGATCTATTATAATTTTTAGATGAAAAGTATAATTTCTTGAAAAATTTTATTAATGTTATTTGGTACGCGACCAAATAGAAATAGACACTTTTTAGGGCAAACATCTATTAAGTATTTCTAAGAATTTCTATATTTTTTTTTAGGTCACCCTTATTTTCTTTAAAGACAGTAGACCCCGATACAAGGATATTTGCACCTGCATCTTTTGCTTCGGAACAATTTTCAAAGTTAATTCCTCCATCTATTTCAACATCTACGTTTAAATCTTTATGATTAATTAAATCTCTTACAGCTTTTGTTTTTTTTAATACTTCTGGCATAAATTTTTGACCTCCAAAACCGGGTTCAACACTCATGATTAAAACCAAGTCAATCTCATTCAAATGATCTTTGATTAAATCAACTTTTGATTTTGGCTTTAAAGAAATACCAACTTTTTTATTTTGCTCTTTAATCAATTTTATTGTTCTAGAAACATCCGGGGTTGCTTCAGGGTGAAAAGTGATGATATCTGCGCCTGCATTAGCAAAGTCTTTTATAAAATTATCGACTGGAGAAATCATCAAATGAACATCAAAAGTTTTTTTTGTAAGTGGTCTAAGTTTTTTAATTACTTCTGGCCCTATAGTAAGGTTTGGAACAAAGTGTCCATCCATCACATCAATATGAATGTAATCTGCACCTGCTTTTTCTAATGAAATAACTTCATCACCTAATTTGCTGAAATCAGCAGATAAAATTGAAGGTGAAATTTTAATTATACCGCTCATATTTTGTTTATATTTTAAACTAAAACTTTGTCAAAAAAATTAAGGTATTAGTTGAATAACTTATAAAGCTGTCTTGAAAAATCACTTTCAAGTGGAAACGCCAGCATTCCCCACACATCATAACCTAAAATGTACGGCATTGCGTAAAATCTAAATAAATAGAAAAACCAAGCAACATAAAGTGCTATAAAAGGCCCCCATAGAAAACTAGGAGTAATAAATCTAAACAAATTAATGATCGGGTTTGTATATTTGACGAAAACTCTCATAAAGAAAAAAGTGGAGTCTTCTCTTTGAAAAATATTCATAAATGCTCGACCTATTAAAGTCCACATAATGGTTCCTAGAATATAATCTAAAACTATCGCCCAAGTAGGTATCATATTTTTAAAGTATCATGATTTAGGTAAAAAAAAAGGGGCGAAAAAATCGCCCCTTTTGATTTTAAATTATTAATAGTTACTACTGTTTACCAAGGATTGGTTTACCCGTTGGTATTCTAGTGTCATCTACCATTTTCTGTATTGATGGAGATGGTTCTTTAGTCATTAAACTAACTACAACCATTACCACTAAACAGATAGGTGCACCGATTAAACCAAATCTTAAGTGGTCGATACCCAAGAATGGCTCATTAACACCACCGAAAATTGGTACTGAAAACTTAGGATATACCCATAATAGGTAAAACAATCCTGAAAGAATTCCAGTAACTATTCCAGCAATAGCACCTGCTCTAGTAGCTCTCTTCCACCATACACCAAGTACAAGTGGGAAGAATAAGCCTGACATTGCAAAGTCGAATGCCCAAGCAACCGAACCTAAGATACTTGTTAGCCTGAAAGAGGC